>DASTOJ010000186.1:0-38187 GCA_035762565.1 Candidatus Methylomirabilota bacterium | reverse complement strand
GGCGTCGTCTACCACGCTTATTCCACCTATGCGCGCGGACTGGACGGCCTCTGGGGCATGTACCAGTGGCTCGACCGCGCCCCCAAGGGGCGTAACGAGACGGGCGTCTGGTGGCGCCGCCACGACGAGTACGACAAGCGCTGAGCCACGTCGTGGTTGTCGTGGCGCAGCTGGAGGATGGGAGATCTCACGACGTATGGCTTCCGAGCGAGCGTCCCAGCACGCCTTCTTCGGCGTCTCAGCGCTGCTCTTCGCCGCCAGCGCGGCGCTGACGATCGCCTGGTGCGAGTTCATGTCGGCGATGGGCGAGATGCCGATGCCCGGCGGCTGGACCATGTCGATGGCGTGGATGCAGATGCCCGGCCAGACGTGGCCCGGCGCCGCGGCGTCGTTCCTCGGCATGTGGGTCGTGATGATGGTGGCGATGATGCTGCCGTCCCTGGTCCCCATGCTGTGGCGCTACCGCCAGGCCGTCGGCAGCACAGGCGAGGCGCGCCTGGCTCGGCTGACCGCGCTCGTGGGCGTGGGGTACTTCTCCGTGTGGACCGTGTTCGGAATGGCCGCGTTTCCGCTGGGCGTCGCGTTGGCGGCGGTCGAGATGCAGCAGCCGGCGCTGGCGCGCGCCGTTCCGACCGCGGTCGGTGGGGTCGTCCTGATCGCCGGCACACTCCAGTTCACCGCGTGGAAGGCGCGTCACCTTGCCTGCCGCAGGACGGCGCCCGGTCGCGGCCATACGCTGCCGGCCGACGCCGGCACGGCCTGGCGACACGGCCTGCGCATTGGTCTCCACTGCAGCTACTGCTGTGCCGGCCTGACGGCGATCCTCCTCGTCATCGGGGTCATGGACCTTCGCGCGATGGCAGTCGTGGCAGCCGCCATCACCGTCGAACGTCTCGCACCGGCGGGTGAGCGCGTCGCGCGAGCCATCGGAGCCGTCGTCGTCGGGGCAGGGTTGTTTCTGATCGCGCGAGCAGCCGGGCTCGGATGACGCATCCGCATCGGCACCCGGACTTCGCCCTCCGTGCGCGCCTCGGACCTGAACGAGGCCCACCCGCGCGGGTCACGCCTGATCGGGAGCGCACGGGGTTGGTCGGGCGCCACCCCGACGGGCGGCAACGGGAGAGATGGTCAAGGACAAGGAGAGAGACGTGAGATGCCGAAGCGTGCTGCCTAGAGTCATCGCAGAAGCTCGTCGCAAGCCTGCGGGCCGACGCTCATCGCGGACACGTCTTCTTGATATCGCGTCCGACGAACACATGCGTTTTGCGTCGAAGATGGTTTTCGTCGCCCTGCAAATCGTGCACACAGTTGTGCCGGCCCGCTCCTAAGCGCTGGCGTCGAACGCGGAGCGGACGTGACGCAGCTCGAGCGCGCCGCGCCCGCTCAGCGTGACGCTGACGACGTCGAAGCGGCAGCGAGCGCCCTCCAGGCGGCGCCACTTGAGGTAGAGCTGGGCCAGCTGCGTGAGCCGGCGCTGCTTGCGCCAGGACACGGCCGCGGCCGGCGACTCGTCCCAGCCGGCGCGGCGGCACTTCACCTCGACGAACACGACGACGCCGTCGTCGCGGCACACGAGGTCGATCTCGCCCGCGGCGAAGCGCACGTTGCGCTCGACCACGGCGATGCCCGCCTGTTGCAGGAAGCCGGCGGCGGCGTCCTCCGCCGCTCGCCCGAGCGTGTGCCGGCGGTCAGCCATGCCCGCAGCCTCACCCGGCGCGGCGGCGACGACAATGTCCAATGTTCGATGCGGCCGCCCCGAACGGCCTGCCGGGCTCAGCCGGCGGCGATCACCGACGGGTCGAGGCGGAGGCCGCGAAGCGCCGCCTGTAGTCCGTGACCCACAGCACGATCAGCGGGGTGCCGCGGGCACGACGGCCGTCGCGGCCACGGTGGCCATTGCCCAGTAGTACACGGCACCCCAGGGCCGGTGGGCGGGGGCGCCCTTGACCGTCACCATCGCGATCGGCGCGACGACGAGCGCGAACATCCCCGCCAGCGCGTGGACCGCGAGCAATGCCCGGATCAGCATGGTCTACCCGGGCTCGATCGCCTGTCGTCGTCCTCCTCGAGCACGAACAGCACGCCCTGGCGCCAGGCACTCACGAACGAGCGGCGGTGCAGGGGACAGAGCCCGTGACGGTCGATGGCCGCGAGGTGCTCGGCCGTTGCGTACCCCTTGTGACGCGCGAAGCCGTAGGCGGGAAACGCCCGGTCGACCTCCCGCATGAGGCGGTCGCGGGTGACCTTGGCCACGATCGACGCCGCCGCCACGCTGGCGCAGCGGGCGTCGCCGTCCACCAGGTTGCGCTGCGGGCAGGTCAGCGCCCGGAGCGCCACGAAGTCGGTGATGACCAGCTCGGGAGCCACCACGAGGGCGCCCAGCGCCTGGACCATGGCCACCCGCGTCGCCTCGAGGATGTTGATTCGGTCGATCGTGAGGTGATCGACGATGCCCACGCCCACCGCGACGGCGCGCTCGTGAATCACGCTGAACAGCTCCTCCCGCCGTTCCGGCGGCAGGAGCTTGCTGTCGGCCATGCCGCGGATGCGGCGGTCGGGAGCGATGATGACCGCGGCGGCCACCACCGGCCCCGCCAGCGGACCCCGCCCGGCCTCGTCGACACCGGCGATGCGCGTCAGGCCGGTCCTCCAGGCCTGGGCTTCGAACCGGTAGGGCGCCGTGGGCGGCGTCACGCCGGGCGGGGGTGGGTGCTATTCCTCGGAGGTGGCGGCGGTGGCCGGCACGACGACGGCGCGCTTTTCCTTCAGGCGGGCAGCCTTGCCGGCCAGCTCGCGCAGGTAGTAGAGCTTGGAGCGGCGCACGAGACCTCGCCGCACGATCTCCACCCGCTCGATGCGGGGCGAGTGCACGGGGAAGGTCCGCTCGACGCCCACGCCGTAGGAGATCCGGCGCACGGTGAACGACGCCCGCGCGCCCTCGCCCCGGCGGCGGATGACGGTGCCCTCGAACACCTGGGTCCGCTCCTTCTCGCCCTCGATGACCTTCACGTGCACGCGCACCTGATCGCCGGGCTGGAAGCCCTGGCGATCCTTCTTGAGCTGCGCGGCCTCGACCAACCGGATGGCGTCCATGACGGTGCTCTCTCTCCCTTTCCTCGGCTTCAGCGCGCGTCGTCGTCCGACGGCGTTTCTCCACGCTCGAACCGCTCGATCCAGCGGCGGTCGGCCGCGTCCAGCGTCGCCCGCGCTAACAGATCCGGACGCCGCCGCCATGTCAGCCACAGCGCCCGCGCCCGCCGCCAGCGCGCGATGCGCGCATGGTCGCCGGACAGCAACACCGCCGGCACCCGAGCGCCGCGGAACTCCTCGGGCCGCGTGTACTGCGGCGGTTCCAGCAGCCCGCTCGCGAACGACTCGCGCTCGGCCGCGCCCTCACCGCCCAGCACGCCCGGCAGCAACCGGGTCACCGCGTCGGCGACGACCAGCGCGGGGAGCTCTCCGCCGGTCAGCACGTAGTCGCCGATCGAGAGCGTCTCGTCGGCGAGGCCCTCGGCCACGCGCTCGTCCACGCCCTCGTAGCGTCCGGCGAGCAGGATCAGGTGCGACCCGCGCGCCAGCCCGGCCGCGACCTCCTGGGTGAACCGCCGGCCCCGGGGGTCCATCAGGATCACCCGGGTCTCGGACGTCCGCAGTGCGTCGACTGCCGCGAAGAGGGGCTCCGGCTTCAGGACCATCCCGCCGCCGCCGCCGAACTGGTAGTCGTCGGCGACCCGGTGCCGGCCCTCCGCGTAGTCTCGGAGATTGACGACCCGGATGTCAACGAGCCCGCGCGCCCGCGCGCGCCCCAGGATCGACTCCGAGACGGCCGGCTCCACCATCGTCGGGAACAGCGTCACGATGTCGATGCGCATGGACCACGCCTACAGCTCGAGCAATCCCTCCGGCGGCCGGATCACCACCCGGCGCGCGTCCACGTCCACCTCCTGCACGATCGCCGGCACCGCCGGGATCAGGTGCTCGCGCTCGGGGCCGCGCACGACCCAGAGGTCGTGGGCGGGCGACGGTTCGATGCCGCTCACCTCGCCCACGACGGCGCCGTCCTCGGTGACGACCCGGCAGCCGACCAGCTGCCACGGATACACGTGGCCGGGCGGCGGGGGCAGCGCCTGCGCGCGCGGCAACGCCACCAGGCGCCCCACCAGCGCGCGCGCCGCCTCGGGCGAGTCGCACTCCCCGAGCGAGAGCAGGACCGCCCCGCCCTGCCGGCGCACCCCCACGATCCGGCGCGGGCTGCGGACGTCGCTGGCCGGATCCCACAGCACGCACTCGACCAGCCTGTCGAACCGCTCGGGCCGGTCGGTGTGCGGCATGACCCGCAGCTCCCCCCGCAACCCGTGCGGCCGCGTCACCTCGCCGATGACGACGAGGTCCTCCGTCGCTACGCCTCCGCCCTGGCGGCCACCGCGATGAGCTTCTTCACGGTGTTGGAGGGCTGGGCCCCCTTGCTGATCCACGCCGTGGCCCGGGCCCGGTCGATGGAGACCGTGGGCGGCTGCGTGACCGGGTTGTAGTGCCCGATGATCTCGATGAAGCGGCCATCGCGCGGGGCGCGCGACTCCGCCACCACCACGCGGTAGCGGGGCCGCTTGCTCGAGCCTTCACGTCGAAGTCGAATGGTTACCACCTCGTCACCCCCTCAGCGTCGGGAAGCCCGGCAGGTTCTTCAGCTTGCCGAGCTTGCCCTCCATGCCTTTGAGCTGCCTCATCATCTTGCGCAGCTGCGCATACTGCTTGAGCAGCCGGTTCACGTCCTGGACGGTGGTGCCGCTGCCGCGCGCGATGCGCTGGCGGCGGCTGCCGTTGATGACCTCGGGATTGCGGCGCTCGGCCGGCGTCATGGACGAGATGATCGCATCGAAGCGGCCGAGGTCGGCCTGCTCGCCGTCCAGCTCGGCCGGTGCCGCCCCCTTGAACAGCTTGCCGAGCGGCAGCATCCCCATGATCTGGTCGAGCGGCCCCATCTTGCGCAGCTGCTGGAGCTGCTCGCGGAAATCCTCGAGCGAGAAGCTGTCCTCCCGAAGCTTGCGCACCAGCGCCTGGGCCGTCTCCTGGTCGACCGTCTGCTGGGCCTTCTCCACGAGCGACAGCACGTCGCCCATACCCAGGATGCGCGAGGCCAGGCGGTCGGGATGGAAGGGCTCCAGCGCGTCGGTCTTCTCGCCCACGCCCACGAAGGCGATGGGCCGCCCGGTGACGTGGCGCACCGACAGGGCGGCGCCGCCGCGGGAGTCGCCGTCCATCTTGGTCAGGATCACCGCGTCGATGCCGACGGCCTGGTTGAAGCGGTCGGCGACGGTGACGGCGTCCTGGCCGGTCATGGCGTCCACGACGAGCAGCACGTGGTGGGGAGCCACCTCGCGCTTGATCGCCCTCAGCTCCTCCAGCATCGCCTCGTCGATGTGCAGGCGGCCGGCGGTGTCGAGGATCAGCGGCGTGAGCCCGCGGGCGGCCGCCTCCTCCCGCGCGGCCCGGCAGATCTCGAGCGGCGTCTGGCCGCCGCCGCCCACCACGGGCACGCCGATCTGGCCGCCCAGCGTGTGCAGCTGGTCCTGAGCGGCGGGCCGGTAGATGTCGGCGGCGGCCAGGATCGGGTGCTGGCCCTGCTGGCCGTAGAGGCGCGCGAGCTTGGCGACCGTCGTGGTCTTGCCCGAGCCCTGCAGGCCGATCAGCATGATGACCGTGGGGGGATGGGGCGCGGGCGAGAGGCGATGGCCGCTGCCCCCGAGCAGCTCGACCAGCTCGTCGTGCACCACCTTCACGACCTGCTGGGCCGGCGTCAACGACCTGAGGACGTCCTGCCCGACGGCCCTTTCGCGCACGCGCTCGAGGAAGCCGCGCACGACCTTGAAGTTGACGTCCGCCTCCAGCAGCGCCACGCGCACCTCGCGCAGGGCCTCCTGGATATTGTCCTCGGTCAGCCGGCCACGGCTGCCCAGGCGGTCGAAGATGGACTGAAGTCGCGCGCCGAGGGAGTCAAGCATGGAAAGACTGTGAGTCTACGCAACTATGCGGAAAATTTCAACTCCGTGAGCGAAAGAGACCGGGGATCAGAGACGGGGACGAACGCGGGCTCGAATCGGCTGCCACTCGAGCACGAGGAGCATGAACCCGAACGGCACCAACCACACCGCCACGAAGCGCCAGAAATCGTAGGTGCGCCAGCACGTCCGCCAGTCCCACCGCCGGATTCCGAGCGCTTTGAGCAATCTCACATTGGCCCTCCACCCTGCAAGCAGAGCAAGGCGACTGCCAGAGCTGAAAGTGCGCAGAATCAGGGGTTTCGGAACCCGGACGATCGACGTCGGCGTGGGAGCCCGGCGACTTCTTCACCGTCGCGAGCGCGGATCTTGCGCGGTTGGGGGGCGGAGGTGTGGGTCAGACGGCGGCCGTGCGCATCTGCTTGATGACGGCGGCCGGGTCGGGCGCCTCGAATACCGCGGAGCCGGCCACCAGGATCGAGGCGCCGTGCTCGACGAGCGGCCGGGCGTGCTCGACCTTGACGCCTCCGTCGATCGAGACGTCGACGGCGCGCTTCGCCAGCAGGGTGCGGATCTGGCGGATCTTGGGATAGACGGCGGGGATGAGCCTCTGGCCGCCGAAGCCGGGGTTCACCGACATCACCAGCACGAGGTCGAGGTCGTCGACCACGTAGTCGAGCACCGAGTGATGCGTGGACGGGTTGAGTGCGGCACCGGCCTTCACGGGGGCGCCACGCCTGGCGGCCAGCTCTCGGATGCTGACGAGGGTGCGCTGCAGGTGCGGGCACGCCTCGACGTGGACGGTCAGCATGTCGGCGCCGCGCGCGGCGAACTCGCCCAGGTACTTCTCCGGCTCGACGATCATCAGGTGCAGGTCGAGGGGCAGCCGCGTGCGCCTGCGGATGGCGTCGAGGATCGGGAAGCCCATCGAGATGTTCGGCACGAAGCGGCCGTCCATCACGTCGATGTGCAGCTGGTCGGCGCCTGCGGCCTCCACCCTGGCGATCTCCTCGGCCAGGACGCCGAAGTCCGCTGAGAGGATCGAGGGCGCGATCTTGATCACGTCCCTGTTATACCCCAAACGTCTCAGCGCCGGCGGAACCGGACAGCCGTGAAGCCGTCGGTCCCGTGCCGGTGCGGCAGGCAGCGCACGAAGCCGTCGGCGCCGGGCGCGACGGGAGACGCCGGCGGCGGATCCACGACGAAGTCGGGACGGGCCGCGAGGAAGTCGCGCGCGACCTCGTCGTTCTCCTCCGGCTCGAGGGAGCACGTCGCATAGACGAGGCGGCCGCCCGGGCGCACGAGCGCGCCGGCCGCCGCCAGGATGCTGCGCTGGCGTCCGGCGGCGGCCACGAGGTCGGCCGGCTGCCGGCGCCACTTCACTTCGGGGGTGCGCCGCAGCACGCCCAGGTTGGTGCAGGGGGCGTCGACCAGCACGCCGTCACAGGTGCCGGCCCGAGGCGGCGCCAGCGCTTCCACCTCCCCGACAACCGCCTCCACGATCGTCACCCCCAGCCGCGCGGCGGCCTCGCCGACGCGGCCGAGACGCGCCGGCTGCGGGTCGAACGCCAGCACGCGCCCGCGGTTGTCCATCAGCTGGGCGAGGTGGGTCGTCTTGGTGCCCGGTGCCGCGCACACGTCGGCGATCGTGGCGCCGGGCTCCGGCTCGAGCAGCCGCGCCACCAGCATCGAGCCCTCGTCCTGCACGACACACGCGCCCTCCGCGAAGACGCGCCAGCCGCCGGGGTCGCCGCCGCCGTGGACCGCGACGCCCTCCGGGGCCAGGGCGGTGATGCCGGCTTCGACGTGGTCCTCGCGCAGGCGCGCGACCAGCGCCTCACGGCTCGTGCGCAGCGTATTCGCACGGACGGTCAGCGGGGGGCGCTCGTTGAGAGCCCGCATCAGCGCCCCGGCCTCCGCAGCGCCGTAGCGTGCGACCCACCGCCCGGCCAGCCACGTCGGGAACGAGCAGCGCGTGGCCAGCGCTTCCAGCGGGTCGCGCGGCGGCGTGGGCTCGCGCTCGGCGACGCCGCGCCGGGTGAACGCGCGAAGCACGGCGTTGACGTAGGCGGCGACGCCCGGCGCGCCCCTCGCCAGCGTGACGGCGTCGTTCACCGCCGCGAAGGCCGGGACCCGCTCGAGCACCGCGACCTGGTAGGCGGTCATCCTGAGCAGCACGCGCACGCGCGGGTCCAGCGCGGGCAGCCGCCGCCGCGAATGGGGCGCCAGGATCCAGTCCAGGTAGCGCTGCCAGCGTAGCGTGCCGTAGACCAGCTCGGTCGCCAGCGCGGCGTCGCGATGCGGCAGCGCCTGCCGGGACAGCTCGGCGTCGAGGGCCAGGTCGGCGAACGCCGCGTCGGTTTCCACGCGCTCCAGCACGCGCGCGGCGGCGGCCCGGGCGGGCGACGGCCGCGGCGCCCGAGCGTCGCGCGCGCTCGATCGCCGGCCGGCCGCCGCGCTCATGGCGTCACCAGCCGCTGCCCCGCGGCGAGACGCGCGCCCCGCACGTGCTCGTCCCAGCCGACGGCGCGGCGGTTCTCCGGCTGGACCTCGAGCGGCAGCACCGCGCCGGCCCCGGCGGCCACGGCGAGCGTCCGCTCGTGCGGGACGAGGGTCCCGGGCGGCGCCTCGCCGGCGACGGCCCGCGCCCGCCAGAGCGTCAGCGTGCCGCCGGAGGTGGCGATCGTCGCGCCCGGCCACGGATTGCACCCACGCACGCGGTTCACGAGGTCGCCCGCCGGTTGCCGCCAGTCGAGCACGCCGTCGCTCTTCTTCAAGCGCGGGGCCAGCGTGGCGTCCTCGTGGCGCTGAGGCACCGGGGTGAGCGTGTCGAGCCGCTCGAGCGTGTCGAGGATCACCTGGGCGCCGAGCCGGGCCAGCCGCGCGGCCAGCTCGCCGGCGGTCTCGTCGGCCCCGATCGGCGTGTCGACGGCGAGCAGCACCGGACCGGTGTCCATGCCGGCGTCCATCTGGAACGTGGTGATCCCCGTGACCCTCTCGCCCCGGATGATCGCCCACTGGATCGGCGCGGCCCCCCGGTACCTCGGCAGGAGCGAGGCGTGGATGTTGATCGACCCCCGTGCGGGCGCGTCGAGCACGGCCTGCGGCAGGATCTGGCCGAACGCCACCACCACCGCGACGTCGGCGCCCAGCGCGCGCAGCCGCTCCGGCCATTCCGGGTCGCGCAGCCGCGCGGGCTGCAGCACCGGCAGGCCCGCCTCGAGCGCGGCGAGCTTGACCGGGGGCGGCGTCAGCCGGTGGCCGCGGTGGGCCGGCCGGTCGGGCTGGGTGACGACGGTGACGATCGTGTGGTGGCGGCGAAGCGCCTCGAATGCGGGGAGCGCGAACGCGGGCGTGCCGTAGAAGAGGACGTTCAGTGGACTACAGCGCGAAGGCGTGGTGGCCGGCGTCCTCCGGGAAGCCCTGCTTCTTGATCCGCCGCTTGATGCGGTCGCGCACGACGGGCTCCAGCCGGTCGATGAAGAGGACGCCGTCGAGGTGATCGATCTCGTGCTGGAACACACGGGCGCGCAAGGCCCTCGCCTTGATCGAGACCGGCGCGCCGTCGAGGTCCCGGGCCTCCAGCGACACCCACTCGGCCCGCGTGACGGGGGCGAAGATCCCGGGCAGCGACAGGCAGCCCTCCTCGGCCGTCACGACGCCGCCTTGCGCGGTGATCGTGGGATTGACGAGCGCCTGGACGCCCCGGCCCTCCTCGTCGGCGACGACCATCAACCGCGCGGACACGCCGACCTGCGGCGCCGCCAGGCCGATGCCCACCTCGTCGTACATCGTGTCCGTCATGTCCTCGACCAGCCGGCGGAACTCGGGCGTCACCGCCTCCACCTCGCGGGCGCGGCGCCGCAGCACGGGATCGCCGTAGCGACGGACTTTCAGGACGGCCATTCGACCGGATCCACCTCGACGTCCATGATACCGCGGCTCTTCGGGCGCGGGCCGCGGAAGTCCTCCAGCGCGGCGGCCAGCAGCGCCGGCAGCTCGGCGTCACCCTTCACGACGATCCGCCGCGCGCGCGGGGGGCGCTCGGCGACGGGCGGGTACACGGTGAGCCGCGGCGAGGCGCGCAACGCCGCCGCCACCTCGTCGGCGAGCGCGCCGGGGTCGGCGCCGCCCGTCACCGTCACCACCGCCAGCCGGCGGAAGGGCGGATAGCCGAGCTCGGCGCGGAACTTCAGCTCGGGCCGGTAGAAGGCCGCCAGGTCCTGGCGCGCGACCGCGTCCACCGCGTAGTGCGTGGGGTTCTGTGACTGGATCACGAGCGCGCCGTGGCCGCCCACGCGCTCGGCCGCCGCCCACAGCAGCGCGAACATCCGCTCCCCGGCCCGGAAGTCAGGCACGCGCAGCAGCTGGTCGGGCGCGATGATGCCGGTCAGCCCCAGCGAGGCGGGGCCGAACAGCCGCAGGGCGCCGCGGGTGCCGATGACGATCTCGGCGGCGGCCGCCGCCGCCCGCTGCGCCTCGCCGCGGGCCCCGCGCGAGGCCTCGGGATCCCAGCGCGCCACGCGGGCCTTGGCGAAGCGCCGGCGCACGGCGTGCTCGACACGCTCCAGCCCCCAGCCGAACGGCGTGAGCCGCCGACCCCGGCAGTTGCCGCACGCGTCCAGCAACGGCGCCGTGGCGCCGCACAGCCGGCACGCCAGCGTCGCGCCCCTGCGCGAGTAGGCGAGCGCCAGCGCGCACTGCGGACAGCGGACGATCTCGCCACACTCGTCGCACGCCAGCGCCGAGGCCAGGCGGCTGACCACCAGCAACACCCGCCGGCCCCCCGCCAGAGTCTCGCGCACGGCGCGGGCCAGCGGCGGCGTGAGCGGCTCGCGGCGCAGGATGCCGCGCGTGTCGGCGATGGACACCGCCGGCCACGGACCCGGCGCCGGCGGTGTCATCGCCACGCCGCGATCGGTGGCCCGCCACCAGGTCTCGACGCTCGGTGTGGCCGAGGTCAGGACCGCGCGCAGGCGCTCACGCCGGACCCGCTCGAGCACGACCTCGCGCGAGTGGATGCGCGGGGGTCCCGGCGGCTTGTGCGCGGCTTCGTGCTCGTCGACCAGCGCCAGCAGCGCGGGGGACGACAGCGGAGCCAGCAGCGCCGACCGCGTGCCGACGGCCAGGGACGCGGCGCCGTCGCCGAAGCGCGTCCACGCCGCGAGCCGCGCGGCCTCGTCGGCGCCGGAGTCGAGCCGCGACACCGGACCGAGGCGGGCCAGCCGCTGGGCCCACCGCGCCGCCGCCTCCACGTCGGGTACGATCACCAGCGCCCGGCGGGCCTCCCCCACGCGCTCGAGCAAGCGGCGCTCGCGCCCCGCCCCGACCAGCAGCTCGACGGACGAACGGGCGGCGGGCGCGGATCCGTTCACCGCGCGGGCCGGCTCGCCGGCCCCCGGAGGTGGAAGCAAGGCCGCGCACGTGGACCCGACCGACGACAGCGACTCGCGGGCGATCCACTCCACCAGCTCCAGCCGCGCGGCCGTGAGGACGGGCGCCCGATCCGCGAGCGCGAGGATCGGCTTCAGCGCGCTCTCGTCGCCCTCGCGCAGCCGAAGGACCATCCCCACCCGCCGGGCGCCCCGCAGCGGGGCCAGCACGCGCTGACCGCGCGCCAGCCGCAGGCCGGCCGGAACGCGGTACGAAAACGGGTGATCGACCGGTGCGTCGAATGCGACGTCGGCGATCACGGCCGCCTCATCGCGTCCGGCGCGCGTCGTACTCCCGTCGGGCGAGCTTGAGGTCTTCCCAGGCCATGCGCTTGTAGTCCTGGCCGGGGTTGCGCAGCAGGAAGGCGGGATGGAAGGTCGGGATCAGGATGGCGTTGCCGTACGGGTGAATGCGCCCGCGCATCTTGCCGATCGGCTCCTTCGTGCGTAGCAACGCCTGGGTGGCCACGCTGCCGAGCGAGAGAATGACCTTCGGCTGGATCACACCGAACTGCTGGGCGAGAAATGGCGCGCACGCGGCCAGCTCGTCGGCCTCGGGATTCCGGTTGCCGGGAGGGCGACATTTGACCGTGTTACAGATGTAGACGTCGTCGCGCGAGAGCTTCACGGCCTCCAGCATCTTCGTGAGCAGCTGGCCCGCGCGGCCGACGAAGGGCAGGCCCTGGGCGTCCTCGTCGGCCCCCGGCCCCTCGCCGATGACGACGAGGTCGGCCTCGGGGTTGCCTGAGCCGAACACGATCGTGTGACGGCCCTCGCAGAGCTTGCAGCGGCGGCAGCCCTGCAGCGCCTGTTCTTGCGCGGCGAGGGCCTCGGTCGGTGTCTGGAGAAGATCGCCCGCGATCGGCAGGGTCTCGACCCCGAGATCGCGATGGAACCGGAGGGTGGCGGCCAGCGCGCCGAGGGCGTCGGCCAGCGCGGCGCGGGCGTCCTGACTCAGCGCACGGCCTTGCGCGCCGGATGGGCGGCGCGCAGCGCCAGGATCTCGTCGAGGATGGCGTCGGCCACCGCCGCCTTCGGCATCCGGGGCAGGGCCCGAGTGCCGCCCCAGCGGTCGATGAGCAGCACCTCGTTGTCCTCGGCATCGAAGCCGATGTCGCGGCGGCTCACGTCGTTGGCGACGAGCAGGTCGATGCCCTTGGCCGTGAGCTTGGCCCGCGCGTTGGCGACCACGTCGTGGGTCTCGGCGGCGAAGCCGACGATGAAGGCGTCGCCGGCGCGGGCCGCCACCTCGGCCAGGATGTCGGGGTTGGGCGTGAGCTCCAGCGTGAGGTCTCGCTTGCCCTTGATCTTCTGGTCGGCGGGGCGGCGCGCGCGGTAGTCGGCGACGGCCGCGGCCTTGATCACGATGCTGGCGCGGCCGGCGTGCTGGAGCACCGCCTCGCGCATCTCCTCGGCCGTCTGGACCGGCACGAACGCGGCGGCCGGCGGCGGTGTCAGCGCCGTCGGCCCGGAGACGAGGGTGACCTCGGCGCCGCGGCGGGCGGCGGCGGCGGCCAGCGCGTAGCCCATGCGCCCCGACGAGCGGTTGGAGATGTAGCGCACGGGGTCGATCGGCTCGCGAGTGGGCCCGGCGGTGACGATGACGCGCTCGGCGGCCAGGTCGCGGGCGGGCGTGAGCGCGCCGAGCAGGGCCTCGACGATGGCCTCCGGCTCCGGCAGCCGGCCGCGCGCGCTCAGCCCCGAGGCCAGCGCGCCGGTGTCGGGCTCCAGCACCGTGACACCGCGGCCGCGCAGCGTGACGACGCTGGCGACGACGGCCGGGTGCGACCACATCCCACCGTCCATGGCCGGCGCCATGACGACCGGGCAGCGCGCGGCCAGCAGCAGCGTCGTGAGGAAGTCGTCGGCGATGCCATGGGCGGCCTTGGCGAGGAGGTTGGCGGTGGCCGGCGCCACCACGACGGCGGCGGCCCGCTCGGCCAGCGTGACGTGCTCGACCGCCGCATCGCTCTGTGGGTCGAACAGCTCGGTGAGGACCGGCCGGCCCGAGAGCGTGCGGAACGTGAGCGGCCCCACGAACTCACGTGCGTGCTCGCTCAGACACACGCTCACGCGCGCCCCGCGTCGGGTCAGCTCGCGCAGCAGGTAGACCGCCTTGTAGGCGGCAATGGAGCCGGTGACCCCGAGAATGAGCTCCCGCCCGTCGAGGGTCGCGGCGGTCATCCCTTCGTCTCGCCCTCCTCCTTCACCCGGTACTCGACCTTGGCGGCGGCGATCTCCTCCAGCGCCGAGCTGGTCGGCTTCTTGTGCTTGGAGTCCACCCGGGTGGCGGCGCCGCGGTTGAGCTGCCGGGCCCGCTTGGCCGAGAGCACCACGAGCAGGTAGCGGTTCGAGACCTTGTTGAGTGCGTCTTCCAGCGAAGGGAACGCCATCAGTTCGGTACCTCCAGGTCGGCAAAGGTGAGGGTCTTTGGGACGACGACGAGCGTGTCGCGGCGCCTGATCACTCGGCCGCACCCCGATCCGTGGCCAGCCGCTGGGCCAGCGTGGCCGGCTCCAGCGAGGAGAGGATCAGGTGGTCGCTCTCCGTCACGATGACGGCGCGGGTGCGCCGGCCGTTGGTGGCGTCGATCAGCTTCGTGCTGCCCTTGGCGCTCTCGATCAGCCGCTTGACTGGCAGCGAGTCGAGCGCCACGATCGCCACGATCTGCTCGGCCACCACCACGTTGCCATGCCCGACGTTCATCAGATGCACGGCGGCGCCGTTCCTGCTACTCAAGGTTCTGGACCTGTTCGCGCATCTTCTCGATCACGCCCTTGGCGGCCAGCGCCGCCTGGCTCAGCTCCAGGTCGTCGGACTTGCTGGCCACCGTGTTCACCTCGCGGCCCAGCTCCTGCAGCAGGAAGTCGAGCGGCCGTCCGATCGGACCGCCCTTGGCCAGCACCAGCGCCAGCTCGGCCAGGTGCGCCCGCAGGCGGGCCAGCTCCTCGGCGACGTCGGCCTTGTCGGCCCATACGGCGGCCTCGGTCAGGATCCGCCCCTCGTCGACGCCGGCCGATCCCACCAGCGCCCGCAGGCGCTCGCGCAACCGCTCCTCGCGGCGCTCGACGGCCGCCGGCGCCCGCGCCGCCATCGTGGTGACGATCGTACCCAGCTCGGCGTGCAGGCCGCGCAGCTCCTGGGCCAGCCGCTCGCCCTCGGCGGTGCGTCGATCGACCAGCTCGTCGAGCGCCCGGCCGAGCGCCTGCTCGAGCGCGGCCCAGGGCACGACGGCCTCCGCCACCTCGGGCTCCTCGACGCGCACGACGCCCGGCCGCTCGAGCACCCACTGGAGCGTGATGCCGCCGCCGACACCCAGGTCACCGAGGTCGGCGCCGAGCGCGCGGGCCCGCGCGACGTACTCGCGCGCCAGCGCCTGGTCGGTGACGATCCGCTGCGTCGGCTGGCCCGCCACCGAGACGACCTGGACGGCGACGTCCACGCGGCCGCGCTCCAGGCGCGCGGCGATCGCGCGCCGCGCGTCCAGCTCGAGCGCGGCGAGCGCGCGGGGCAGCCGCAGGGCGACGTCGAGGTGCCGGTGGTTGACCGAGCGCGCCTCGACAGTGACGGCAAGCGTGTCGCCGCGCACCTCCGCGCGCCCGAACCCGGTCATGCTCCGGACCATCGAGGGTCTCAGGATGGCCGAAATTCTCTGTAGTGTCAATATGTTGCGATTGACATTCCGCGTGGCGGTAGCCTACACTCAACCGTTTTCGGCACCAACACGGAGGATTCTCGCATGACTCGCTGGCGGCCGGAGGACCGCGGGCGCGCGTGAGCCGGTGGGGATGGCTGGCGGCGGGGATCGTCGTGCTCGGCGGGCTCGTCGCGGTGGGCGTGGCGCGCTTCGCTGGACGGCAGGGCGCGCGGCCCGCCACGCTGGTGTCGGTGGTGACCGCCTGGGTCGGCGCCTGGGTGTTGTGGGGCTTCGTCGGCGGGCTTGCCGCGCACTACGGCGTGCTGGCGACGTACGACAGCTCCTTCTTCACGCTGCTCGCGGTAGCCGGCGGCGTCTGGCAGTATCGAGCGCAGGTCCACCAGGGCCGCCAGCAGGGGCTGGCGGTCTTCGTGGCCGGTCAGCTCCTGTGGCTGGGGGTGGTGCTATGGCAGAACGGCGTGCTGTTCCGCTGAAGCTCCGCGCAGAGGCGCAGGTGACGTCCGTCTCCGGCCACCGGGGCGAGCTCTTCCGGGTACTGCAGCAGACGTCGCGGACGCAGAGCGCCGTGATGACCATCGCCCCCGGCGCCGACGGTGGTCCCGAGGAGACGCACGGCGGTGACCAGATCGTCTATGTGCTCGAGGGCGACGCGGTGGTGCGGATCGAGGGCCGGGAGCACCGCGCCGAGGCCGGCACGCTGATCACGATCCCGGGGGGCGCCCGCCACCACGTCCAGAACCGGGGCACGACACCGCTGTTCTTCCTCACCGTCTACGCACCGCCCGAGTACTAGCCGGCCGCCGGCGCGCCTCCCGGGGCGCGCCACGTCCGGTGCACCGGCCGCATCCGGGGCGCCAGCACGTCCTCCCAGCGTGTATGCATCGCGCGGTCGATCCACAGCG
This sequence comes from Candidatus Methylomirabilota bacterium, assembly GCA_035762565.1. Classification (GTDB taxonomy): domain Bacteria; phylum Methylomirabilota; class Methylomirabilia; order Rokubacteriales; family CSP1-6; genus AR5. The sequence continues at coordinate 22,196 of DASTOJ010000186.1, read as the reverse complement.
CCGGGATCCCCCCGGGCCCCCTAGAAGGGCCGACGTAGCGCATCGAGGCCACGTGGTGGGCGGGCAGATCTCGCACCTCGACGCTCATGATCTCCTCCTCGCGACGCGTGCGAGCAGTGTGGCGGCGGCCGCCCCGTCGTGTTTTGCCCGGCTTGCGCGCGTGTTTGCCCGGCTTGCGCCGGGCCCGCCAGCGCGCGGCCCCGCCGGCCCGCCACTGGCTCGCGCTCGTGCCGAAGTGGGCGCGGAACGCCCGGGCGACCGTGGCGGCCGAGGCGAAGCCGTGGTCAAGCGCGACCTCTACTCGGGCCCGGTCGCCCCGCGTCACGAGCTTGGCGGTGACCGCGCCGGCTCGGTCAGCCTCGGCTGCCGGGCTTGACCGCCGGACTGCCGCTCCGGCAGAGCGGGCAGGCCTCCGGCGAGTAGGTCGTCGCCGTCAGCGTGGCCAGCGCCACGCGCTTCACCGGGAAGGCGGCGGTGCCGCCGCTGCGGTCGATCAGCGAGCCGACGCCCACCACGACCCCCCGGTGCTCGGCCACGCATTGCACGACCTCGCGCGTGGAGCCGCCGGTGGTGATGACGTCCTCGACGACCAGGCAACGCTCGCCGGCGGCCAGCGTGAAGCCGCGCCGCAGCCGCATCGTCCCGTTCTCGCGCTCGGTGAACAGCGCGCGCACGCCGAGGGCCCGGGCCACCTCGTGGGCGACGAGGATGCCGCCGATCGCCGGCGCCAGCACCGTCTGCACGCGATCGTCACGAAAGGGCGCCGCCAGCGCCTCGCCGAGCACGGCGGCGTCCTCGGGATGCTGGAGCACGAGGGCGGACTGCAGATAGACGTCGGAATGCAGCCCCGAGGTCAGCCGGAAATGTCCGCGCAGGAGCCCGCCGCGCTTCTCGTACCGTTCGAGCGTCTCCCGTTCGGTGAGGGGCACGCGTGCCGTCATGGCCCCATCATATGTCAGTCCGTCCATCCATCGCGACCGGCGCTGCCGAGTTGACGCGGAGGTGTCGCGTTTCGGCACGCCGTCGTGTCCAGACGGCGCGGATGACATAACCCCGACAGTGTCAGGTGGCGTCATGTCCGTCTTCTGGACAGCCGGTCCGGGCGCCGCTTGGCAGTCGCGTTGCACCTCTCCCCCACCCGCCGCCAAGCCGCATCCGGAGGAGCCGATGGCGAAGGTCATGGTGGTCGACGACGCCTACTCCGAGCTCAAGCTGATGGAGTCGATCCTCCGGGGCGCCGGTCATCAGGTCGTGAGCCTGATGGACGGCGACGCCCTCGAGGACAAGGTGACCGCCGAGCGTCCCGACGTGCTTCTGCTCGACATCGTCATGCCCAAGCGCAACGGCTACGACCTGTTGCGCGCGCTCAAGCGCAATGCGCTGACGCGGGCGACGCCGGTGGTGCTGGTGTCCTCCAAGAATCAGGAGAGCGATCGGGCCTGGGGCCAGCGGCAGGGGGCCGACGACTATCTCGGCAAGCCCTTCACCTCCGACCAGCTCCTCACGACGGTGGGGCGGTTTGTCCGCTGAGGTCCCGGCTCCGGACCAGGCGGTGGCCGAGCTCGAGCGGGCCCCCATCCGCCGGGCCTGCGTGGTGTTACTCGGCGGCCGGCCATTCGCCGTGGACATCGCGGACGCACGCGAGGTGATCGTGCTCGACACCCTCACGCGGGTGCCCGGCGCGCCGGCCCCCGTCCTCGGGATCATGAACCTGCGCGGCGTGGTCCTGGCCGTGGTCGACGCGCGGCCGCTGCTGGGACTGCCCGCGCGGCCGGCCGCCGGGCGCGGGCGCGCGCTCGTGCTCGCCGACGGTGGGCGGCGCGCCGCGATGCAGATCGAGCGTGTGCTCGGGCTGACGGTCTTCGAACACGTGCCACCCAGCACGGAGCGGGCCTCTCACGGCGAGCTGGCGGTGGGCGAGTTGGCCGGGGAGCCGGGCGGCCCGGCGACGCTTCTCGACGCCCGGGCGGTGCTGGCGGCGCTGCGCCGCCCCTGGGATTCCGTTTTGGGAGGGTCCTGATGAAACGACGCGCCGTCCTCCGCCTGCTGTCCGCCGCCTTGCTGCCCGGCCCGCTCGGACGCGCCGCCGTCGCCGCCGAGGCGCCGTCACGGCCCGCGCCCACGAAGTGGGTTTCCGCCGAGACCCCGAGCGCCAGCGCGCCGGGTGTCACGACCCGCGAGATCCGCATCGGCATGAGCGCCGCCTTCAAGGGCACCGCGGCTGGCCTCGGCACCGAGTTCTACCGTGGCGCCCAGGCGTACTACGACGAGGTGAACGCGCGGGGCGGGGTGTACGGCCGGGTGCTGACGGTGGTCGGCCTCGACGACAACTACGAGCCGCTGCCCTGCATCACGAACACCATCCAGCTGCTCGACAAGGAGTCGGTGTTCTTCCTGTCGAACTACGTCGGCACGCCGACCCTGACCCGCGCGCTGCCCGTCATCAAGCGGTACGCCGATCAGCACGTCGTGCTCGTAGGCAACTTCACCGGCGCCCAGCCGCAGCGCGAGGCCCCCTACGTGGAGCAGGTGTTCAACATCCGGGCCTCCTACCGTCAGGAGATGGCGGCGCTGGTCGACCGCTTCTGGCAGCTGGGCGCCCGCCACGTCGGCGTCTACTCGCAAGCCGACGCGTACGGCCGCAGCGGCACCGACGGCGTCAGTCGCGCGCTGGCCACCCGGGGGGCTCGGATCGCCGCCGAGACCACCTACCAGCGAGGCGCGCGGTTCGAGGACGACATGAGCGCGGCCGTCAACGCCCTGCGCCGGGCCGGAGTCGATGCCGTCCTCTGCACGGGCGCTTACCAGGGCTGCGGCGCCTTCGTGCGCACGGCCCGCGACCTCGGCTGGACTGTGCCCATCTCCAACGTCTCTTTCGTCGGCTCTGACGCGATGCTCCGCCTGCTGGTCCACCACGGCAAGACCACCGGCCGCGACTACACACGGGCCCTGGTGAATTCACAGGTGGTCCCCAGCTACGACGATCTCGCCCTTCCCGGCGTCGTGGAGTACCGCGGCCTGATGGAGCGGTACAACCCGGCGCTGCCGCCCGCGCTCCGCGACCAGAACTACGTGCCCCAGCGCTACAGCTTCATCAGCCTGGAGGGCTACGTGAACGCCCGCGTGGTGGTGGAGGCGCTGCGGCGGGTGGGGCCGAACCCCAGCCGGGCCGGCTTCCGGCAGGCGCTGGAGTCGCTCAGGAGCTTCGACCTCGGCATCGGGGCCGCCCTCACCTTCGGGCCCGAGCGCCACCAGGGGCTCGACAGCGTGTACTTCACTCGCGTCGACGGCGAGCGGTGGGTCCCTGTCACCGACTGGTCGTCGGCCGTGCAGGCCTGAGGAGAGCGTCATGAAGAGCACCGCGCCCCGGTTCGGTCTTTCGGCCAGGCTCATCCTGTTCCTGGCCGCGATCCTGGTCCCGCTGGCCGCCGTCACCTGGTACGTCTCGGTGCAGACGCTGCGCCAGCGGATGACCGAGGAATTCACGTCCAAGGGCCTCGCCATCGCCAACAGCCTGGCCTCCTCCGGCGTCGACCTCATCCTCACGCGGGATGCTTCGACGGTGCAGGCGCTGATCGACCAGTTCGCCGGCATCAGCGGGGTGGCCTACGTCATGGTCTACGACGCCAGCAAGACGCAGATCGCCCACACGTTCGTCCCGTTCGTGCCGCCCGACTTGGTCGACCAGAACCTCGTGGCCGGTGACGTGTCCCGGCAGGTGCAGGAGGTCGAGTACGTCCACCCGGTGACCGGGGCGACCCGGCGCATCATCGACATCGGCGTGCCCATGCTGGGCGGCACGCTCGGCACGGTCCGGGTCGGCATGGACCGCGCGATCATCGACGCGGCGGCGGCCCGGTCCGGCCGGTTTCTCTTCGCCGTCTTCGGCGGGGTCGCGGTCGTGGCCGCCCTGGCCGGGGTCGTGTTCGCCCGCCGTCTCACGCGCCCGATCGCCCAGATCGTCCGCGTCGCCGAGCGGGTCGGCCGCGGCGACCTCACCGAGACCGTGAAGGTCGGCGGGCGTGACGAGATCGGCCGGCTGGCCCACACCTTCAACGACACCGTCGTGCGGCTGCGGGCGCAGGTCATGACCGAGACGGAGCGCGACGAGGAGAAGCGCAAGCGCGAGGAGCTGCAGAAGAACATCCAGCGGTTCCTGGACACCGCGATGGAGATCGCCCAGGGCGACCTCTCCCGCCGCGGCCAGGTGACGCCCGACGTCCTCGGCAACGTCGTGGACTCGATCAACGTCATGGTAGAGGAGATCGCCACGATCCTGACCGACGTTCGTCACGCCGCCCTGCGGGTGGCGGCCGGCGCCAACGACATGACGGGCGCCACCGACCAGATGGCCGGCGGCGCCCAGGCCCAGGCGCGTGAGATCACCACCATCAGCCGCACGATGGAGGCCCTGAGCGGCTCGGTGCGGGAGGTCGCCGCCGCCGCCGAGGCGGCCGCCGGCGCGGCCCGTCACACGCTGGAGGCCGCCCGCCTCGGCGACCAGGCGGTGCGCGACAGCCTCGACGGCATGCAGCGCATCCGCGGCGAGGTCCAGATCATCGCCAAGAAGATCAAGGCGCTCGGCGACCGCTCGCTGGAGATCTCCGAGATCGTCAACCTCATCGAGGAGCTCGCCTCGCACACGAATCTCTTGTCGCTCAACGCCGCCATCGAGGCGGCCGGCGCCGGTGAGGCGGGCCTCCGGTTCGGCGTCGTCGCCGACGAGATCCGCAAGCTGGCCGAGCGGGCGGCCACGGCCACCAAGGACGTCGCCGCGCTCATCCGCACGGTCCAGACCGAGACCCAGGAGGCCGTCGCGGCGATGGAAGAGGGCACGCGCGAGGTCGAGGCCGGCTACCAGATGACGATTCGCGCCGAGCAGCACCTCGAGGAGATCGCCGGCACGTCGACCCGGTCGGCCGAGCTGGCGCAGGACATCTCGCGCACCAGCGCCCGGCAGGTCGACGGCGTGGAGGGTGTCGCCCGGGCCATGCAGTCGATCGCCCAGGTCGCCGTCGACACCGAGCAGGCCGTGCTCCAGACGCGCAAGACCGTCGAGGACCTCGTGAAGCTGGCCGACGAGCTGACCCGGAGCCTCGCGCGGTTCAAGTTGGCCACGGCCTGAGCCCCCGCATGATCGAGCCGGGCGACCAGGATTTTCTCCGGTCGATCTTCCTGATGGAAGCGTGGGACACGCTGGCCGCCATCGAGGAAGGGATCGGCCGTCTCGCCGCCGGCGCCGAGCCGGCGTGGGACGAGCTGTTCGTCGTCACGCACCGGCTGAAGGGCGCCGCCTCGCTGCATGGCTTCCCGGGAGTCGCCGCCCTCGCCGGCGAGGTGGAACGGGCATTGGCGCCGCTGCCGGGCGCCTCGCCGCCGGCGTGCGGGACCGCCGCGGGCGAGCTCGCCGCGCTGCTGGAGTCGCTCAAGTCGGCGCTCGACGCCCCGGCCCCCGAGCCCCCGCCCGATCCCGTCCGCCTCGAGCTGGCGCGTTTCTTCGCCGACAGCGACGAGGTCCTCGGGTACTTCCTCCCGGAGGCGAGCGAGCACCTCGAAGCGATGACCGCCGCCATTCTGACCCTCGAGCGCGAGGGCCCGAGCGAGGCCGGGGTGGCCGCGCTCTTCCGCGCCGTGCACACCCTCAAGGGGGCGGCCTACGTGGTCGGCTGCACGCCGGTCGGCGAGCTGGTCCACCGCCTGGAGGATCTCCTCGTCGCCGTGCGCGAGGGCCGGGCGCCGCTGACGCCGCCGGTGCTCGACGCCGTGCTCGACACCGTCGACGCGCTCAAGCTCATGCTCGATCCAGCCGACGGCGCGGTCGATCTCACGGCGGCGGTGACCCAGCTGCGCGGCCGGCTCGCCGCACTCCTCGGCGCCGCGCCGGCGCCCCCACCGGCGGCCGTGCTCCCGATCCCCGCGACCCCCGCGCCGCCGCGCTGCGTCCCTCCCGCGCCGACTCCGCGCTCCGCCCCGCATGACGTCCGCGTGGCCGCCCGCCGGCAGACGATCCGGGTGGCCCTCGAGCGCCTCGACACGCTGATGGACCTCGTCGGCGAGCTGGTCGTCGCCCGCAGCGCGCTCGAGCGACGGCTGGGCGAGGTGGAGCGGCTGGGCGACGTGCTGTTCACGACCCGCGCGCGGCTCGGCGAGGCCGTCGCCGACTTCGAGCGCCGTGACCTCGACGCCCGGCGGCCCTCCCGCCGCGGCGACGGCGAGGGCGACCCGGCGCCGCCCGCGCGGCCCCGCTCGGCCGGCGAGCTGTTCGCAGAGCTGGAGTTCGACCGATACGACGACCGCACGCTGCTCGCTCGCGGCGTGACCGAGATCGCCTCGGACATCGCCGAGGTCCAGGCGGAGCTGGCGACGCTGGGCCGTACGGCACGCGAAGACCTCGCCCTCGTGCACCGGCTGACTGGCGAGGTGCGGGCCGGGCTCGGGCGCGCCCGGCTGGTGCCGATCGGCACCCTCTACACGCGGTTCGTCCGCCAGGGCCAGGAGGCGGCCCGCGTGGCCGGCAAGAGCGTGCGCTTCGAGACCAGCGGCGAGTCGGTCGAGCTGGACGCCGGCGTCATCGAGCACATCGTGGACCCGCTGCTGCACCTGGTGCAGAACGCCGTCGGGCACGGCATCGAGACGCCGGACGAGCGCCGCGCGCGCGGCAAGCCTCCGGCCGGCACCGTGACGCTGGAAGCCAGCCACCGCGGCGCCTTCGTCGTGGTGGAGGTCGCCGACGACGGCCGTGGTCTCGACGCCGACCACCTGCGCGGGCAGGCGGTCGCCCAGGGCTTCCTGTCGCCGGCCGCGGCGTCCGCGCTCACGGATCGCGAGGCGCTCGACCTCATCTTCCGCCCGGGCTTCAGCACCGCTGCCGCGGTCACGACGACGGCGGGGCGTGGGGTGGGCATGGACGTGGTGCGCACCAACGTCGGCCGGCTGAACGGCGAGATCGAGATCGCCACGGACCCGGGCGCCGGCACCCGGTTCACGCTTCGCCTGCCGCTCACCGTGCTGGTCACCGAGGCTCTGCTGGTGCGGGCGGCCGGCGAGGTGCTGGCCGTTCCCCTCAATGCCGTACACGTGATCGCCACGCTCGGCGCCGAGACGCGGCGGGTGGGGCCGGACGGCGACACGGCGTTCGTCGAGGGACGCTGGGTGCCGCTCGTCCATCTCGACGCCGCCCTCGGGCTGGCGCCGGCGCCGCCGGCGGCGCTGACGTCGATCCTCGCGCTGCGGGGCGGGGGCGGGCTGTTCGCGTGCGCGGTGGAGCAGGTGCTGCACAAGGAGGAGATCGTCGTCAAACCGCTCGGAGCGTTCCTCGACGGGATCGGGCCGTACGCCGGCGCCACGGTCTCCGCCGACGGGCGCGTGACGCTGCTCGTCGACCCCTCGCGTCTCGGCGAGCTCGCCATGTCGGTGAGCAGTCGCCCCGCTCTCCCGGCCGCCGCCACCGGACGGCGAGACCGGCAGGACGATGCGCACGGCGGTCTCATGGGCCTCGGGAAAGGGAAGGTGTTGCTGGTGGACGACTCGATCAGCGTGCGGAAGTTCGTCGGACAGATGCTGGACAAGGCCGGGTTCGACGTCACAACGGCGCGCGACGGCGCCGAGGCGCTGGCCAGGCTCGGGGAATCCGGCTTCGACGTGCTGGTGACCGATCTCGAGATGCCGCGGCTCAACGGCTACGAGCTGCTCGAGAGCGTCCGGCGGCGTCCGGCCACGCGCGAGCTGCCGATCGTCGTCCTGACGACGCGTGCCGGCGCCAAGCACCAGTCGCTCGCCCGCCGGCTCGGCGTCGACCACTACGTGACCAAGCCGGTGGCCGAGGACGCGCTGGTGCGGCTGGTCGAGTCGCTGGCGCTGCGCGCCGGCACGGAGGCCTCGTCGTGAAGATCCTGGTCGTCGACACCGATGCCGCGCGCGCGCCCGCGCTCACGCAGACGCTGCGCGCCGGCGGCGCCGAGGTCACGGTGACCCCGAGCGGCTTCTTCGCGCTCACCCTGCTCGAACGCAACCACCACGACGTGGTGGTGAGCCGGGCCCGGCTGCAGGACATGGAGGGCCCCGAGCTGTGTGCCATCCTCAAGGCCGACCCCGGCACGCGCGACGTGCGCTTCGTGCTGGTGGCCGGTCCCGATGAGGTGACCTCGGCCGAGACGGCGGCGGCCGGCGTCGACCTCGTGCTTCCAGCGGCGATGACGGGGAGCGCCATCGTGCCGCTGATCCTTCGCCTGATGCGGGCCGATCGGGCCCCCGCCCACGAGCCCACCGGCTCGGCGCCGGTGCCCGGCGCGGCCGTGCCCGTGGCCTCACCGGCCGCGTCCGCTGCGCCCCTCGGGGAGGTCGACACGGCGGAGGCACCGGCGGTGCCACGCATCCGCCCGGAACCCCTGGCGCCGCCGCAGGCCGAGCCGCCCAAGCGGTATGTGACCGTGGCGATCGCCGCCGCAGCCGCGCCGTGGTCGAAATCCACGCCGTCGGCGGCCCTGCCGTCTCCAGCGGGAGCGATACCGCCGCTCTCGCGGCCGGAGCCGCCCGCGACGCCCCGGCCGGTGCCGGCCGGGGCGCCGGCACCCGCCGCGTCCGTCTCGGGCACCGCCGCCACCGTTTCCTCGCAGGCCGCCGCGCTGCTGGCGATGCCGAGCGGGACCTTCCAGGGCTCGCTCGAAGTGATGGATCTGGCCGACTTGGTTCAGGCGATCGCCGGGGGCGGTAAGAACGGCCGGCTGATCCTGGCGCTGCCGCAGGGGGGCGGGCTGATGGGCTTCGACAAGGGGCGCGTGGTTCACGCGGAGTATCGCAACACCGTGGGCGAGGAGGCGTTCGGCGCGCTCCTGGCAGCGTGTCACGGCGAGGCCGCGGGGCGCTTCTGCTTCCTGCCGACCAAGGCGGGCCAGTCGTCGGGCATGCCGCGCACGATCGACACGACGGTGGACCGGCTGCTGCTGAGCAGCGCGACCGCGATCGACGAGAAGGGGTAGGGACATGGCCAAGGTGCTGGTGGTCGACGACAGCCTCAGCGTGCGCAAGGTCGTGGAGCGAGCGCTGGTGGGGCGCCGGATCGAGGTGGTCTGCGCCGCCACCGGCAGCGAGGCCCTGGAGCGGATCGAGCGCGACGAGCCGGACGTGGTCGTCTGCGATGTCGTGATGCCGGACAAGGACGGCTACGAGATCTGCGACTTCGTCAAGCGCCACCCGCGGCTGGGGCGCACGCCGGTGCTGCTGATGTCCGGCATCGTCAACGACGACGTGCGCGCCCGCGCCGCCCGCGTCCAGTCGGCCGATGTCCTGAGCAAGCCGTTCGCGGCCGATGACCTGCTCCGCCGGCTCGACACGCTGCTCACGCCTCCGCGGCGCGAGGCGCCGCCAGTGTCGCGTCCGGAGCCCGTGGAGCCCGCGCCGCTGCCGATTCCCGCCCCCGCGCTCAACGGCAGCAACGGGCACGTCGTGTCGCCCGTGACGCTGCCGCCCGCGCTGGTGGCACCGGCGGCGGTCTCCGGCACACCGCCGGCCCCCGCGCCCACCACCGCGGCGGCCGTGCTCGGGCAGTTCGCCGCCATCGAGGGTGTTCAGTGGGCGGTTCTGGCCGACCGCGAGGGCTTCCTGCTCGACGCGTCCGCCGAGGACGTGGTCGGTGCCGAGGTCGCCGGCGCACTGAGCGCCTGCCTGGCGGAGTCGTCCGAGGGGCTCGGACGCGAGCTGGGGCGTGGCCCGCTGCACGGGATGATCCTCGAGTACGAGCAGGGCATGATCGTCCTGTACGGCGTCGGCGCCACCGCGCTGCTGGCGATCGCTCTCAGCGAGCCGGCCGTGCTTGGCAAGGTGCGTTACTTCGCCAAGAAGGCGGTGCCGGAGCTCCTGCAGGCGGTGTAGCCATGGCCAGGCATCGAACGCTCGTCCGTCTGTCGCGCGCGCTGCGAGCCGCTGCCGTGGCGGTCGCCGCGGCTGCCGCCACCACGGTGCTCTTCGAGGCCGAGCTCGGGCGCGGACTGGCCATGCCGTCGTGGAAAGTCGCGACGGCGCCGCCCGTGCTGTATCTCACGCTCGCGATGGTGGCCCTCCGTCACCTGCCGCTGGACCGCCGCGTGGGCTGGATGCTGGCCGCCTGCGGCGTCAACGTCGCGCTGGCGCTGGCCAGTGCCCTCACCCTCTCGCTGGTGCATCCGATGTCGCTGGAGGGCGCGCTGCTGCGCGCGCTGTGGACTTACGTGCCGGGACCGATCGTCCATCTCGTCGCCGCGCCGCTCATGATGCTGGCCTGGCGCAGCCGCGTCGTCCCGGTGCGAGCCCCGGCGCGGGCGGCGCGTCCGCCGGTCGAGCCGCCCGCCCTCCGCGCGACGGGGCCGGCGCTGGCTGTGGCGACCCCGAACTGGGATTCCGTGTTGCGGCTATCGTCGCTGCCGGCCTGGTCGGGGGGGCCGGGGCCGACCGCCTTCGGGCGGGGGGCGCCGGAGCTGAAGATCGACGAGCCCGCCTCCGAGCCGGAACCGACCACGGTCCTGGCTGCCGAGTCGCTGGAGCGGACGGCGCACGTCGGGCCCAGGCCAGCTCCTGTCGACGTGTCGGCGTCGCCCCCCGTCGTGGTGCGGGCGGCTCCGGAACCGCCGGCGGTCCCCGCTCCGCCGCTGGCGCTCCGGCCAGCGCCTCGGCTGGAGCCGCCGGACGAACCGATGGTGCGCGTCCCGTTCGGGCGGATCGCCGCCCAGCTGCCGCCCGACGCGTTCCTGCTCCCCGCTGAGCGGCTGGCCGAGAGCCTGCGGGAGCCACACCAGCTCGTGGTACCGCGCCGGCTCGTGGTGCCGCAGCTCCGCGAAGGTGTGGTCGAGGTCGCCTGGCCGCTCATCGAGGACCAGTTCCCCGAGCTGGCGTTCGCGGTGCCGCCGGCCGAGATGCGCCACCGCTTCTCGGGCTGGGTGCTTTCGCTGCCGATGGACGAGGTCGTGCGACAGGTCCCACCGGAGCTCTGGCGCCTGGAGACTCCAGCTGCCGACCTGTCGGATATCGGACAGTTTGCTGCGCCGTTCGATCCCGTCCCGCCGGTCGCCGCCCCGGTCGCGGCCTCCGAGCCGACGCCGGTCCGGGTGATCGCCGAGCCGCGCGCCCCCGCGCCGGCCGTGATCGCGGCAGTCGCGGTGCCCGCTCCGCTGGCGCCGGAGCCATCGGCGATCGAGCCGGGGCCGATTCCGGTCCCGCCGGTCCCACCCACCGCGGAGGTGGCCGACGAGGAGAGCGAGGCTCTGGCCCGCACACTCGCCCTCGGCCTGGCGCCGCTGGGCGCGTTCGACTGGCAGACCCAACGCGTGGGCGGCCGCGCGCTCGTGTCGTTCGTTCCCCCGAGCCTCGTGCGCGAGCCGATCGACGCGCTGGCCGTGCGCGCCGCGGCACTGGCCGAGTACCTGGCTCCCTGGGCGGTCGAGCAGATGACGATCCGGACCGCGCACGTGGCGTGCGTGCTGACGCCGCTCGGCGGTCGCGGCTGCCTCGCCGCGGGCGTGCGCCGCAACGGCGCCGTGGCGATGCTGGAGCTGCTGTCGGCGCGGGCGGCACGGACCACCGGGGCCGGGCCGGCGGTCGCGGCGCCGGTGACGGCCTTGAAGCCGGCGACGATGGCGCCGGCTGGCGGTGGCAACGGCCATCGCCGGCTCGCCGAGGCGGCGCGGGCGCTGGCGCCGTTCGGGCCGGTCGCCTCCTCGGTCGCGGCGGCCGAGGACGCCGCGCCCGGCGTCTACGTCTTCGCCGGTCACGACGGCGGCCTGCTCGCCGGCGTGGCACGCGCGGTGCACGCCGCGCTCGTCGCCGGCCACGACCACGACGCGCTGGGACGGCTTGAGTCGGTGGAGCTGCGCCGGGGCCGCGAGCGGGCCGTCATGCGGCCGCTGCGCGCGCACGCGGGGGCCCCGGCGATGCTGGCGGCGTCCGGCGAGGTGGCCCTGGCCGGGCGCGCGCACCGGGCGGCCGCGCACGCGGCGGCGCTGCTGGAGACGCGCTGACGTGTCGATCATCAACTACGCGGCCCGCGTCATCAACTTCAAGATCGTCTATTACGGGCCCGGAATGGCCGGCAAGACGGCCAACCTCCAGTACATCCACCGCTGCCTGCCCGACGACAACAAGGGCAAGATGATCTCGCTCGCCGCCGGGGACGACCGCACCCTGTTCTTCGACTTCCTGCCGGTCTCGGCGACCGGCGTGCGGGGGTTCACCACGCGCTTTCAGCTCTACACGGTGCCGGGCCAGACGCACTACAACATGACCCGCAAGCTGGTGCTGCGCGGCGTGGACGGGGTGGTGTTCGTGGCCGACTCGCAGTGGGACCGGCTGCGCGACGACGTGGAGAGCTTCCGCAACCTCGACGAGAACCTCAAGGAGTACGGCCTCGCCCTGGCGACGACGCCGCACGTGCTCCAGTACAACAAGCGCGATCTCGGCGACGTCGCCTCGGTCGACTACTTGGAATATCTCCTCAACCGCGGCGCCCGCCGCGTCCCCGCGTTCGAGGCCGTCGCCGTGGACGGCACCGGCGTCTTCGACACCCTCAACACGGTGTCGCGCCTGGTGCTCGTCAAGGAGTTCGGCCAGGCCCAGGAGGCCCGCGCGTGAGAATCCACGACCTCGTGATCCACGAGAGCGATGCGGCGCGCATCGACGCCGTGCTGCTCCGGTTCCTGAGCGACGCCAACGCCTCGGCGGCGCTGCTGATCGACCGTGGCGGCCAGCCGCTGGCCGAGGCCGGCACCGCCCGCACGCTGGACGTCGGCTCCATCGGCGCCCTGGCGGCGGCCGCCTTCAGCTCGACGGCGGCCCTGGCCCGCCTGCTCGGCGAGAGCGAGTTCTCGGTCCTGTTCCACGAGGGGGTGCGGGAGAGCATGCACGTGTCGACGGTCGACGATGGCACGATCTTGCTCGCCATCTTCGACGAGCGGACCACGATCGGCATGGTGCGCCTGTTCGCCCGGGAAGCCAGCGCCTCCGTCGGCGGCATTCTGGCGGAGACGCGCGCGCGGCCGAGGCGGGTGGGCGCTCTGGCCGCGCCCCTGACCGCCGAGGAGGCCCGGCGTGGGAGTGACCATCGCCCCGCCTGACGGCCGGCTGTCGCCGGAGGAGCAGCGCGAGCTCCGCGCCACCGCGTCCGTGTTCGAGAGCGTGCTGGAGGCCGGCGGGCCCGACGCGCCGACGCTGGAGTCCCTGCGCGAGATCTACGAGCGCCTGGGTGACCAGCCCCGGCTCGTCGAGACGCTCGCGCGCTTGGCCGCGCTGACGGCTCCACCGGTCACCCGACCACCGGCGTCGCCGCCGTCGGCGTGGGCGACCGAACCGGCCGTGTACGTGGCCCCGCCAGGCGCCTTCGCGGACCCGCGGCCGGGCGAGCGGCTGCGCGGCGCCCCGTCGCCGGCGCGTCTGCCGCCTGTGTCCGGGCTGCGCGGGGAGGGGTCCGGCGCCAGCCGCGGGCGACTGGCCCGGCGGCGGAGCCGCCTGGGCGACCTGCTGGTGGCCGAGGGGCTGATCTCCTTGGACCAGCTGCACGACGCGCTCCGTGAGCACCGGCGCTCGAAGGAGCGGTTGGGCAAGGTGCTGACCCGCCGCGGATTCGTCAGCGAGGAAGCGCTGGTCGAGATCCTGTCCAAGGAGCACGGCCTGCCCTCGGTGGTCATCGAGCAGTACGCCGTGACCGCCGATGTGCTGGCGCTGGTTCCGTCGCACATCGCGCGCAAGTACGAGGTGATCCCTCTGGCCCGGGTCGCCGCCGGCCTCACACTGGCGATGGCCGACCCGACCAACGTGGTCGTCATCGATGAGATCGGTGCGATGACCGGGCTCGCGGTGCTGCCGGTCGTCGCTTCCGGCAAGGCGATCCGCGCGGCGATCGAGCGACACTACACGGCCGCGGTGGCGTCGATGGCCGAGCTCCTGACGGAGCTCGCCAACGACCCTTCCGGCGTGGAGGTTCTGGCCCAGGAGGAGCTGTCGGCCGGCGACGTCGTCGAGCTGAGAGAGTCGGCCGACGAGGCCCCGCTCGTGAGGCTCGTCAACATGGTCCTGCTCGACGCCATCCGCAAGGGCGCCTCCGACCTGCACTGGGAGCCGTACGAGAAGGATTTCCGCGTCCGCTACCGGATCGATGGCGTGCTGCACGAGATGTCGGCCCCTCCCAAGCGTCACGAGGCTGCCATCATCTCGCGGCTCAAGATCATGGCCAGCCTGGATATCGCCGAGCGGCGGCTGCCGCAGGACGGTCGGATCAAGCTCCGCTACGGCGGTCGCGAGGTCGACTTCCGGCTCTCGATCCTGCCCACGATCTTCGGCGAGAAGGCGGTGCTGCGGATCCTCGACAAGGAGGCGCTGCAGCTCGACCTCGGCAAGCTCGGATTCGACGCGGGGAGCTACGAGCGGTTCAGCCACGCCATCCACCAGCCGCACGGCATGGTGCTCATCACGGGGCCCACTGGCTCCGGCAAGACGACGACGCTGTACTCGGCCATCTCGACGATCAACGCGCCGGGGCACAACATCATGACCGCGGAGGATCCGGTCGAGTACAACCTGCTCGGCGTGAACCAGGTCCAGGTCAACGAGGGTATCGGCCGCACCTTCGCCGCGGCCCTCCGCTCCTTCCTCCGCCAGGACCCCGACGTGATCCTCGTCGGCGAGACGCGCGACCTCGAGACGGCCCAGATCAGCATCCGGGCCGCGCTGACCGGCCACCTCGTCTTCACGACCCTGCACACGAACGATGCGCCCTCGACCGTGGCGCGACTCGTCGACATGGGCGTGCCGCCGTTCCTGCTGTCCTCCGCGCTCCTCCTGGTGGTGGCCCAGCGCCTGGGCCGGCTGCTCTGCACGGCGTGCAAGGAGCCGACCGAGGGCCAGGAGGACGACCTGGTGCCCCTCGGCCACGTGCCGGAAGGGCGCGGCCCGGTGACGTTCTATCGCGCACGCGGATGCCCGGCGTGCAACTTCACGGGGATGAAGGGCCGGATGGCGATCTACGAGACGATGCCGATCACCGACGAGCTGCGCCAGCTGATCCTGCGCAACGCCTCGGTGACCGAGATCCGCGAGCTGGCCCAGCGGCAGGGCATGAAGACCCTGCGGCAGGCCGGGCTCGCCAAGGTGCTGGAGGGAACGACGACAGTGCAGGAGGTCCTGCGCGTGACGCTGGCGTGAGCGCGTTGCGGGGCTTCTGGCGCTTGGCGGAGGCCCGCCGCCTGCGGACACCGGCCGGGTTGTTCAGCCAGGCCGATCGGCTTCGGCGCGACGGCCGCTACGTCGAGGCGGCGCAGCTCGTGGCCCGGGGCCTGACGCTCGCCCCCGAGAGCCTCACCGGCCATCTGCTCGCAGCGTACCTGCACGCGGCCCAGCGCGCCGGCGAACCGGCCCGGCAGGAGTTTCAGTGGGTCCTCGCCCGCGACCCGCGCCACCCGCGCGCCCTGCTCGGCCTGGCCCGCCTCGCCCTGGAGGAGGGCGATCTCGACGCCTGCCGCGACGCGCTCGCCCGCGCCCTGCGCGCGTACCCCGATTTCCCGGAGGCCCAGGCGCTGCTCGATGGGCTCTCCGCGCGCTCCCCGGCGTCGGCATCGCTCGGCGCCGCGCTGCGCCTGGATCGGCTTCGGATGCCCGAGGCGGCGCTCGCTCTCGTCGTGATCGGCGGCGACCCTGCCCTGGTCTCGGCCCGGCCCGACGGGGCGGCCGAGCTGGGCCGCCGCCTGGCCCGGGCCGCCGGGCTCGCGGCCGCCGCGCTCGGCCGCGCCGGCCTCGGACCGCTCCGCCGGGCGGTCGTGGAGGACGCCGACGAGCGACACGTCGTCCGCGCCGACGACACGCTCACGCTGGCCCTGACGCTGCCCCGGACGGCGCACCTCACCCAGGGACTGCTGGAGGTCAACCGGTTGTGGGCCGCGGTCCAGCACGAGCTGGCCATGGCGAAGGACGAGGACGCCGGGACCGCGGGTGTTCCGCGCGCGAGCGTCAGGAGAGTGTCATGAGCCGACTGAGGCTGGGACTGGAGCTGGATGGGACATCGCGCGGCCGGCTGGTGCGCGACATCGTGACGGCGCTCGCGCGGCGGAGCGCGGTGCGGGGCGCCCTGCTCGTGGCGCCGGACGGCTTCGTCATCGCCTCCGAGGTCGCATCCACCGTGGCGGTCGAGCCGCTCGCCGCCCTGGCCGCCACGCTGGGGCGCGATCTGGAGGTGGGCGCCAGCCGCCTGGGCCGCGGCAGCTTTCAGACTGCGATGTTCTCGGCCGACGACGGCACGCTGCTACTGGCCACCAGCCTGGTCGGCTTCGTGGTGGCCCTGGCCGAGCGCGAGGCCAATGTCCCCAGGCTCCGCGGCGCGATGGACGAGGCCGTCGCGCTGCTCGAGTTGGCGTGGGCGCCGCCGGCGCCGGCCCCCACGCCTACCTGAGGTCGTCCAGCGTCAGCCGGAAGCTCGGCACGAAGGTCTGTACGAAGTAGCGGACCTCCGGCAGGTCGATCGCCTCGATGGTTCGTCGCAGCGTCTTCTCGGCTTCGGCGAACTCGCGGTTGCCGGCGGTGATCTCCTCCAGGCACTTCAGATACGCGCACAGCTTGTCGGCTGCCTTGATCAGCGTGGCGTCGCCGTCGGCGGCGTGTTCGGACCCCAGCAGCGCCCCGTAATCGGCCTGCAGGGGAGCGGGCACCATGCCGAGCAGCTTCTCCCGGGCCACGGCCTCGATGCGGCGGTACGACGTCTCGATCTCGGGGTTGAAGTACTTCACCGGGCGGGGGAGGTCGCCGGTAAGGACCTCACTGGCGTCGTGGTACATGGCGCGAACCGCCAGGTGCTCGGGGTTCACCGCGCCCCCGAACAGGCGGTTGCGGATCACGGCCAGTGCGTGCGCGATCATCGCCACCCGCAGGCTGTGCTCCTGGATGTTCTCGGTGTGCGTGCTGTGCATCAGGCCCCAGCGCCGGATGAACCGCATGCGCGAGAGGTACGCGAAGAAGTGGCTCATGCGCTCGAACGCTAGTCGGGGGCGGGATGGGAGTCAAGGCCGCGGCGATGATAGAGTGTCGGCGACCACGGAGGGGACGCGTGAACTGGGTCGGTGTCGATGTCGGGGGGACGTTCACCGACGTCGTGGTCTACGACGAGACGACGGGCGCGCTCGCAGCCGGCAAGTCGCCGACCACGGCGGCCGATCCCGCTCAGGGGCTGCTGAACGCGCTGGCCAAGCTGAGGGTCGCGCTGCCGGCCACCGGCCGCGTGGTCCACGGCACCACCATCGGCACCAACGCGATCCTGGAGCGCCAGGGTGCGACCGTGTGGATGCTGGCGACCCGCGGCTTCCGGGACACGCTGGAGATCGCGCGCACCAACCGCACGATCCTTTACGACATCCGGGCCCGCAAGCCGCTTCCGCTGGTGGAGCGGCAGCGGGTCCTCGAAGTGGACGAGCGCGTCGCGTTCGACGGGGCGGTGATCCGGCCGCTGGCGGAGGCCCAGGTGCGAGAGGCCCTCGCACAGATCCGGCAGGCGGCCGACGGCGATGGCCCGGGGGCGCTCGTGCTGGGCTTCCTGCACAGCTACGCCAATCCGGCCCACGAGCGCGCGGCGGCGCGCCTGGCGGCGTCCCTGCTGCCGGGCTGGTTCGTGTGCGCGTCCGAGGAAGTGCTGCCGGAGATGCGGGAGTACGAGCGCCTGAGCACGGCCGCGCTCAACGCCTACATCGGGCCCCGGGTGGGCGGCTACCTCACGGGCCTCGGTGCGACGCTCGCCGAGCGCGGCTATGCCGGCCGGGTGTTCATCACGACGTCCAGCGGCGGGATCATGACCTCCGAGGCGGCCGCGCGGTTCCCCGTCCACACCGTCCTGTCCGGCCCCGCGGGCGGGGTGGCGGCGGCCGTCAGCCTGGGTCGCCTCACCGGGTACGACAACCTGATCACCTACGACATGGGCGGCACCAGCACCGACGTGTGCCTGGTCGAGGGGCTGGAGCCCACGCTCACGACCGAGCAGCACGTCGCGGGGCTGCCGAACCGGACGCCGCAGATCGAGATCAACTCGATCGGCGCCGGCGGCGGCAGCGTGGCGTGGCTCGACGCCGGCGGCGCGCTGCGCGTCGGGCCCCGCAGCGCGGGCGCCGACCCGGGTCCCGCCTGCTACGGGCGCGGCGGCACCGAGCCGACGATCACCGACGCCAACCTGTTCCTCGGCCGCGTCCCCGCCGACTCGCCGCTGGCCGGCGAGGTGGCGCTCGACGTGGCGCGGGCGCGGCAGGCGCTCTCGACGCTGCTGGGCCGGGTGCCCGGCCTGGCCCGCGAGGCCGCGCTGGCCGACGGCATCGTGCGCATCGCGGTGACGCGGATGGTCGGCGCCATCAAGGAAGTCTCGATCGCCAAGGGCCACGACCCGCGGGACTTCGTGCTGGTGGCGTACGGCGGCGCGGGGCCCATGCACGCCGCCTTCATCGCCGAGGAGCTGGAGATGGCCCGCGTGATGGTGCCGCCGGCGCCCGGCAATTTCTCCGCCTTCGGGTCGCTGATCTCCGACTTGCGCCGCGACTACGTCCGCACGCGGCTGACGCCCACCCGGCAGGGCGACGTCGCGGACGTCGAGCGGACGTTCGCGGCCCTGGAGGACGAGGCCCGTCGCGAGCTGGCCGCCGAGGGGATCGCGCCGGAGCGGGTCTCGCTGGTCCGCGCGCTGGGTATGCGCTACGTCGGTCAGTCGTGGGAGCTCCTGGTGCGCGTGCCGCCCGGGGCCGACACCATGGCGGCGCTCGAGGCCGCGTTTCACGCGGCCCACGAGCGCCGCTATGGACACGCCAGCGCCGGCGCGGCGGAGATCGTGAACTTCCGGCTGACGGCCGTCGGGGCGGTCCCCAAGCCGCCGGTGCGGCGGTGGCAGGCGGCGGGCGCCGCGGCTCCGGCGCCGCCCGCGGAGCGGTGGGTCTCCTTCGACGGCGAGCCGGCGCGGGTGCGGGTGCACGAGCGCGGCCGGCTTCCGGCCGGCGCCGAGGTGGCCGGACCCGCGATCGTCGAGGAGATGGGGGCGACGACGGTGATCCCGCCCGGGTGGAGAGCGACGGTCGGCTCGTGGGGCGAGCTGGTGCTGCAACGGAGGAGCGTGTGACGAGCGTCGATCCCATCACGCTGGAGGTCGTCTGCGAGGGGCTCATCGCGATCGTGCGCGAGATGCGGGCCACGGTCATCCGGGCCTCGTACTCGCCGGTCATCTGGGACATGGACGACTTCTCGTGCGGGCTGTTCGACGCCCAGGGGCAGATGGTCGCCCAGTCCGACGACCACCCGGGCCACGTGCTGCCGATGCCGTGGTCGGTGCGCTGCGCGCTGGAGGACTTCGCGGGCGACCTGCGGCCCGGCGACGTCATCCTCCTCAACGACTCCTACCGCGGCGGCACGCATCTCAACGACGTGACGATGCTCTCGCCGCTCTTCGAGGGCGGCGATCTGATCATCTTCCCCGCCGTCCGCGCCCACTGGTCCGACGTGGGTGGCGGCGCCCCCGGCAGCTACTCGGGCCTCAACACGAACATCTACCAGGAGGGCGTGCGCATCCCGCCCATCAAGATCGTGGAGGAGGGCCGGCTGAACCGTGCGGCCATGGCCCTGCTGCTGAACAACATGCGGCTGCCCGAGGACCGCCGGGGCGACTTCAACGCTTCCCTCGGCGCCTGCCGGATCGCCGAGGGGCGCATCCGGGCGCTGCTGGGCAAGTACGGCCGCAAGACCGTTTTCGACTGCATCGCGCTGAATCTCGACCGCTCCGAGCGCCGCCTGCGCGCCCGGATCGCCGCGCTGCCCGACGGCGAGTACGTGTACGAGGACTATCTCGAGTTCTACCCGGAGGGTCGCTTCGATCCAGTGCTCATGCGGCTGACGCTGACCGTGCGCGGCGACGAGATCGTCGCCGACTTCGCCGGCTCGAATCCCCAGGTGCCGGGCGTCGTGAACTCCTCGCTGGCCACGACGGGCGCCGGTGTGCTGGTGGCGGTGAAGGCCGCGCTCGATCCGGACGGGCCGATCAACCACGGCACCTTCCGGCCGATCCGGCTGCTGGCGCCGGAGGCGTCGATCGTGGACGTGAAGCTCGACGCACCCGCCGGCGCCCACGGCGAGGTCCGCAAGCGCGCGGTGTCGGTGATGCTCGGCGCGCTCGCGCAGCTGATCCCCGACCTCGTGAGCGGCGACTTGTGCGGCACGTCGTTCCCCAACGCGATGGGCGGGCACGACGAGCGGCGCCGGCGCGACTACGTCTACTACGAGTCGCCGACGGGCGGCAACGGCGCCTACCGCGAGGACGACGGCGCCAGCGCCTGGGGCAACATCGACTTCGGTAACGTGCGGACCATCCAGTCGGCCGAGGCGCTGGAGAGCGGGATGCCACTGCGCGTGGAGCGCAGCGAGCTGCGCCGCGATTCCGGCGGCGAGGGGGCGACGCGCGGCGGGCTCGGCCTCCGCCGCGAGCTGCGCCTGCTCGACGGCGAGGCCCGCTACTCGGTGCTCAGCGATCGCGCGGTGGTGCCGCCGTTCGGCGTCGGCGGCGCGGGCGCTTCCGCCCCCGTGAAGGTGTCGGTGGTCTGCGACGGCGGGGAGATCGAGTTTTCGACGCCGGGCAAGGTGACGGGGTACGCGATCAGGGCCGGCGACGTCGTGGTCATGCAGTCGGCCGGCGGCGGGGGGTTCGGCGATCCCCTGGCGCGCGACCCCGAGCGCGTGCGGCGCGATGTGTTGGGCGGCTATGTCTCGGCCGAGCGCGCGCGGGAGGGCTATGGCGTCGTGTTCACACCAGCCGCTGAGGTGGACACCGCCGCCACCGAGGCGGAACGCGCGCGACTGGCGGCCGCCCGCCGACGCGTCGCCGTCGTCGCCGACGAACGCGATCCCTACGAGGGCCATCGCGGCCGGCACCGCGTGCTCCGCCTGTCGCCCGCGCTCGGCCACACGCTCGGCGTCGTGACGGCCGACCTGATCGAGCTGCTGGGCCGCCACCCGGCTCCGCTGCGGGCCTGGGTACGGCTCGACGAGGCCGCGCCCGCCGGCGCGGCGCCGCTCGACGCACTCGGCCGGCGCATCCTCGGCGTCGCCCCCGGCGACGCCGTGCAGATCCGGCGGCTGGCCACGCCCCCGATTCCCGGCGGCCTCGTGGGCGGCTGAGCGCGATGGGGCCGTTCCGGCGCCGGGCGAAGAAGGTCCCGCCGGAGCCGACGGCGGCGATGCGCGAGGAAGCCCGGCGGAACCCCGGCGGCTGGGTCTATGTGGTCGACGGGACGTTCGGGCCGAACGACGTGGTCCCGGCCGACCGGATCATCGGCGCCTGGAAGGTCGACCGGCGGGGCGAGCTCACCGGAAAGTTCAAGCCGAACCGCGACTACCGGGGCTCAGCTCCATGACGTGCGTGCAGTCGCCGGCGTCGGCCCGCGGGCGAAAGCCCAGCCGCTCGTAGACCTGCGCGGCCACGGGATTCTGCGTCCGCAGCCGGAGGCGCGCGAACCGCCCGCGCGCCGCCCCGATGACGTGCGTGACCAGCTGCTCGCCGATCCCGAGTCGCCGATACCCCACCAGGACGTACAGGTGCCGCACGCGGCCGACGTCCGGCCGCGCGGCGTAGGGGTCGACGTTGAGCCCGCAGACGCCGACGATGCGCGCCCCGACTCTGGCGACGAACAGCCCCTCGCCAGGGCGGTCGAACCGGTTGGCGCCGCTGGCCCACTCGTCGGCGAGGCGCCGGACGAAGCCGAGCCCGTGGGCCTCGCTCTCGACGATGAGGGCGTCCAGGCCCTCGGCCGGCGAGGCGCTCAGCCGCTCGATGCGGGCCCGCGCCCCATCACCGATCGCACTTGACCTCTTCCTTGTACTCGTCGCGCTTGGCCTCGACCTTCACCAGGCACGGCCCGTCGCGAAACTCGCGCTTGCCCTGGGCGTACCCCTGGCCGACCGGGTCCGTGAAGTCCTTGTCCGCCGTCACGAGAACTGCGCTCCGCCTGTTGGCCTCTCGCAGAACCTCGTCGTCGGTGATGCTGGGCGCCAGTTCGGCCGCATACACCACGTCGTGACTGTCCTGGCGGAGGCGCTCCACGATGGGCCTGTAGCCGCTCTCATCCGCGAACAGGTTCACGCGGATCGGGCGGTGACGGGATAGACGACCTCAGCTCGAAGTGCCTGAGCTGCGAAACGCAGAGCGGCCAGCACCGCCTCGCGCGTCAAGCGCGGGT
>DASTOJ010000185.1:0-2634 GCA_035762565.1 Candidatus Methylomirabilota bacterium | reverse complement strand
GTCGAAGCGCGTCGTGCCGTAGAAGGCCTCGCGGAGGATCACGAAGGCCGAGCGCGTGCTGATCACGTCGAGCGACTTGGCGAGCGTGCAGCGGTCGGCGGTCCAGCCCTCGCGCGGCGAGAGCCGCCCGGTCAGCTGTAGCGCGGCGGGCATGCGCACATCATAGCTGACTTGCATTGTTCTTAGCCAGCAAGCTAGGGTCCTGGCTATAGCTAGCCTAAGTCAGCGTCCAAGCCGCCACTAGGATCCGACGCTCCTCCACCCGACGCAAGGACTCGAGCCCATGCCCAACACCGTCATCCTCGGCACCGCCCGCACCCCGATCGGCAAGCTCGGCGGCGGCCTGTCGTCGCTGGACGCCACCGAGCTCGGCGGGATCGCGATCAAGGCCGCGCTCGAGCGCGCGGACGTCGGCCCCGATGAGGTCCAGCACGTCGTCATGGGCCAGGTCATCCAGGCCGGCCAGGGGCAGATCCCCTCGCGCCAGGCCCAGATCAAGGCCGGCATCCCGATCGAGGTCTCCTCGGAGACGATCAACAAGGTGTGCGCGTCGGGCATCCGCGCCGCCGGCATGCTCGACGCGGCCATTCGCGCCGGCGACTTGGAGGTCGGCGTCGCCGGCGGGATGGAGTCGATGAGCCAGGCGCCGTACCTGCTGCCCCAGGCGCGCTTCGGCTTTCGCATGGGCGACGTCAAGGCCCTCGACGCGATGGTCAACGACGGGCTGCGCAACCCGTTCACCGGCAAGCAGATGGCCGAGGAGGCCGGCGAGGTGGCCGACGAGCTCGAGCTCACGCGGCCCGACATGGACCGCTGGGCGCTGCGCAGCCACGAGCGCGCGATCCAGGCCACCGACGAGGGCCGCCTGCCGGAGGAGATCGTCACGGTCACCGTCAAGGGGCGCAAGGGCGACACGGTCGTGGAGGTCGATGAGGGCCCACGGCGCGACACCACCCTGGAAAAGCTGGCCAAGCTGCCCGCGGTGACCGGCGAGCAGGGCTCCCACACGGCCGGCAACTCGCCCGGCGTCAACGACGGCGGCGGGGCGCTCGTGCTGGCCTCCGAGCAATGGGCGCAGCGCCACGGCAAGACCGTGCTGGCCGAGATCCTCGCCCAGGCCGCCGTGGCCGACGACTTCCCCTACCTGGCGCGCACGCCCGCCGCGGCAGCCAAGAAGGCGCTCGAAAAGGCGGGCCTGAGCGCCGACGACGTCGACCTGTGGGAGATCAACGAGGCGTTCGCCTCGGTCACGCTCAACTCGATCCGGGCGCTCGGCATCGACGAGGACCGCGTGAACGTCAACGGCGGCGCGGTCGCCCTCGGTCACCCGATCGGCGCGTCGGGCGCGCGCATCCTGGGTGCGCTGGTGCACGAGCTGGGCCGCCGCGGCGGCGGCGTCGGCTGCGCCGCGATCTGCAGCGGCGGCGGCCAGGGCGACGCCGTGATCGTGCGCGTCCGCGCGGCCTGAGCGCGCGCGGCATTCGTGAATCGGGACTTCTACGAAGGCGGGGGCGGCGGGGCCGCCCCCGCCGGCGCGCCGGCTCCCGCGTCGCTCCTCTCTTTGAGGAATAGGAGCAGCGACGCCAAGAGTGCTGCATTCCATGCAACTCGGCACTCCCGCACCGAGCAGGGCGGCCGTCTGCCGCGCTGCTCCTTTCGCCTGGAGGGAGCAGCGCGGGGTAACCAGGACTGCAAGCCGTTAGCTGCTCCCTGGGACGAGCAGCAGTCGCGCCTCTCGCGGCCTGAGCAGCGGCCTCCACGATGGCTTGGCCGTGAGGCGGGACTGTCCGGGGGGTGGGAGCCGCCGGGATCCGGCTCGAAGGGGGTAGGAGTGGGCGGCTGGCGGCATCTGGCTCGAAGGGGCTGTGGGGTGGGCGGCCCGAACGGGTTGGGGGTTCGCCGAGGCGCCCGTGGCGTTGAGGTCGGGGGCGCCGGTGGGTGTGGAGGAACGGGCCGGCCGGGCTTTGAGGGGCGTGGGAGCGGGTGAGGTGGGGACCGATGGGCTTCCGGCGGGCGGTCCTGGGGTGTCGACGCGCGGGCGTGGTTGAGGCCGTCGTCGGTGGTGTCGACGGGCGCCGGCGCTACTCCCTCGCATGGATAGGAGCGGTGAGCGTTTCGCTGCTGCATCGCCACGATGGAGCAGCGGGATGTCTGTCGGGTCGCCGCGGTGGTCCATGTCGCCCGGCGTGCCCGGGCGTACGGTGCCGCGGGGAGGCGTCGGGACGTGGCAGCTAGCGTGCCTTCCACGAGGTCGGGTCGCGCACGGCTTGCACGACGCGGTGGATCGCGGAGATGACGAGCTCGGGCTGTTGGTGGTGGATGTCGTGGCCGCTGCGTTTGGCGGCGGCGTGCTTGCTGTACGGGATCAGGGCGGCGATCTCGTCTTGCAGCTGTCGCCAGAGGCGCTCGTCTGCCGCGTCCACGCGGGGATTTGACGCGGATTGGTCGGGATGGCCGTGGGTGAGCACGAACAGCGGCATGGGGTGGAGCGGGGCGGTGGCGAGTGCGGTGCGCGTCTGCGCGAGGCTGGTTTCGATGTTGATCTGCTCGGGGTCGAGGATCGCGGGTTGGCGGGCGCGCAGCGCTCGCACGGTGGCGTGCGACGCGGCGGGCGGGAGCAGCGTCTCGAGCATG
>DASTOJ010000184.1:0-38373 GCA_035762565.1 Candidatus Methylomirabilota bacterium | reverse complement strand
CTCACGCGCGCGAGATCCACGCCGTGCTGTTCGGCCAGCTTGCGAGCGAGCGGCGACGCCTTCACGACCGCCGCCGCCGCAGGCGCTGTCGGGACGGCGCCGGTTGCAGCCGCACTCGCCGCGGGTATGACGGCCGGCGCGGCAGCAGCGCGCCCAGGAGCCGCAACCCCTCCCCCGGCCTCCCCGGCCGCGAACACGGCCGCGATCGTCTGCCCCACGGGCACCACGTCGCCCTGCTGCGCAGTCACGTTGCCAAGCACCCCGGACGCCGGCGCCTCGATCTCGACGGTCACCTTGTCGGTCTCGATCTCGACGATCGGCTCGCCCTTCTGCACGGCGTCGCCGGCGGCCTTGAGCCAGCGCAGCACCTTGCCGGTTTCCTGCGCCAGCTCGAGCGCGGGCATGATGATGTTGGTCGGCATCAGCGGCTCAGACGCTCAGCGTCTCAACCCGTGAAGACGGTACGGGCGACGGCCAGCGCCCGCTCGATCCCGTCGGCGTCGACGTCCAGGTGGGTGACGGCGCGAATCGTGCGCGCACCGAGCGCGCCCATGCGCACGCCGCGGGCGAGCAGGCGCTCGACGGCGACCGGCGCGGTGAGTGCGCCCGTCAACTCGAAGAACACGATGTTGGTCTCGATCGTCGCCGGATCGAGGCGCACGCCCGGCAGGACAGCCAGACCCTCGGCGAGACGCCGGGCGTTGGCGTGGTCCTCGGCCAGGCGCTTCACGTGATGGCGGAGCGCGTACACGCCGCCCGCGGCGATGATGCCGGCCTGGCGCATGGCGCCGCCCATCTGCTGCTTGCAGCGCCACGCCTCGTCGATGAACGCTCGCGAGCCGGCCAGCGCCGCGCCCACCGGCGCCCCGAGCCCCTTCGTGAAGTCGATCCACGCCGAGTCGAACGGCGCCGCGTAGTCCCGCGCCGAGATGCCGGTGGCCACGACCGCGTTCATGAGGCGGGCACCATCCAGATGGGTCGCCAGGCCGTGGCGCCGGGCCACCGCCGTCACCGCGGTGATGCGATCCAGCGGCCAGATCGATCCACCGCCCAGGTTGCTCGTCTGCTCCACCCACACGAGCCGGGTCCGGGGCGCATAGCGAGAATTCGGACGCACCGCGGCGTCGACGGAGGCGGCGTCGAACTGACCGCGCGGCCCGTCGATCGCGCGCATGTTCGCGCCGGCCAGGGCGCCCGGGCCACCTGTCTCGAAATTGATGGGATGCGCGGTGTGGTGGGCGATCACTTCTTCGCCCGGGCGCGCGTGCACGCGCAGCGCGATCTCGTTGCACATGGTGCCCGAGGGCATGAACACCGCGGCTTCCTTGCCCAGGAGCTCGGCCACCATCTCGCAGAGCTGGTTGACGGTCGGGTCCTCGAGCTTCTGCTCGTCGCCCACCTCGGCCTCGCACATGAAGCGACGCATGTCGGGCGTGGGGCGCGTGACGGTGTCGCTGGAAAGATCGACGTCGATGCGCACGGAACCAGTCATGGAGCTCAGGCCTTCCGGCAGAGGGCTTTCGCCGCCTCGGCCACCGACTTCTCCGACGGCACGGTGAGATCCTCGAGCACCGGCGAGAACGGCACCGGCACGTCCATGGCGCCGATGCGCTTCACCGGCGCGTCCAGGTAATAGAAGGCGCCGTCCGCGATCACGGCGGCGATCTCGGCGGTGACGCCGTAGCGCTCGTAGCCCTCGTCGACCACCATGGCGCGCGACGTCTTTTTCGCGGAGTCGATCAGTCGCTGCTTGTCGAGCGGCCAGGTCGTGCGCGGATCGATCACCTCGGCGCTGATGCCGACGTCCTCCAGCATCTTGGCAGCCGCGAGCGACACCGGCACCATGCTGCTGGTGGCGACGATGGTGATGTCCGTTCCCTCGCGCTTGACCTCCGCCACGCCGAACGGGATCGTGTAGTCCTCGGCGGGCACCGGGCCCTTCACGCGGTACATCATCTTGTCCTCGAAGATGACCACCGGGCTGTCGTCGCGGATCGCGGTCTTCATCAGGCCCTTGGCCTCGTAGGGGCCGGAGGGCAGGGCCACCTTGAGACCGGGCACGTGGCTCACCCAGGCGTGGAGGGACTGCGAGTGCTGGGCGGCCGAGCGGCGGGTGGCGCCCAGCGTGGTGCGGAAGACGATGGGCACCTTGATCTTGCCGCCCGACATGTAGTGGGCCTTGGCGGCCTGGTTGACCATCTGATCCATGGTCAGCGTGATGAAGTCGCCGAACATCACGTCGACGATCGGGCGCATGCCGGTCATGGCGGCGCCCACCCCGATGCCGGCGTAGCCGGGTTCGGAGATGGGCGTGTCGATGACCCGCTCGGTCCCGAACTCCTGCACCAGCCCGACCAGCGTCTTGAAGGGATGGCCGGCCTCCGCCACGTCCTCGCCGATGAGAAACACGCGCGGGTCGCGTCGCATCTCCTCCGCGATCGCCTCCTTGACCGCCTCGCCGTACGTCAGCTCCCGCTCACCCATGGGGCCCCCCGTCGGCCTCCGAGGCTGCGCCAGCCGGCGGCCGGAGTCAAGGGAGTACGCCAGCGGTTGTGGGCCGGACGGCCAGCGCCTCGCTCTCCTGGTATGCCGGCCCCGCGACGGCCCATGGTAGCGTCGAGGAGAGGCCACACCCGGGGTTGGCAGGCTCGGGCGTGAACTCGTCGCCAGCTCGGAGGGTCCCTGGTGGGTCACGCAGTCCTTGTTGTTCTGGCCCTGCTGCAGGCCGGGTGCATCACCGCCGCGGCCTGGACCACCTACGAGGTGGCCACTGACGAGCGGTCCGTCGAGCGGCAGCACCTGGACACCGAGATCGCGATCACGATCAAGACGCGCCTGCTGGAGTCGCCCGTGCCGGGTTCCGGATGGGTCGAGGTGTACTGTCGTCACGGTGTCGTCATCCTGACGGGTGTGGTCGAGAACGGGTCCCAGGCGGGCCGTGAGGCCATCGCCATCGCCCGGCGCGTGGAGGGCGTCAAGCGCATCGAGACCTACTTCGTCCCCAGCCGCCCGTCCGTGGTGAGCGACTACGCCATCAAGCTGAAGCTCAGCGCGCGGGTGGTCTGGGACTGGGACCTTCGGGCCAGCCAGGTCTCCAGTTCCGTGCTGGGCGGCCACGTGGTGCTGGTCGGGGTGGTGGACCACCCGGACAAGGTCAAGCGGATCGTTGGGCACGCGCAGGCCACCGGCGGCGTCGTCGCCGTGAAGTCCTTCATCCAGATCGCCGAGCCCTGACGGATCGACCTTCCTGACGGTGTAGCCGCACCCCGCATCGCCCCTCGCCTTCCCCGGGCTCGTGCTATCTCGTGCTATATGGAAGGCGAGATAGTGTAGATCCCTGAGTCCAGGAGGCCGGACATGCCCATCGCCACCCCCGAGATCTACGCCGCGATGCTCGACCGGGCCAAGGCCGGCGCCTTTGCCTATCCGGCCATCAACGTCAGCTCGTCGCAGACGCTGAACGCCGCATTGCGGGGGTTCGCCGACGCGGCCAGCGACGGGATCATCCAGGTCTCGACCGGCGGGGCGGCCTACCTGTCGGGCGCGAAGGTCAACGACATGGTGGTGGGTGCCTGCGCGCTGGCCGAGTACGCTCACGTGGTGGCGGCCCGGTACCCCGTCAACATCGCCCTCCACACCGACCACTGCCCCAAGAACAACCTCGACAAGTACGTCCGTCCCCTCGTCCAGCTCAGCCAGGAGCGGGTGGCCCGCGGGCAGGGGCCCCTGTTCCAGTCGCACATGTGGGACGGCTCGGCGGTCTCGCTGAAGGAGAATCTCGACATCGCCCGGGAGCTCCTTTCGGAATGTAAAAAGGCGAAGATCGTGCTCGAGGTCGAGATCGGCGTCGTGGGCGGCGAGGAGGACGGGGTCGTCGGCGCGATCAACGAGAAGCTGTACTCCACCCCGGACGACGCGCTGCTCACCGCCGAGGCGCTCGGGACGGGCGAACACGGCCGCTACCTGCTCGCCGCCACCTTCGGCAACGTGCACGGCGTCTACCAGTCCGGGCACGTCAAGCTGCGCCCGCCCGTGCTCAAGCAGATCCAGGACGTCGTGGGGAAGAAGACCGGCAAGGCGAAGCCGTTCGACCTCGTCTTCCACGGCGGCAGCGGCTCGCTGCTGGAGGAGATCCGGGAGACGCTCGACTACGGCGTGGTCAAGATGAACATCGACACCGACACGCAGTACGACTTCACGCGGCCGATCGTCGACCACATGCTGAAGAACTACAGCGGCGTGCTGAAGGTCGACGGCGAGGTCGGCGAAAAGAAGGCCTACGACCCGCGGACCTGGGGCAAGGCGGCCGAGGCGGGCATGGCCGCCCGCGTCGTCCGCGCCTGCGAGGATCTGCGGTCGGCGGGAACGACCCTGGCGAGCCCCAGAGCGTAGCGCCCCACCTCCCCAGCCGGGGTATACTCGGCGGCACTTTCGCGACCGGTCCGTCGGGGTGAGATCGGGGATGCTCCGATTCTTCCTGTCCCGCATCGGCCAGACGCTCACCGTGCTGTTCACGGTGTCGGTGATCATCTTCGCCCTCATGCGGATGATCCCCGGCGATCCCGTCCTCATGGTGCTCGGCGACGACTTCACCCAGGAGGCCTACGAGCGGCTGCGGGCCAAGCTCGGCTTCGACCGCTCGGTCGTGACCCAGTACCTGATCTGGCTACAGGCGATCCTGCGCGGCGACTTCGGCGACTCCTACCTGAACCACGAGCGGGTGAGCCGGCTCGTGTGGGACGCGTTCCTGCCCACGCTCTCGCTGGTGGTGGCCAGCATGCTCGTCGGCATCCTCGTCGCCGTGCCCTCCGGCATCGTCGCGGCCATGCGCAAGGACAGCGCGTGGGACTGGGGCTCGATGGGGTTCGCGATCTTCGTGTACTCGATGCCCAGCTTCTGGAAGGGGATCGTCCTCATCTGGATCTTCAGCGTGCACCTGCGCTGGTTCCCGGCGGTGGGTTACGTGCATCCCTGGGAGAGCTTCTGGGAGGGGACGTGGCGGCTGGTGCTGCCGGCGATCACGCTCGGGACGTTCTTCTCGGGGCTGGTCGCCCGCATCATCCGGTCGAGCCTGCTCGAGGTGCTCGACCAGGACTACATCAAGGCGGCGCGAGCCCGCGGCGTGCGGCGGGCGGCCCTCGTCTACCGGCACGCGCTGGCCAACGCGCTGATCCCGGTCGTGACGGTGATCGGGCTGCAGTTCGGCACGCTCCTGGGCGGCGCCGTGCTCACCGAGACCGTCTTCGGCATCCCCGGCATGGGGCGGCTCACGGTCGCCGCGATCCTCAACCGCGACTACGCGATCGTGCAGGGCGCGATCCTGGTCGGTGTCTTCGCCGTCGTGGTGGTGAACCTGGCGGTCGACCTCACCTACGCGTTCCTCAACCCGCGCATCCGGGTGGCGTGATGGCGCGGCCGCTCGACGCCGAGGTCCTTCCCGCCCAGGCGCCGGCCGCGGCCGGCGCGCCCGCCGGGGTGGGCACCGCCCGGCGCTGGTGGCGCCGGTTCGCGCGCAATCGCGGCGCCGTGTTCGGTCTCGGGGTGTTCCTGGCCGTCGTCGTGATGGCGCTCTTCGCGAACGTGCTCGCGCCCTACGACCCGGTGGCCCAGGGCGTGGGACCGGCCAACGAGCCGCCGAGCTGGGAGCACTGGGCGGGCACGGACAGCTTCGGCCGCGACATGCTGAGCCGGATCATCTACGGGGCGCGCATCGCGCTCGTGGTCGGCGTCGTCGCCGTCCTGCTGGCGATGGTGATCGGCGTGTCGCTCGGCCTGGTGGCCGGCTACTACGGCGGCAAGGTCGACGCCCTGATCATGCGCGTGATGGACGGTCTCTTCGCCTTTCCCATCATCATCCTGGCCATCGCGATGATGGCGGTCATGGGCTTCGGCGTGAAGAACGTGATCATCGCCGTGGGCGTCGGCTTCATCGCCCCGTTCGCGCGCGTCACCCGCGCCGACGTGCTGGCCGTGAAGGAGGAGCCCTACATCGAGGCCGCGCGCCTGGCCGGGGTGTCGGGGCCGGCCATCATCGCGCGCCACGTCCTGCCCAACGTGCTGGCGCCCATCATCGTGCAGGCGGCGCTGCGCGTCTCGGGCGCCATCATCACGGAGTCCGGGCTGTCGTTCCTGGGGCTGGGCCCGCCGCCGCCGACGCCGGTGTGGGGCTCGATGATCGCCGAGGGGCGCAACTTCATCGTCATGGCCCCGCACATCTCGACCATCCCGGGGATCGCGCTGATGGTGACGATCGTCGGGCTCAACCTCCTGGGTGACGGTCTGCGCGACACGCTGGACCCCCGGCTGCGGCGATGACCCCGCGCGAGACCGAGGAGCGCCACGGGTTCCCCGGGGCGCTCCGAGCGCCGGGGGGTGTGGGGGGCCATGTCGGGGCCCCCCACGAGAAGGTCCTCGAGGTGCGCGACCTCGTCGTCGAGTTCAGCTCCGAGGACGGCCCGCTGCGCGCGGTCGACTCCATGAGTTTCACGGTCGGGCGCGGGGAGATCGTCGGCCTCGTCGGCGAGTCGGGCGCGGGCAAGACGCTCACCTCGGAGGCGATCCTCGGCCTGATCCGGCGCCCGCCCGGGCGGGTGAGCGGCGAGGTGCGCTTCCGCGGCCAGAATCTGCTCGCACTCGACGAGCCGGCGCTGGCGCGGATCCGCGGCAAGGACATCGCCATGATCTTCCAGAACCCGGGCGCCTCGCTGAACCCGGTCTTCCGGGTGGGCGACCAGCTCGTGGAGGCGATGGCCCTGCACCTGGGCGAGGACCGGGGCGCGCTGCGGCGGCGGGCGGGGGAGCTGCTGACGCGCGTCGGCATCCCGTCGGCGACCACCCGCGTGCGCGACTACCCGCACCAGTTCTCGGGCGGGATGGCCCAGCGCGTGATGATCGGCATGGGCGTGGCGTGCACGCCGGCCCTGCTCATCGCCGACGAGCCGACGACGGCGCTCGACGTGACGATCCAGGCCCAGGTGCTCTCGCTCATCCGGCGTCTGGCGCGGGAGCTGGGCATGGCGGTCCTGCTCGTCTCCCACGACCTCGGCATCGTCTCGCAGATGTGCCACCGCGTGCTCGTGATGTACGCGGGCCGCCTCGTGGAGGAGGCCTCGATCGCCACGGTCTTCCGTGCGCCCGCCCACCCCTACACGCGCGCGCTGATCGCGTGCCTGCCCGGGCTCGACCAGGGCGACCGCCTCGGCGCCATCCCCGGCGTCATGCCGGGCCTCCGGGCGCTGCCCGCCGGCTGCCGCTTCCATCCCCGGTGCAGCCTGGCCGAGCCGCGTTGCGCGACCGACGAGCCCGCCCTCCGTCCGGCCGGCGCCGGCCAGCTCGCCGCCTGCCACCTGGTGGGCGCGTGACGCCGCTGCTCGAGGTCGAGGACCTCGTCAAGCATTTCCCGCTGGGCGAGGGACTGCTCACGCGCCTGCTGCCGGGGCGCCGGCGGGTCGTGCGCGCCGTGGACGGCGTCAGCTTCACGATCGATCCCGGCGAGACGCTGGGCCTCGTGGGCGAGAGCGGCTGCGGCAAGACCACCACGGGCCGTCTCGTGCTGCGCGCCATCGAGCCCACCCGCGGGCGCATCGTGTTCGACGGCGAGGACATCACGGCGCGACCGCCGGGGCAGCTCCTGTCGTTCCGGCGCAAGGCGCAGATCGTCTTCCAGGACCCCTACACGTCGCTCGATCCCCGGATGACGGTCGGGCGTGCCCTCGCCGAGCCGATCCGCGTCCATCGGCTGGCGACCGCGCGCGAGATCCCCGACCGGGTGCGCGCGCTGCTCGACATGGTGGGCCTGCAGCCGGAGCACGCCGGGCGCTACCCGCACGAGCTGAGCGGCGGCCAGCGCCAGCGGGTGGGGATCGCCCGGGCGCTGGCCGTGGGGCCCCGGCTGGTCGTCGGCGACGAGGCCGTGTCGGCCCTGGACGTCTCCGTGCGCGCGCAGATCCTCAACCTCTTCGTCGAGCTGCGCGAGCGCCTGGGCCTGGCCTACCTGTTCGTGTCGCACGACCTGGGTGTCATCCGGTTCGTGAGCCACCGGGTGGCGGTGATGTACCTCGGCGCGCTCGTCGAGGTCGCGTCCACCGCGGCCCTGTTCAAGCAGCCGCTGCACCCCTACACGCAGGCGCTGATGGCGGCGATCCCGACCATCGGCGACGGCCGCGCGTCGATCTTCGACGAGGCGCGCCTGCTGGAGGGCGAGCTGCCCAGCCCGATCGACCTGCCCCGGGGCTGCCGCTTCGCGAGCCGCTGCCCCCACCGCTTTGCGCGCTGTGACGAGGCCGAGCCGCCGCTGCGGGACGTGGCGCCCGGCCACGTCGTCGCCTGCCATCTCTACGAGGGAGGAACGCCATGAAGAGCCGCGATGGGTTCGAGGTCGTCAACGAGCTGCTGCGCGAGGACGTCAACCGGCGGGAGGTTCTCCGGATGCTCGGCTGGTCGGGGGTGGCGCTGGCCGGGGCCGCGCCGCTGGGTCTGCCCTCGCTCGCGCACGCCCAGAAACCGAAGGCCGGCGGCACGATCAAGATCGGCAGCTTCTCCAACATCGACACGCTCGACGCTCACAACACGACGTCGATCGTGGCCTGCTCGATCCACAACAACATCTACAACGGGCTGCTCAAGATCACCTCGCCCGACGGCAAGAGCGTGGACTTCCAGCCCCAGCTGGCCCGCGAATGGGAGATCCAGGGCGACCGCGTCCACGTCTTCCGCCTGCACAAGGGCGTGACGTTCCACAACGGCGATCCGTGCACCGCCGCCGAGGTGAAGTGGAACCTGGAGCGCGTGAAGGACAAGAACCAGGCACCCATCCACGCCTGGAAGCTCGCGCTGCTGGAGGCGATCGAGACCCCCGACCCCCACACCATCAAGCTGCACTTCACCAAGCCGTACCCGTTCTTGCGCGTGGCGTTCACCGGCTCCACGGGCCGGGCCGCGACCATCCTGAGCCCCAGGGCCGTGAAGGAGAAGGGCAAGGCCTACGGCCGGAGCCCGGTCGGCACGGGGCCGTTCAAGTTCGCGGAGTGGAAGGAGGGTGACTCCATCCTGCTCGAGAAGAACCCCAACTACTGGGAGACGGACGCCTCCGGCGGCAAGCTGCCCTACCTCGACAAGGTGCTGATCAAGATCATCGTCGAGCCCTCGACGCTCGTGGCCGCCCTGAAGACGGGCGAGGTGGACCTGATCAACAACGTGGCGCCCCAGTTCGTGGGTGATCTGCGCAACGACCCGAAGCTCACCGCGCTGTCCGCCGTCGGCGGCAACTGGATCTGCATGCACATGAACACGGCGAAGGAGCCGTTCACCGACAAGGCCCTGCGCAAGGCCGTGACCTTCGCCATCGACCGGAAAGAGCTCCTGGAAAAGGTCGACTTCGGCGAAGGCATCGTGGCCCACGGACCGATCTCGCCGCCGATGGGTGGCTTCTACGACCCGGCCTTCGAGACGGGCAAGAACGGCCAGTACTTCGATCTCGAGCAGGCCAAGACGCTCATGAAGCAGGCGAAATACGACGGGCGGGAGCTCTTGCTGCTCTCCATCAACACGGGAGCGGCCCCGCGACGGATGGAGATGGTCCAGGCCCATCTCGCGAAGATCGGCATCAAGGTCAGGATCGAGCTGGCCGACTTCCCCACGTTCCGCCGGCGCTGGCTGCAGGAGCGGCAGTGGGATCTCGTCCAGGTGCAATGGGACGCCGACCTCGACCCCGACGAGACGCTCTATCCCGAGCTGCACTCGACGGAGACGTGGAACGCCGGCAAGTGGGTGAACAAGGACTTCGACCGCGCGGTGCAGGCGGCCCGCGAGGAGCACGACTTCAAGAAGCGCAAGAAGTACTACGAGGACGCCGTCAAAGCGATCATCGAGGACGCGCCGGTGGTGATCCTGCTGCACGTGAACGAGCAGAAGATCCACCACAAGTACGTGAAGGGCTTCCAGATGATCCCGGCCGGCCTGATCGACATGCACCGGGTCTGGCTCGACCGGGCCTGAGCCTAGCCGCCCGGGAGATCGAGCCAGGCGTCGACGAGCGTGGGATCGTGGGGCGAGCGGCGGGTCTGGAAGCCCGCCGCTCGCGCCACGCGCAGCATGTCCGCGTTCTCGGCGGAGACGTAGCCCACGATCCGCCGGAGCTTCTCCCGCCGTCCGATCCCGACGAGCCGGCGGAGCAGCTCGCTGCCCAGCCCTTGGCGCTGGAGGGCGTCGCTCACCAGCAGCGCGAACTCCGCCTCGTCGCGCCAGTGCAGCTTGCTCAGGCGCCCCACGGCCACGATCGCCCGCTCGGCTCCCTCGCGCTCGGCCACCAGGACCACGTCGCGGTCGTAGTCGACGAAGCAGATGCTCGAGAGCCGCGCGTGGGCGACGCGCTGGCTCAGCGCGATCGGGCTGAGGTAGCGCAGGTACACGCTCCGCGCGGACAGGGTGGCGTGGAACGCCGCCATCAGCGGCTCGTCCTCGGGGCGGATGGGACGGATGCTGAACCGGGTCCCGTCCTTCGCCCGCCAGGGCGCGACGTACTCGACCGGGTAGGGGCGGATGGCGGGGCGCGGCAGCTCCGCCGCCGGCGTGTCGGGCGCGTGCAGGACCACCCGGGCGTCGAGCGCCACCACCGCCTCGGGCGAGGCGAGCAGCGGGTTGATGTCGAGCTCCTTGACCCAGGGCTGCTCGACCACGAGGTGGCTGACGCGCACCAGCACCTCCTCGAGCCGCGCGAGGTCGACGGGCGGACGGCCACGGATCCCGCGCAGGGCGGTGAAGATCCGGGTGCGCTCCATCATCCGGCGCGCGAGCGTCGTCGTGAGGGGCGGCAGGCCGAGGGCGCGGTCGCCCAGGACCTCGACGAGCTGCCCGCCCGCGCCGAAGAGCAGCACGGGACCGAACTGCGGGTCGATCGTGCTGCCGACGATCAGCTCGTAGCCCTCCAGCCGGACCATCGGCTGCACGGTGACGCCCTGGAAATGGCCGTCGCCCCGGGCGGCCCTCACCCCGGCCTCGATCGCCGCGTAGGCCTGCCGCACCGCCTCCGCGTCGGCCACGCCGAGGCGGACGCCGCCGACGTCGGTCTTGTGGGTGACGGTCTCCGAGTGGAGCTTGACCGCCACCGGAAAGCCCAGCTCGGCGGCGGCCGCGGCGGCGGTGTCCGCGCCGGCGGCGACGCGCGTCTCCACCGTCGGAATGCCGTAGGCGGCGAGGAGGCGCTTGGACTCGACCTCGGTGAGGAGAACGCGCCGCGCCCCGCGCGCCGCCTCCACCAGCGCCGTCGCCTGTCCGTGCTGCCGGTGGTCCTCGGAGCCGACGGGGGCGAGCGCGGGTGTCTCGTAGAGGGCCCGCAGCGTCTCGGTGTAGCGCCACATGTGGTCGAAGACACGGGCGGCGGTGTCCGGGTGCGCGAAGGTGGGGATGTTCGAGCGGTTCAGGATGGCCTCGCCCGCCGCGATGTCGACGCCGCCCATCCAGCTGGCCAGCAGCGGCTTGCCGGCCACGGCGGCATAGGGCCGGAGCCGCTCGGCGGTCTGCGTGGGATCGGTCATCGCCTGCGGCGTCAGGACGACCAGCAGCCCGTCGGTGGTCGAGTCCCTGGCGACGACGTCCAGCACCGCGGCATAGCGGTCGGCATCCGCGTCGCCGAGGACGTCGACCGGGTTGGCGTGGCTCCAGTGCGGCGGCAGGACGCGGTCCAGCGCGGCGAGGGTCTCCGCGGACAGCGGGGCGAGCTGGCCGCCGTTGAGCAGGAGCGCGTCCGTCGCGATGACCGCGGGCCCGCCGGCGTTGGTCACGATGGCGAGCCGCGGTCCGCGGGGCCGCGGCTGCTTGGCGAGCGATTCGGCGAGTTGGAACAGCTCGTCGATGTGCGTGACCCGGACCACGCCGCAGCGCAGGAACGCGGCGTCGACCACCTCGTCGCTGCCGGCCATCGAGCCGGTGTGGGAGGCGGCGGCCCGCGCCGCCCCCTCGGTCCGGCCAGGCTTGATGACGATGATGGGCTTGCGGAGCGCCACTTCCCGGGCCGCCGAGAGGAAGGCGCGGGCGTCGCCGATCGTCTCCATGTAGATCACGATGGCCTGGGTGCGGGCATCGTCGCCGAAGTAGAGGATGAGGTCGCCCCAGCCGACGTCCAGCATGGAGCCGAGCGAGACGAAGGCGCTGAAGCCGACGTGCTCGCGCAGGCTCCAGTCGAGCACGGCGGTGCAGAGGGCGCCGCTCTGGCTGATGAAGGCCACGCGGCCGGGCATCGCCATGGCGTTGGCGAAGGTGGCGTTCAGGCCGGTGTGGGGACTCATCACGCCCAGGCAGTTGGGGCCGACCAGGCGCATGCGGCCTCGGCGGGCCTCGTCGAGGATCCGGCGCTCCAGCTCGATGCCGTCCGGCCCGGTCTCCTTGAACCCGGCCGAGATCACGATCGCGCCCCGGACGCCGGCCCGGACACAGTCGGCGACGACGCCGGGCACCGTCGCCGCGGGCGTGACGACGACGGCGAGATCGACGGGTTCCGGGACCGCGGCCACGCTGGGATAGGCCTTGATCCCCAGGACGCTGGCCCGCGTCGGCGTGACCGGCAGGATCGCGCCCCCGAACGGGCTGGCGACGAGGTTGCGCACCAGCATCCGGCCGACGCTGCCCGCCCGCTCGGTGGCGCCGATGACGGCCACGTTGCGCGGGGCGAAGATCGCGTCGAGCGCGGACCGGTCGTCGTGGAGCACGGCGCCGGCGGGGGCACGGGAGGCGCCGGGCTCGGAGGGGCGTCGACCGCGTGACCCACGCCTCGCCATGACGCCAGGCAGCATACGCCGCGCCGTTTACGCGGCAAACCTTGACGTTTCCAGCCCTCGCTGGTAGGGTCTGCGCTCACATCGGTCGATCGACGACCGCTCCAATCCAGTCCGGGGGTGTCCCAATGACGGCTCGGTCCCGACGTCGTCCGGCGCGCGTTCTCCTCGTCCTCCTCCTCGTCCTGCTCGCCTCCGGAGTGCTCCTGGCGCCGGCGGACGTGCTGGCGCAACAGACCCCGCGCCGCGGCGGCGTGCTCCTGGCGGTCATCGGCGCCGACGCGCCGAGTCTCGATCCCCACCAGGAGAGCACCTTCGCCAACATCCAGATGGTGGCGCCGCTCTACAGCACCCTGCTGCAGGTCGACCCGTACAGCTACCCGAAGGTCGTCGGGGACGTGGCCACGGAGTGGAAGATCTCTCCGGATGGGCTGACCTACACGTTCAAGATCCGCCAGGACATCAAGTTCCACGACGGCTCGCCGTTGACGGCCGCCGACGTCAAGGCCACCTACGACAAGATCGTGTTTCCGCCGGCAGGGACTCGCAGCATCCGGAAGGTCCACTACACGGCGGTGGAGCGCGTCGAGGCGCCCGACGCTGCCACCGTGGTCTTCAGGCTCAAGTTCCCCTCCGCCTCGCTGCTCAACAACCTGGCCTCGCCCTGGAACGTGATCTTCCCCAAGAAGTACCTCGACCAGGACCCGAACCACTTCATGAAGAACGTCGTCGGCTCGGGCCCGTTCAAGTTCAAGGGTTACACGCGGGGGTCGACGTTCGAGGGCGAGCGGAACCCGGACTACTTCGTCAAGGGGCGACCGTACCTGGACGGGTACAAGTTCTTCATCAGCACGGAGACGTCCGTGCGGGCCGCCGCCATCCGGTCCGGGCGCGCGTACATCGAGTTCCGCGACCTGCCCCACTCCGAGGTGGACGCCATCAAGAAGCAGCTCGGAGACAAGGTCGTCGTGCAGGAGACCTCGCAGGTGGGGCAGTTCGGCTTCGCCATGCAGAACACCGTGAAGCCGTTCACCGACATCCGCGTGCGCAAGGCCCTCACCCTCGGCTTCGACCGCTACACCGGCGGCAAGGTGCTCTACCCGCTCACCGGCCTCCGGGACGTCGGCGGCCTCATGCGGCCGGGGACGGAGTGGGCGCTGCCGCAAGCCGAGCTGGAGAAGTTCCCGGGTTTCTGGCGGGACGCCGAGAAGAGCCGGGCGGAGGCCAAGAAGCTCCTGGCCGAGGCCGGGTTCCCCAACGGCTTCAAGACCGTGATGAAGAACCGCAACGTGAAGCTGCCCTACCAGGACCTGGCGGTCTACGTGATCCAGGAGTGGCGGAAGATCGGCATCGAGGTGGAGAACCGGCCGCTGGAGACGGCCGCCTGGTTCGCCGACGGCCGCGACACGGGGAACTTCGAGCTGTTCCTGCAGCCGACCGTCGAGTTCATGGACGACCCCGACCAGTTCCTGAACCGTTATAGCACCGGGGCGCCCGCCAACTACGGCCGGTTCTCCGATCCCGTGCTCGACGACCTGTTCTCGCGCCAGGCGCGCGCGACCGACCCCAACGAGCGCAAGAAGCTCGTGCACGATCTCCAGAGGCGTGTGCTGGACCAGGCGTACTACATGCCGGGCCTGTGGTGGACGCGGCGGGTCGTGCACCTGGCCAAGGTGAAGAACTACGTGGCGCCGCCCAGCCACTACACGAACCAGAAGCTGCAGGACGTGTGGCTCTCGGAGGATTGAGCCTGATGAGGTGATCGAACAGAACCGGATTCGCGGGCCCTTCAACGTCCGGCCACCCACTGGTGTGGGAGGTGTCAGATGACGACCAGAACTTTCCGTCATCGGCCGTTGTCCGCCGTCGTCGTGCTTGGTGTCCTGATCGGGTCGGTGGTGGCGGCGACCCCGACCACCGCCGCGGCGCAGGACACGCCCCGCCGCGGGGGCGTGCTGCTGGCCGCCATCGGCGCCGACGCGCCCGGCCTCGACCCGCACCAGGAGCAGACCTTCGCCACCCTCCAGCCGACCGCGCCGCTCTACAGCACGCTCTTGCAGATCGAGCCCGGGAACTATCCGAACGTCATCGGCGACGTGGCCAGCGAATGGAGCATCTCGCCCGACGCCCTGACCTACACGTTCAAGATTCGTCAAGGCATCCGGTTCCACGACGGCTCTCCGTTGACGTCCGCCGACGTCAAGGCGTCCTACGACAAGATCCTCTTCCCGCCGGAGGGGGTTCGCAGCATCCGCAAGCACCACTACTCGGCGATCGCGAGCGTCGAGGCGCCGGACCCGGGCACCGCGGTGTTCAAGCTCAAGTTCCCGTCGGCGTCCCTCCTGACGAACCTCGCGTCACCCTGGAACGTCATCTTCCCGAAGAAGTATCTCGACAAGGATCCAAACTACTTCAAGAAGAACACCCCCGTCGGCTCCGGCCCTTTCAAGTTCAAGAACTACGTGCGCGGCTCGACGTTTGAAGGCGAGCGGAACCCCGACTACTTCGTCAAGGACCGCCCCTACCTCAACGGCTACAAGTTCTTCATCAGCACGGAGACGTCCGTGCGCGCGGCGGCCATCCGGTCCGGCCGCGCCTACGTCGAGTTTCGCGACCTGCCGCTGAGCGAGGTCGAGGCGATCAGGAAGCAGCTCGGCGACAAGGTCGTCGTTCAGCAGACCCCCTTCGTGATCCAGTTCGGCATCTCCATGAACAACACGGTGAAGCCGTTCAACGACATCCGCGTCCGCAAGGCCCTCACGCTCGGCATCGATCGCTACACGGCGGGCAGGGTGCTCCACCCGCTCACGGGCCTGAGGGACGTCGGGGCCTACACGCGGCCGGGCACGGAGTGGGCGATCCCACAGACCGAGCTCGAGAAGTTCCCGGGCTTCTGGCGGGACGCCGAGAAGAGCCGGGCCGAGGCCAGGAAGCTGCTGGCGGAGGCGGGGTATCCCAACGGCCTCAAGGTGACGCTGAAGAACCGCAACATCAAACTGCCCTACCAGGACCTCGCGGTGTACGTGATCCAGGAGTGGAAGAAGATCGGGGTCGAGGCCGAGCACCGGCCGCTCGAGACGGCGTCCTGGTACGCGGACGGGCGTGACCAGGGCAACTTCGAGCTGATGGTCTTTCCGGCCGGCGCCTTCGTCGACGATCCCGACCAGCTGCTGGCGCCGTACATCACGGGCTCGCCTCAGAACTGGGCCCGGTTCTCCAATCCAGCCATGGACGACCTGTACGCGCGCCAGGCGCGGACCCTCGACCCGGCCGAGCGCCGGAAGCTGGTCATCGAGATGCAGAAGATCGCGCTCGACAACGTGTACACCGCCCCGGTGCTCTGGTGGTCGCGGAACGTCGTGCACTGGGCCAAGGTGAAGAACTGGGTGGCTCCGCCGAGTCACTTCACCAACCAGAAGCTCCAGGACGTCTGGCTGTCGGAAGACTGAGCGGGGACGAGGCGAGCACGGCATGCGGACGTACATCCTGAAGCGGCTCCTGCTGATGGTGCCCACCCTGCTGGGGGCCGCCACGCTCGTGTTCCTCATCATGCGGGTCATCCCCGGCGACGTCGCCCTGCTCATCTTCGGCGGCGACCAGGCCGGCCACATCGATCCCAAGCAGCTGGCGGCCATGCGCCAGCGGCTCGGCCTGGACGACCCCCTGCTGGTGCAGTACGCGACGTGGCTCTGGGGGGTGCTGCGCCTGGACTTTGGCACCTCGCTGTGGACGGGGCAGCCGGTCATCGAGGAGCTGTTGATCCGGCTGCCGCTGTCCCTGCAGCTCGCGCTCCTCGCGACGATGGTCTCCGTGATCATCGCCATCCCCCTCGGCATGCTGGCCGCGGTCCGCCAGGACACCTGGGTGGACTACGTGGTCCGCGTGATCAGCATCGGGGGGCTCGCCATCCCCGGGTTCTGGGTCGGCATCCTCACCATCCTGACCCTGGTGATCTTCTTCGGCTGGGGCCCGCCGCTGGAGTTCACACCGCCGTGGGTCGACCCGTGGGCCAACCTGTCGATGATGATCTGGCCGGTGCTCACCGTCGGCTATCGGTTCTCGGCGGTGACCACCCGCATGACACGCTCGACGGTGCTCGAGGTGCTGCGCGAGGACTACATCCGCACCGCCTGGGCCAAGGGCTTGCGCGAGCGGGCGGTGGTGATCCGCCACGCCCTCAAGAACGCGATGCTGCCGGTGATCACGCTGATCGGCACCGAGTTCGCGTTCCTGATCGGCGGCCTCGTCGTCACCGAGACGGTGTTCACGCTGAACGGCATCGGCCGGTTCGTGGTGGACGCGGTGGCCCACCGCGACTACCCCGTCGTGCAGGCGCTGGTGTTCCTCATCGCGACCGGCTTCGTGGTCATCAACCTGCTGGTGGACCTCACCTACGCGTGGTTCGACCCGCGTATCCGATACCGCTGAGCCGATGGCGACCAACGTCGAAGTGGCCCACGCGACCGCCACCGCCTCCCTGGCGCCGCGGCTCACCCTCGTCGAAGAGGTGCTGAAGTTCGCCCGCACGAAGCCGCTCGGCGCCGGGGGCGGGCTCATCATCCTGGGGATGATGGTCGTCGCCGCGCTGGCGGGGACGCTGGCGCCGTACGACGCCTACCAGGCCGACTACGCGCTGCAGTTCGCGCGCCCGAGCGCCGAGCACTGGTTCGGCACCGACGAGTTCGGGCGTGACCTGATGAGCCGCATCATGTACGGGGCGCGCATCGCGCTCTTCGTCGGCTTCACGGCGTCGTTCATCGGCTGCACGATCGGCGGCCTGCTCGGCGTGACCAGCGCGTACGTGGGGGGCCGGCTGGATCTCCTGCTCGAGCGGCTGATGGACATCCTGCTCGCGTTCCCCCAGCTCATCCTGGCCCTCGCCATCGCGTCGATCCTGGGGCCGGCGGTCCAGAACGTGGTGATCGCCATCGCCATCCCGATCATCCCGCGCGCCGCGCGGGTGGTGCGCGCGACCGCGCTCTCGGTGAAGGAGAACGTGTACGTCGAGGCCGTGAGCGCGCTCGGCGCGCCGCAGGCGCGGATCGTGCTCCGGCACATCGTGCCCAACGTCGTGGCGCCCTACATCATTCTCCTGACCGCGCAGCTCGGCGGCGCCATCCTCGCCGAGGCGGCGCTCAGCTACCTCGGGCTGGGGGCGGCGGAGCCGACGCCGTCGTGGGGGTTGATGCTCTCCGGCTCGGCGCTGTCGTACGCGGAGAAGGCTCCCTGGATCCCGATCTTCCCCGGCATCGCCATCAGCCTCGGCGTGTTCGGCTTCAACCTGTTCGGTGATTCGCTCCGCGACGCACTCGATCCCAAGCTGCGCGGGCGATGAGACCTGCGGCTCGCTCGCCGAGCCCGGAGCGGCAACGGCGACAACGGCTCGCCATGATGGCGCGCCCACGGCCCCTGCACCCGGCCTCCGGCCCCACCACGCTTCACGACAGGCCGTAGGCGATGGCACGCGGCGGGTACCGGATCTTCGACGCGGACACCCACATCATCGAGCCGGCGGAGCCGATCGAGGCCTACCTATCGACGGCGGACCGGGCTCGGTTGGCGGCACTCGGCCCGCTCGTCCAGCGGGCGCCTGGCAAGGCTGGCATGTCGCGGTACCGGATCGGCAAGGTGCCCGCGCTCAATCGGAGGCTGGGCTCGCGTGAGCGCGTCGAGCCGCCGTCCTCCGTCAGCCGGGGGGTCAAGGATGGGGGGACGCCGTGGGATGTGCGGTGGCAGGGGCCGCCGTTTCCGAGCGACCGGGTGAGCTTTGATCCGCATGCGCGCGTGAAGGACATGGACATCGAGGGCGTGGACGTGAACATGGTCTTGCCCTCGGGCAGCGTGCCGAGCTTCGCCGGCCTGGACGACGTCGCGCTCGAGCAGGCGATGTACCAGGCGTACCACCGCTTCGTGGGCGACTACTGCGCGCCCTATCCGGACCGGCTGACCAGCCTGGTCCTGGCCTCGCCCCGTGACGCCGCCGCCTCGGTGGCGGAGATCGAGCGCTGCAGCCGGGAGGCGTGGCCCGTCGGCGTCTTCCCGATCTGTCCGCCGGCGCTGTCGCTGGACGATCCCGACTGGGAGCCGATCTGGGCGGCCGCGCAGGCCCACGACCTGACGGTCGTCATCCACTCCTTCACGATGACGGTGCCCTATCCGCCGGGCGTGTGGGACACCTGGGACAACGTCTTCATCCAGCGGGCCGCCGGCCACGTGTGGAACGCCCAGCGCAACATGGCCGCGCTCATCGGGGCCGGGGTGCTGGACCGGTTCCCGGAGCTGCGGCTCACCGCGCTCGAGTGCGGCCACGGCTGGCTGGCGTTCTGGGCCTCGCGCCTGGACGAGCTGGCCGAGATGGCGCGCCACGCGCTGCCGCCGCTCAAGCAACGGCCGAGCGACTACATCCGGGGCCCGCAGTACTTCCAGAGCATCCAGCTCCACGAGGGCGAGCAGTCGCTGCGCCACGCCCTCGAGGCCCTGGGCGAGGACACGCTGATGTTCGCCACCGACTACCCACACTCGGAGAGCTGGTTTCCGAAGTCGGTCGACGCCGTCCTCGGCTGGACGTCGATCTCCGAGCGCGCCCGCCGCAAGCTCCTCTGGGACAACGCCGTGCGCTGCTACCGCCGCTACGCCGCCCGGGCCGGAGCCAGCGCCGGCTGACCACCCGTTCCCTCCGCGCCCGGCTCGCATTCCCGCGGGCCGGCGCATATCCTATCGCCACGGCTCGAGACAATGACGTCGCCGGCCCCGGACGCGCCCGCGGTCTCGCCCGCCCAGAAGTGGGCCATCACGTTCACGGTCATGGTGGTGGCCTTCATGCAGATCCTGGACACCAGCGTCACCAACGTGATCCTGCCGCACCTGCAGGGCTCGCTGTCGGCGGGGCTGGACGAGGTGTCGTGGGTGATCACCTCCTATCTCGCCGCCAATGCCGTGGTGATCCCGGCCACCGGGTGGCTGACGGGGCTGTTCGGGCGCAAGCGCTTCTTCCTGATCTGCACCACGCTGTTCGTGGCCAGCTCGTTCGCCTCCGGCGCCGCGCCCGACCTCACCACGCTGATCATCGCCCGCATCTTCCAGGGCCTGGGCGGGGGGCCGATCATCCCCCTCTCCCAGGCGGTCCTCTGGGAGATCTTTCCCTTCCACCAGCGCGGCCTGGCGATGGCCGTG
Source organism: Candidatus Methylomirabilota bacterium (assembly GCA_035762565.1). Taxonomy (GTDB): domain Bacteria; phylum Methylomirabilota; class Methylomirabilia; order Rokubacteriales; family CSP1-6; genus AR5. The sequence goes on along the minus strand of DASTOJ010000184.1, from coordinate 18,430 downwards.
TGGGGGGTGGGCTTCATCCTGGGGCCGATCCTGGGGCCGACGGTGGGCGGCTACCTGGCCGACGAGTGGTCGTGGCGCTGGATCTTCTACATCAACCTGCCCGTGGGGATCGTCGGCTTCCTCATGGGCAGCGCCTTCCTGTTCGACTCGCCCTACCTGCGCCGGGCGGCGCGGATCGACTGGTGGGGCCTCGGGCTGATGATCGCCGGCTTCGGGTGTCTGCAGCTCGTCCTGGACCGGGGCGAGCGGGAGGACTGGTTCGACTCGACAGCGATCGTCGCGCTCGCGATCATCGCCGTCTGCGCGCTGCTCGGCTTCCTGATCCGCGAGCTGACGACCACCGACCCGATCCTGGACCTCACCGTGTTCGTCGACCGCAACTTCGCCACCGGCGCCACGCTGATCGCGATCGTGGGGTTCGGCATGTTCTCGGGCATGCTGCTGATCGCCGTCTTCACCCAGAAGCTGCTCGGGTACGACGCGTGGACCTCGGGCCTGGTGCTGGCGCCGGGCGGGCTGGGCAACATCTTCTCGCTGTTCGCCTCGGGGATGGTCACGCGGGTCGACCAGCGCCTGATGCTGGGCTTCGGCTGCCTGCTCAACGCCGTCAGCCTCTACATGATGACCTCGCTCACGCTCGGGATGGACTACTGGTCCCTGGCGCTGCCGCGCTTCATCCAGGGATTCGCGGTGGGGTTCATCTTCGTGCCGCTGTCCACGCTCACGCTGGCCACGATCCGGCGCGACAAGCTCGTCAACGCCACCGCCGTGTACGGCATGCTGCGCAACGTCGGCGGCAGCGTCGGCATCGCGGTCGCCACCACGCTGCTCGCCCAGCGGAGCCAGTTCCACCAGGCCACGCTCGTCGGCCACGTCACCGTGTGGGATCCGGAGACACGCGCCCGGCTGGCCCAGTGGGCCAGCCACTTCGCGACCCAGGGCAGCGACGCCTTCACCGCCGAGCGGCAGGCGATGGCCATGCTCTACCGCGAGACGGTGACCCAGGCCCAGCTGCTGGCCTACGCCGACGACTTCTGGCTGCTGGCGGTGATGTTCGCGGCCGTGCCGCTGTTCCTGCCCTTCATGCGCCGCATCCGCCTGCAGCGGCCCGCGCCGCCCGAGGATCCGCCCAAGGCGCGCTCACCCGCGCCCGCCGTGGAAGAGGGCGCCGTGTGAGGTGGGCTCGACGCCGCTCGCGGCTCGATCGAACTGCTGTACACTGCAATCCGCGAGGAGGCCGATCATGAAGAAGCTTCGCTGTGGCGACGTGGTGCCGGGCTGCGCGGCGGTCATGGAGGGCAAGGACGAGGCGGAAGTGCTCGGCAAGGCGGCCGAGCACGCCAAGACCGCCCACGGTCTCGCGAGCATCCCCCCGGAGGTGGCGGGCAAGGTCAAGGCGGCCATCAAGGACGCATGACGAGGGCTACCGCTCGAGCCAGGTGAACATGAGCCGATAGCCGAGCGAGAACCCGTCGTGGTGCTTGAAGCCCTTCACCGCCGGCGTGTGGGTGATGTACTGCGGCGGGTTCGGCAGGTACACGTAGTACGCCTTGTCGGCCAGGTAGCGCTGGATGTCGTGGACGATGGCCAGCCGCTTCTTCGGGTCCAGTTCCCGCCGCTGGGCCGTCAGCAACTTGTTCAGGGCCGCGTCCGCGACGTGACTGCGGTTGTGGGGCTGCTCGGGGAAGAAGCCGCTGTAGAGCCAGTCGTCGATCTCGTAGCCGGGCGCCTGCGGGCCCATGGCCATCTTCTCGAACTTGCCGAGGTACGTCGTGGAGATGTACTTGCCGTACTCCTCGGGCTTGAACTCGACGGTGATGCCGACCTTGGCGAGGTTGTCGGCGGCGAGATCGTAGTACGTCCGCCACGGCGGTGCGTAGCCCGGCCAGTGGAACATCGGGGTGGTGAAGCCCTTCGGGAAGCCCGCCTCGGCCAGCAGCCGCCGGGCCTCCTGGGGGTCGTAGCCCACGAGGTACTTCGCCTTGGCGGGGTCCATCTGGGCGGCGGGCAGCTTCCAGTCCGCGAGCGCGCACGGCACCGGCCCGGCGTCGACGCAGCCCTCGCCGTAGTGGAGCGCGTCGTTCCACGCCTTTCGATCGATCGCCAGGGAGACGGCGCGTCGCACGCGCACGTCGCTGAACGGCGGCTGGTCCGTGCGGAAGTAGAGGATCCCGCTGCCGAGGATCATCGTGGGCGTCATGACCATCTCGGGATTCGTCTGCTTGAGGGATTTCGCCTCCTCCGGCACCAGGTAGCCCCACATGTGCCCGAGGTCCACCTTGCCGGCCCGCAACAGCGCGAGCCGTGCCGTCGAGTCCGGCGTGATCTCGATCGCGACGCCGTCCAGGTACGGCAGCCCCTTCACGTGGTAGTCGGGGTTGCGCTCGAACTCGATCTTCACGCCCTTCTGGTACGCCTTCACCATGAAGGGCCCGGTGCCGATCATCGCCTCCGGCCGGTTGAAGTCCTTGAGCTTGTCCTCGACCTCGCGGGGCAGGATCGCCACGAAGATCGAGGCGGCCAGGTGGTTCAGGAACGGGGCGGACGGCTCCTTCAGCGTCACGCGCAGCGTATGGCGGTCGAGGACGTCCACCGCCTGGACGACCTCGAAGCGCGCCCGGAACGCCGACTTGGCCATGAACCGCTCGATCGAGTACTTGGCGTCCTCGGCCGTCACCTCGCGGCCGTTGACGGGCGGCTTGTTGTGGAACCGGACCCCCTTGCGCAGCGTGAAGACCAGGGTGGTGGGATTCGGCTGCTCCCACTTTTCCGCGAGGTCGGGCACGACCGTGAAGTCGGCCGGGTGCTTCTGCTCGGGGCCGTGGGCGTAGCGCACGAGCTGGCTGTAGACCATGTTGGCCCACGAGTGGGTGAGGAAGCTGATCGACAGGTGCGGATCGAGGTTGGGCGCCTCGCGGTCGGCGACCCGCAGCACCCCGCCCCGCCGGGGCGTCTGGGCGTCGGCAGGGCCGGCGCCGCCGAGGACCGAGGGCGCGGGGGCCAGCAGGAGCAGGGCGGCCACGAGGAGCGAGCCAGGGGACGCAAATCGTCGGATCATGGTCGGTCCTCCCTCATCCCGTAGGGGATGATCCAGGGAACGGATCAGGAGCGAACGATGCCAGGCCGCCGCCCGACCCGCATCAGGGACTGACGCGAAGATTGGGATGCCGCCGTCGCAAGTAGGCGGTCATCGCCGCCGCCGCGACCAGATTCGCCATGAGGATGGACCACGCCGACAACACGCGCAGCACCGGCTCGGCGAACACGGTCGCCGCCGCGATGAACGCGAACTGGACGACGACGAAGAGCAGGAGGACGCCGAAACCCGCGCTGGGATGGCGCTCCACGTAACCGAGCAGGCGGGCGGCGATGCCGCCGACGGCGCCGAAGACGAGCCCGTGGACCCACGTGAACATCCACACCATCTCGAGCGACACCGGCAGCGTGGCCGCCGCGTCGAGGCCGGCGCCGCGGCGGAACAGAGCGGTCCCCAGCACGGTCGGGGTCCACAGCGGCCGTCCGGCCAGCGCATCCAGGATCAGGAACCACACGGCGACGGCGGCCGCGCCGAGCACGCCGGCGATCATGCCCTCCCGATAGAGCCGGGACGCGTCGAGCGCGGATGGGGTGTCGAGGGACGCGGTGGCGGGCGTCTGGATGGTCATGACCCTTTCCTTTCCGGGACAGGACCGGACCCCTGGGACGTGTGGCCGATTCTACTCCAGCTGCGTCAGGCCTGCCTGGCCTCCAGCTCGGCCCAGCGCGCGTAGAGGCGGTCCACCTCGGCCCGGGCGGCCTCGAGCGCCGCGTACCGCTCCTGGAGGGCGGTGGGGTCGGAGGCGATCGCGGGATCGTCCACCCCGCGCTGGCAGCGCTCGAAGGCGCGCTCGGCGTCCAGGATCGCCTGCTCCATGCCGTCCCACTCGCGCTGCTCTCTATACCCCAGGCGTCGGGGTCGCGAGCGCTCGCGGGCGGGGGCCCGCTCGGTCGCGGTACGCGGCGCCGGCGGGGCCGCGGCGCGCGCCGCCTCCCACTGCCCGTAGTCGGCGAACGTCGCCGTGCCGCCCTGGCCGTCGAGGGCCAGGATCAGCGTGGACACGCGCTCGAGCATGAAGCGGTCGTGGGTGACGAGGACGAGCGCGCCGTCGAACTCCGCCAGGCTGTCCTCGAGCACCTCCAGCGCGGGGATGTCGAGGTCGTTGGTGGGCTCGTCGAGGATCAGCAGGTCCGCGGGCTCGCGCATCAGCCGCGCGATGAGGACGCGGGCCTGCTCGCCGCCCGACAGACGACCCACCGGCATCTCGAGCTGCTCGGGCCGGAACAGAAAGCGCTTGGCCCACGCGGCGATGTGGACGCTTCGACCCTGCCAGGTGACCGCGTCGCCCTCGGGCGCCAGCGCGCGCCGCAGGCTCTGCGCGGGGTCGAGGTCGCTTCGCTCCTGCTCGAAGCGCACCACGCGCAGGCCGTCGGCGCGCTCGATCTCGCCGGCATCGGGCGGCAGCGTGCCCGCGAGCAGTCCGAGCAGCGTCGTCTTGCCGCTGCCGTTGGGGCCGATCAGGCCGACCCGGGTGCCGGGCGTGACGGCAAGGTCGAGGTCGCTGACCAGCCTCCGGCCGCCCAGCGACTTCGTCAGGCCGCGCGCGACCAGCAGCCGGCGCGTCCGGCGCTGCGACGGCGTGAAGTCGATCCCCGCCGTCGCCGCGACGCCGCGCACCCGGCGGTCCTCCAGCTCCTCGATGAGCCGCCCCGCCTCCTTGATGCGCCCCCTGGCCTTGGTGGAGCGGGCCTTGGCGCCGCGGCGGAGCCACTCGATCTCGCGGCGCACGGTGTTGGCCAGCGATTCCTGGTAGGCCGCCTGCCCCGCCAGGAACTCGTCGCGGCGCGCCAGGAACTCGCTGTAGCGGCCCTCGGTCTCGAACAGCCCGCCCGCGTAGACGCGGTTCAGCTCGAGCATCCGGGTGGCCACGTGCTCCAGGAAGTAGCGGTCGTGGCTGACGACGACGCACGCGCGCGCCCGTTCCGCCAGGAGCCCTTCCAGCCAGAGGATGCCCTCCACGTCCAGGTGGTTGGTGGGCTCGTCCAGCAAGAGGACGTCGGGCGCGGCCGCCAGCTCGCGCGCGATCGCCAGCCGCTTCCTCCAGCCGCCCGAGAGCATGGCGACGTCCGCGCCGCCGTCCGCGAACCCGGCGCGGCCGAGGGCCTGGGCCAGGCGGCCGGGCTGGTCCTCCTCGTCGACGCCGGCCAGGGCCGCCCGCACGATGTCGCCGACCGTGCCCCCCTCCGGAAACGCGGGTTCCTGGGGGACGTAGCCGACCCGGACCCCGCCGCGGAGCGAGCGCGAGCCGCGGTCGGGTGTCTCGAGGCCGGCGAGGATCTTCAGGAGCGTGGACTTGCCGGAGCCGTTGGGGCCGACGAGACCGGCCTGGTCGCCCTCGAACAACCCGAACGACAGATCGTCGAAGAGCGACCGGGTCCCGTACGCCTTGCCGACCGCCTCGCAGCTGAGCAGGAGCGGGCGCGTCATCCCCCGTTACTTCTTGTCCTTCTGCTTGGGCTTCTTCTTCTCCTTGCGCATGCTCTTGCCTTTCGCCATGGGCTCACCCCCTCTCGTTTGCGTGCTCGAATTATAGACGGCCGGCTCAGGCGACCTGGGCCACGGTGGGCCCGTCGCCGGCCACCGTGGTGCGGCGCATGTCGCGCGGCTCGTGGGCGGGGAAGGGGCGGGAGCGGTGCATGGTCTGACGGTTGTCCCACATCACGAGGTCGTGGACCCGCCACCGGTGGGCGTAGACGAACTGGCGCTGGGTGGCGTGCTCCACGAGGTCGCGCAGGAAGGCGCGGGCCTCCGGCACCGGCCAGCCGACGATGGCGCCCGCGTGGGAGGCGAGGAACAGCGACCGGCGCCCGGTCGCCGGGTGCGTGCGCACCAGCCGCTGGCGGACGGGTCGGAAGCGCGCGCGCTCCTCGTCGGTGAAGTCGGTGAAGCCGAGCTGCTGGCGCGAGAAGATCTGCGAGTGCTCGCAGACCAGGTCCTCGATCTCGGCCTTGGTCTCGTCGTCGAGGGCGTCGTAGGCCGCGACCATGGAGGCGAACTCGGTGTTGCCGCCCTTCGACGGGACGCTGCGGGCGTGCAGCAGGGAGTACTTGGCCGGGACCGCCTTGAACGAGCTGTCGGAGTGCCACAGGCGGTTGCCGAGCGCGAACAGCCGGCGGCGGTCGTCGCGGGCGAAGACCTTGTGGTCCCGGTCGAGGTTGGACACGTCGGCGAAGGTCGTGGGCAGCCGGTACTCGTCCGGCGCCCGCAGGCTGGTGCCGACCGCGTGCTCGATCTCCCCCAGGCTTCGGGTGAAGGCCAGCTGCGCGTCGTCGTCGAGCTTCTGGTCGTGGAAGACCAGCACGGCGTGGCGGTCCATGCCCGCATGGATCGCGGCCACGTCCTCGGGCGACAACGGCCGGGTCAGGTCGACGCCCTCCACCTCGGCGGCCAGGCACGGCCCGATCTGGCGAGTGATCAGTGACATGGGTCAGCCTCCCTCTGGCGGTCGCCCGATTCTAGACCCGGCGGCGAGGGCTGTCATACGCCTGTTTGACGCCGGCGTGGCCGTGGCCGGCCTGGCCATGCCGCTGCTCTGGCTGGGATCATGCGTTCTGCCTGGGCGCGGCGCTGGCCCCCGTCCAGATGCGCCTCGTGCGCTCCGGCGCGATCGAGGTCATGAACATGCAGTTCATCGAGACGGCGCGGGCCAAGGGCCTGGCCGAGCCGGCGGTGGTCGTGAAGCACGCGTTCCGCAACGCGTGCATCCCCGTGATCGCGGTGGCGGGGCCGTGCTATCCTGCTGGCGAGTCGGCGTTTCGCCGCGACTTCGCGATGACACCATCCGCGCGCGCCGCCCGGGACGACGACGTCGGCGGCGACGGCCTGAACCGGGTCGCCGCGTTCCTGCTGACCCGCACGCCGCTGGGGACCCTCGTCGGCTGGGTGGCGCGCGTGCCCGCCTCGGTCCACATCAAGCTGCTGGTGGCCTTCCTGGTGATCACCGGGCTGTTCATCACGATGGCCGGCGTCAGCCTCCAGACCATCTCGCGAACCGCCGAGCAGAGCCGCAAGATGCACGCGGCGCACGAGCGGGTGGAGTGGTCGCAGCAGATCGACCACACCCTCGCCCGGCAGATGCACTTCACCGCGCTGGCGTTGCTGGTCCGCGACGAGGCGGCGGTCGCCCGCATCCTGCGCGAGAACAATCGCTTCAACGACGCGCTGGCCCGGCTGGAGGCGGCGGGGACGGTGGAGGAGCGCGAGCTGATCCAGCAGATCCGGGCCCGCCAGGACGGGGTCATGGAAACCGTCGCCGACATCGCGAACGCGATCCGGGACGGCCGGCTCGACGAGGCCACGGCGCGGCTGCTGGGCCGCCAGGAGCGCGCGTACCAGGAGATCGAGGCGCTCGTCGGTCGCCTGGTCCAGGTCGAGAACCGCCAGATGCTGAGCCTGAAGCAGGCGGTGGAGGAGGCCAACTTCCGGTCGATCGTGCTCACCGCGTGCTTCGCCGCGCTGGCGATCCTGCTCGCCCTGCTGTGCGGCTTCATCATCTCGTGGTCCTGCATCCTGCCGCTGCGCAAGGCCCAGGACTTCCTGGGCGCGGTCGGGGCCGGAGACTTCGGGGCGAGAATCACGGTGCAGAACCGCGACGAGTTCGGCGCCCAGGCCGCCAGCATGAACCGCATGAGCGCCGAGCTGCGGCGGCTGGCGGACGAGCAGCAGGCCGCCGCCGCCGAGCTGCGGCAGCTCAACGCGGAGCTGGAGCGGACGAGCCGGGCCAAGTCGGAGTTCCTGGCCAACATGAGCCACGAGCTGCGCACGCCGATGAACGCCATCCTCGGGTTCACGGAGATGCTGCGGGACGGCCTGTACGGCGAGGTCCCGCGAGAGCTGGAGGAGCCGCTGGCCGACATCCAGACGAACGGCCGTCACCTCCTGGGCCTGATCAACGACGTGCTGGACCTCTCCAAGATCGAGGCGGGCCGGATGGATCTGATGCTGGAGGAGTACGCCGTGCCGGACGTCGTCGAGTCGGTCCGCGGCTCGCTGCGCTCGCTGGCCGTCGAGCGGGGGCTGGAGTTCAGCACCCGCGTGCCGGCCGAGGTGCCGGTCGCCTACGGCGACGCCAAGCGCATCCGCCAGTGCCTGCTGAATCTCGCCGGCAACGCGCTCAAGTTCACCGCGCAGGGACGGGTGGAGATCGGCGTCGAGCACCGCGGCGACGAGCTGGTCTACCGCGTGACCGATACGGGCATCGGCATCCCCAAGGAGGAGCTGGAGCGGGTCTTCGACGAGTTCCGGCAGGTCGACGCCGCGGTCACCCGGGCGGCGGGCGGGACCGGGCTCGGCCTCAGCATCACGAAGAAATTCATCGAGCTGCACGGCGGCCGGATCTGGGTGGAGAGCGAGCCGGGGGCGGGCTCGACCTTCTGGTTCACGGTGCCGGTGCGGGTGGCGGTGGGCGCATGAAGCACCCCAGCGTGCTGTACGTCGAGGACAACGAGTACAACCGCAAGATCGTGCGCCAGCTGCTGAGCCGGACGAGCTACCGCCTGCGCGAGGCGCCCGACGGAGAGGCGGCGCTCGGGATGGTGCGGGAGGAGCGCCCCGACCTCATCCTGATGGACGTGCAGCTGCCGCGGATGTCCGGGCTGGACGTGACTCGCGCCCTGCGCACCGACCCCGCCACCGCCGACGTGCCCATCATCGTCGTCACCTCGTTCGCGCTGAGCGGCGACGACCAGCGCGCGCTGGCGGCCGGCGCCTCGGCCTACATCGCCAAGCCGTACAGTCCGCGGGAGCTGCTGGCCCTCATCCGGACGTTTCTCACCGAGGAGTGAGGCGATCCGAGGAGAACCACCAATGAGACCTTCGCGAGACCGCTGGTGCCGTCCGGGGCGCTCGCTGGCCGCCGCGCTCGGGCTGGGGCTGGTCCTGGCCCTGGCCCTGGTGGCGCCGCCGCCGGCGGCGGGCGGGCAGGAGGAGCAGTTCACGCCCGAGTTCCGGGAGGTCCGATCGAGCTTCGACCCCAAGCACACGCCGCGCCTCACCGCGCCCGACTCCGTGAAGCGCGGGCAATGGTTCGACGTGACGGTGGTCGTGGGCACCGACATGCACCCGTCGCTGGCCGAGCATTTCGTCCGCTACATCGCCCTCTACAGGGACACCGCGGAGATCGCCCGCGTCTATCTGCACCCGGTGTTCTCGGCCCCCAGGGTCACGTTCACGATCGCGCTGGACGAGAGCGGGACGTTGCGCGCGCTGGCGGAGCCGACGCACTCCGCCGCCTGGGAGGCCTCGAAGAAGATCCGGGTGATGCCGTGAGCCGGGCGGACGCCCGGCGCGTCAGCGCGCGCGCAGCTCGATCGTGACCGGGGCGCCGGCCGAGGGCCCGACCGTCACCGTCCTCGCCGACTCGCCGAGGCGCTCGTGCCACACCCGCACGGTGTACTGGCCCGGGGGGATGTTGTCGAAGCGGAAGCGGCCCTGCCCGTCGGTGAGTGCGTAGAAGGGGTGGGGGGCCACCACCACCCACCCCCGCATCCACGAGTGCAGGTCGCAGTCGATGCGGACGATCTCCGGTTTCCCGAAGGTGATCGGGATCGTGCGGCCCTTCGGCTGGGTCCGGTTGAACGACGGGTTCTCCTTCGACACGCTGTGCAGGTTGTGGAGCAGGCGGTCGCTGTTGAGGAACTGGACCGTGCCGGCCGCCGGCACGATGACCACGCGCGGGGTGAACACGCACTCCTTCTGGTCCATCGGCGTGACGGCCGGTGGCGGCGCCGACGGCGCGCCGGCCGGCGCGCTCTCGAGCCACACGACCACGTTGCGGATCTCGCGGGCGCCGGACACGACCAGGTCTCCGGCGGTCTGTTCGGTGCCGCACACGTACTGATCGATGGTGATCGGGATCTTCGCCGGCGCCGAGACGTCGGCGGCCGCGAGGACGCGGCCGTGGAGCTCGGCGCCGCGGGCGGCCGGGGCGGAGAGCGCCACGCTGGCGGTGGCCGCGACGAGCAGGATGATCGCGCCACGCCACGCCATGGACGTCACCATACCATGGCTCGTGCGCGCGATCGGCTCCCGGGTCCGCGTCTCCGAGTCTGGACCGGGCGGGGCGCCTGTGATAGGCATGGGTGCCGATGAGGGGCGCGCTGGACGGCACCCGGGTGGTCGATCTCACGAACAACCAGGCCGGCCCCTCGTGCGGCCAGATGCTGGCCTGGCTGGGCGCGGACGTGATCAAGGTCGAGGAGCCCGACAAGGGCGACGCGGCCCGACACGTCCTGAGGGACCGGCCGGACGCCGACAGCCTCTTCTTCCTGGCCTTCAACGCCAACAAACGGAGCCTGACGCTCAATCTGAAGCACCCGCGCGGCAAGGACGTCTTCCGCGTCCTGCTCGGGACGGCCGACGTGCTCCTGGAGAATTTCGGTCCGGGCGTCATGGAGCGCCTCGGCTTCGACTACCCCGCGCTCCGGCGCCTCAATCCGCGCCTCGTCTTCGCGAGCATCAAGGGCTTCGGCTCCTCCGGGCCGTACCGCGACTACAAGAGCTACGAGCCGATCGCCCAGGCGATGGGCGGCGCCATGAGCGTCACCGGCTCCCCGGACGGCCCGCCGACGTACGTCTGGCCCTCGATCGGCGACTCCGGCACGGGGATGCACTGCGTGATCGGCATCCTCGCCGCCCTTCTACAGCGCCACGCCACCGGCGAGGGGCAGCAGGTCGAGGTGTCGATGCAGGATGCCGTGGTCAATCTCATGCGGGTCAGCCTGCGCGACCACCAGCGTCTCGGCCGTTCGATGGAGCGCACCGGCAACCAGCTCGGCGCGGGCGTGCCGGGCACGACGTATCGCTGCCATCCCGGCGGCCCCAACGACTATGTCTTCGTCTTCGTGCAGCAGCAGATGTGGCATCCGCTGCTCCGCGCCATCGGGCGCGACGATCTCGTCGGCGACCCACGCTACGAGACTGGCGACGCCCGATGGCGGCGCAAGGGCGAAGTCGACGCCCTGGTGGAGGCGTGGACGGCCCAGCGCTCCAAGCACGACGTCATGAAGATCCTGGCCGGGGCAGGCGTGCCCTGCGGCGCGTGCCTGGACACCGGCGAGGTCCTGGCCGACCCGCATCTGCACGCCCGCGACATGATCGTGGAGGTCGAGCACCCGGTGCGCGGCCGGTACGTGACCGTCGGCAATCCGGTCAAGCTGTCCGCCTCGCCGACGACGATCCGCCCGTCACCGCTGCTGGGCCAGCACCGTTGCGAAATCCTGAAAGAGCTGGGCTACAGCGAGGCCGAGATCAGCGCGCTCGCGAAGGAAGGGGCGGTGTGATGGACCTCGAGTTGACGGGCAAGGTGGCGATCGTCGGCGGCGCCAGCAAGGGCCTGGGCCGGGCGTGCGCGCAGGTGCTCGCCGCCGAGGGCGCCCGGGTGGCCGTGTGCAGCCGCACGCGGAAGGACCTGGACACGGCGGCCCAGGAGATCCGCGACACGACCGGCCGCGACGTCCTGGCGTTCGTCGGTGACCTCGATCGCCCGGAGACGATCCGGGACCTCGTCGCCGCGACGGTGGACCGCTTCGGGCGGCTCGACGTCCTGGTCAGCAACTCCGGCGGCCCGCCGCTGGCCCGCGCCCACAGCGCCACCGAGGAGCAGTGGGCCACGGCCGTGCAGCGGTCGCTGCTGTTCTTTGCGCGGATGTCGCGGGAGGCGCTGCCCCATCTGAGGCGCAGCGGCAGCGGGCGCATCATCAACATCCTGGCCAGCACGGTATATCAGCCGATCGCGAACCTCGCGCTGTCCGGCGTCACCCGCCTGGGCGTGGTGGCGTTCGCCAAGAGCCTGGCCGACGAGGTGGGACGCGACGGCGTCCTGGTCAACAACGTGTGTCCCGGCTCCATCCTGACCGAGCGCATGCTCTCCAACGTGACGGCGCGCGCCAAGGAGCTCGGCATCTCGGTGGACGACGCCCTGGCCCAGCGCGCGGCCGAGACCGCGCTGGGCCGCATCGGTGAGCCCCACGAGATGGCCTACCTCGTGGCGTTTCTGGCCTCCAGCCGATCCAGCTACATCACCGGCACGACGCTCCTCGTCGACGGCGGTCTCGTGCGCTCGGTACGGTAGACCCGGCTCGGGGATCAGACGCAGCCCGAGGCCATCGGGAGGCGGAACCTCCAGGCGCTCACACGCCCTCCTTCGGCGCGAACGCGACCGTGTAGTTGCTGAAGTCGAGCAGGGGACCCGCGGCCACGTTCTCAGGCCTGAGGACCGCGCTCCGCATACGCTGGAGACCGCGCGGGGTGGCGGCGGCCGTCGCCGACGGGGCACCGCGGCGCGGTCCATCTACGAATATCTCAACGGGGAGTGAGGCAGGCCATGACGAGCGTACGCGTGAGCACCTGCATCGTGGGCGGAGGCCCGGCCGGGCTGATGCTCGGCCTCCTGCTGGCCAAGCGGGGCGCCGACGTCCTGGTGCTCGAAGGCCACGAAGACTTCGAGCGCGAGTTCCGCGGCGAGGTGCTCCAGCCCAGCACCGCCCACCTGCTGGACGAGGTGGGGCTGCTGGAGTACGTGAAGGCCCAGCCGCACTCGCTCCTGGAAGCCGGCAAGATCCGCCTGCACGGCCGTGAGATCGGCGAGTTCTCGTTCAGGCAGATCGCCCCGCGGTACCCCTACGCCATCTGGATGCCGCAGCCGATCTTCCTGGCCGCGTTGCTCCGGAAGGCCGAATCGCTTCCGTCCTTCCAGTGCTGGATGGGCGCCAAGGTGACGAAGCTCATGGAGGAGGACGGCCGGGTGGTGGGGGTGAGCGGGCTCCGGCACGGCCGGGAGCCGTTCGAGGTCCGGGCCGACGTCGTGGTGGGCGCGGACGGGCGCTACTCGGCCGTGGCGCGGCTGGGCAGGTTCGAGTCCGAGTACGAGCACCACGACTTCGACATCATCTGGTTCACGATCGAGCAGCCGCCCGGCTGGTCCAGCACCTTCTACGTCTCGCTGGGCGAGGTCCGCGGCCTCATGCTGCCCAAGTATCCGCAGCACATCCAGGCCGGCATCGCGTTACCGACGGGCGAATGGCGGCGCTGGCGGCAGGCGGGCATCGCGGCGGTGGCCGAGCGCGTGCGGCGGTTCGACCCGATCTTCGCCGGGTTCGCGGATGGTCTGCGCGACTTCACCCCGTTTTTTCCCCTGGAGGGCATCATCCGGCTGGTGCGGGAATGGGCGCGCGACGGCCTGCTGCTGATCGGCGACGCGGCCCACACGATGAGCCCGGCCGGGGCGATCGGCGTCAACGTGGCCATCGCCACCGCGGCCGTGGCGGCCCAGGAGATCCACCGGCGCCTCGGGCACGGCCCGATCGCGAGGGAGCATCTGCTCGCGGTCCAGCGGCTCCGGGAGGACGACGTCCGCACGCTCCACCGCTTCCAGCTGGGGGCGCAGAGGGTGCTGCTCAGCCAGGCGAGCCGCAATCCGATCGTGCGGTGGCTCGTGCCGACGGTCCTTCCGCTCTTCCTTCGGTCGCCGCTGCTGCCCCGGGTCCAGCGCCGGCTCTTCTTCGGCGCGCCTCTGCCGCCGCTCGATCCCGCCTTCAGCTTCCGGGAGCCGGCCGCCTCCGCTCGTGCCGCGTGTCAGGCGTAGACGTCCTCGTCGACCTGGCCGGCGCCGGGGTAGGGGGCGGCCAGGGCGTACTGCACGCCGCCGTCGATCTCGGCCTTCACGTCGGCCTCGATGCGCTCGAAGACGCTCGCGTCGGCGAGGCGCTGGGCGGTGAGCCGGCCGGCCAGGGTGAGGAGCGGATCGTGGCGGCTCATCCACTCCTTCTCCTCTTCCCGGGTGCGGTACTCGCGGTTGACGTCGCCGACGTGGTGGCCGTAGTAGCGGTAGGTCTTGCACTCCAGGAAGGCGGGCCCCTCGCCGCGGCGTGCCCGCTCGACGATCCGGCGCATCGTCGCGTTGACCGCCTGCACGTCCTGGCCGTCGACGGTCTCGGCGTGGATGCCGAAGGCGCGGGCGCGGGCCAGGATCTCGCCGGCGACGGTCTCGCCGCACGGCGTGTACTCGCCGTAGAGGTTGTTCTCGCACACGTAGATGACGGGCAGCTTCCACAGCGAGGCCATGTTCATCGCCTCGTACACCAGCCCCTGGCCGAGCGCGCCGTCGCCGAAGAAGCACACGGCGACCTGGTCGCTGCCCCGCATCTTGGCCGACAGCGCCGCCCCGGTGGCGATGCCGGCCGAGCCGCCCACGATGGCGTTGGCGCCGAGATTGCCCGTCTCGGGGTCGGCGATGTGCATGGAGCCGCCCTTGCCACGGCAGTAGCCCGGCTCCTTGCCCAGCAGCTCGGCGAACATCCGGTTGACCGAGGCGCCCTTGGCCAGGCAGTGGCCGTGCCCGCGGTGGGTGCTCGTGATGAAGTCGTCACGGCGCAGGGCCTCGCAGACGCCGACCGCTACCCCCTCCTCGCCCACGTAGAGGTGGGCCAGGCCGGGCATCTTCGCGCTCTTGTACAGCTCGTTCACTTGCTCCTCGAAGGCGCGGATCTTCGCCATCTGCCGGTACATGTGCAGGTGCTGCTCCAGCTCCAGACGCGGCTCGATCACCTGGGTCGTCATGGTGTTGCCCTCTTGGGTCGTCGGGATCCCCTCACGCTCGGCCTCACGAGGCTGCTCCAAGCGCGACGCCGAGTCAAGACGCGGCGTGCACTGGGCGCCTCTCCGGCGTCGGGGTCCGTTGCGCGCCTGGCGGGGGTGGTCTATTCTCGGTCGGCGCGCCGCGCGGCACGCGCGGCGTCATCGATGGGAGAGACGCCATGATCGTTCCGCTCACGCTGGGAGACTTTCTGGAGCGCGCGGAGCTCGTCTATGGCGACCGCGAGGCCGTGGTCGACGAGCCGAACCCGCCCGGAGGCGGCCTCGGCCGGTTCACGTACGCCCGGTTCGCGGCGATGGCGCGCAGCCTGGCCGCCACCCTCGACGACCTCGGCCTCGCCGAGAACGAGCGCGTCGCCATCGTCTCCCCCAACGCGGCGCGCTTCCTGGTCAGCCTGTTCGGCGTCAGCGTGTTCGGCCGCATCCTGGTGCCGGTGAACTTCCGGCTCAACGTCGAGGAGATCCGGTACATCCTCGAGCACTCGGGCTCCTCGGTGCTCCTCGTCGACCCGGAGCTCGACCAGCCCCTGCGCGACGTCCCGGTCAAGCACCGGATCGTCCTCGGCGCCGCCACCGACCCCCGGCTCTTCCTGCGCGAGGGGGCGCGGCCCCGGTTCCAGGTCGCCGACGAGAACGCCACCGTGTCCATCAACTACACGTCGGGGACCACCGCGCGGCCCAAGGGGGTGCAGCTCACCCACCGCAACTTCTGGCTCAACGCCGTCACGTTCGGCTGGCATCTGGGGTTGAGCGACCGCGACGTGTACCTGCACACGCTGCCCACGTTCCACTGCAACGGCTGGGGCATGCCGTACGCGCTCACCGGCATGGGAGTCCGCCAGGTCGTCATCCGCAAGATCGACGGTGAGGAGATCCTCAAGAGGGTCGGGGCCGAGGGCGTCACGCTGTTCAACTGCGCGCCGGCGGTGATCGCCGCGGTGCTCGATGCCGCCGCCGCCCGGCGGCAGCAGGGCGTGGCGGTGCCGGGGCGCGACCGGGTGCGGGTCGTCATCGCCGGCGCCCCGCCGCCGTCCCGGACGATCGAGCGCATCGAGACGGAGCTGGGCTGGGAGTTCATCCAGATCTACGGGCTCACCGAGACAGCGCCGCTGCTCACCATCAACCGCGCGCCGGCGGAATGGGACGGGCTCGATCCCGCCGAGCGGGCGCGGCGCTTGTCCCGGGCCGGGGTGCCGGCCGTGGGCGTCCGCATGGATGTGGACGGCGAGGGCGAGGTGCTGGCGCGCTCCAACCACGTCTTCGAGGGCTACTGGAATCAGCCCGAGGAGACGGCCAAGGCCATCGCCGACGGCTGGTTCCATACGGGCGACGGCGGCCATCGTGACGACGCCTACGTCGTCATCAGCGACCGCAAGAAGGACGTGATCATCACCGGCGGCGAGAACGTGTCGTCCATCGAGGTGGAGGACTGCCTGTTCCAGCACCCGGCCGTCGCCGAGGTCGCGGTGATCGGCGTGCCCGACGAGAAATGGGGCGAGACCATCAAGGCGCTCGTCGTGCTCCGCGCGGGGGCCGCCGCCACCGAGCGTGACCTCATCGAGCACTGCCGCGGCCGGCTGGCGCACTTCAAGTGTCCGACCTCGATCGAGCTGCGCGAGGCGCTGGTCCGCACCGCGACCGGCAAGCTCCAGAAGTTCAAGCTGCGCGAGCCCTACTGGGCGGGCCGCGCGCGCCGGGTGAACTGACGCTTCGCCAGCGGTTTCTGCCCACCGCCCGGGCCGATCTCGACGCGCGGGGGTGGCGCCAGCTCGACATCGTCATCGTCAGCGGCGACGCCTACGTGGACCACCCGGCATTCGGGCCGGTGCTGATCGCGCGGTTCCTGGAGGGGCGCGGCTTCAAGGTGGGCGTCATCGCCCAGCCCGACTGGCGCAGCGCCCAGCCGTTCCGGGCGCTCGGCAAGCCGCGGCTCTTCTTCGGTGTGTCGGCCGGCAACCTCGACTCGATGCTCAACCGCCTCACCGCCCAGAAGAAGAACCGCTCGGAAGACCAGTACAGCCCCGGCGGCCGGACCGGCTGCCGTCCCGATCGCGCCACCGTCGTCTACGCTCAGCGGTGTCGCGAGGCTTACCCCGACGTGCCGGTCGTGCTCGGCGGCATCGAGGCGTCGCTGCGGCGGATCGCGCACTACGACTACTGGAGCGACACCGTGCGCCGGTCGATGCTCGTGGACGCCAAGGCCGACCTGCTGGTGTTCGGCATGGGCGAGCGGCCTGTCTGGGAAGTGGCCGACCGGCTGAGCCGGGGCGAGCGGATCGATCGGATCCGCGACGTGCGCGGCACGGCGTTCCTCGTCAACGACGCGGAGATGAAGCGCCACGAGGCCGACCCCGCCCGCATGGTCGCCGACCGCAAGGTGGTGGTGTTGCCCTCCTACGAGGAGGTGGCGGCCGACAGGCTCGCCTTTGCCCGGATGTCGCGCGCCTTCCAGCTCGAGACCAACCCCGGCAACGCGCGCCCGCTGGCGCAGCGTCACGGGCAACGCGGCGTGTACTTCAATCCGCCGGCGTTTCCCTTGGAGGACGGGGCAGGGAGGGGCGGGGGCGCCGTCTCCATGGACGAGCTGTACGACCTGCCCTTCACGCGCGTGCCGCACCCCATGTACACGGAGCCCATCCCCGGCTACGAGACCGTGAAGCACTCGCTCGTCCTCATGCGGGGCTGCTTCGGAGGCTGCACGTTCTGCTCGATCACCGAGCACGAGGGGCGCGTCATCCAGAACCGCTCGGCCGGGAGCGTGCTGCGCGAGATCCGAGCGCTCCGGCGGCAGGGCGACTTCCGCGGCACCATCACCGACCTCGGCGGGCCGACCGCCAACATGTACCGGCTCGCCTGCAAGAGCCCGGAGATCGAGTCGAAGTGCCGGCGCCTGTCCTGCGTGCACCCCGGCGTCTGCGAGAACCTCAGGACCGATCACGGTCCGTTGATCGACCTCATGCAGCGCGTGCGCCAGGAAGACGGCGTCAAGCACGTCTTCATCGCCAGCGGGGTCCGCTACGACCTGGCCGAGCGTTCGCCGGAGTACGTGGAGGAGCTGGCCCGGCATCACGTCGGCGGTCAGCTCTCGGTCGCGCCCGAGCACGTCAGCCCCCGGGTGCTCGAGAAGATGAAGAAGCCCGGCATCGAGAGCTACGAGCGGTTCCAGAAGATGTTCGAGTGCGCCAGCGCCGCGGCCGGCAAGGAGCAGTACGATATCCCGTACTTCATCAGCGGCCACCCCGGCTCCTCGCTCGCGGACATGGTGGACCTGGCGCTGTGGCTCAAGAAGAACGGCCGGCGGCCGCGCCAGGTGCAGGACTTCATCCCCACGCCCATGGCAATGGCCACGTGCATGTACCACACGGGCCTCGACCCGTTTACGATGCAGCCGGTCTACACGGCCACCGGGCTGCGGGCCAAGAAGCTGCAGAAGGCGCTGCTGCTCTACTGGAGCCCGGAGCAGTGGCCACTGGCTCGCGAGGCGCTGCGCGAGGCCGGCCGAGCCGATCTCATCGGCCACGGGCCCGACGCGCTGGTGCCCCCCGGGGGAAGGGGGGAATGAGCCGCAGCGACCAGCGGTGTCCTTGACCACGCGAGACCCGGGCAGTTAGTGACGGCGAAACTCCTTGGAGGCTCCGGCATGAAGTGCTCCCGGTGCCACGCCGAGAATCCTCCTGGAACCAGATTCTGCGGCCAGTGCGCTACTCCGCGCGCTGCTCGGGGCCGACCCGTCCCTCGACG
>DASTOJ010000183.1:0-12387 GCA_035762565.1 Candidatus Methylomirabilota bacterium | reverse complement strand
GCCTCCGATGAGCAGGGCGATCGTGAGGATCACTCTCTTCTCGGTCTTGATGCTCAGCACGTCCTCGCGGACCCGCTTGACCTCGCTGATGACGTCGCCGAAGCGCTTGTCATCGCGCTCCGAGTGATCTGCCACCGCCTGTCGCAGCTCTGCGATGTCCTGGTCGTGCGCGTGCGCCAGTCCAACCCCGCCGGCCATGTCATGCACGCGGTCGCGCACGCGCTCCAGCTCGCCACGGATGTGGGCGACGTCGGCGGCTACGGTGGCGAGGTCGTTCACGTTCAGCCCTTGTCCTGGATGATGCAGGTCACGGAGTCTGCGCCATCAGTGGCGTTGGTGAACTTCGCGCGGATCGCAGTGCAGTTCATGACGTTGCTGGCGATCGTGAACAGCGACGTGATGCCGTTGGTGACAGCGCCGTCCCCGGTGGTGAACGTGATCGCCGTGCCCGCCAGCGCGGAAAAGATCGCCACGTTGACCTTGTGCCAGGTCGCGCGGTTCTCCTCGACGGCCTGGAGATCGTCCAGCGACACCTCGAACGAGAGGTTCCCGGTCACCGTGCCGACCGACTGAAAGAGCACCACGATCGACACCGCCAGCGACGGCTTGCGCAGGAGGAACGGGCTCCCGGTGTAGACGTTCGTGCCCGTCGTGGCGACAGCGTTGAGCGACTTGACTCTCAGTGACCGCATGTATCCCCCGTTGGTGGCTGATTACCGGCGGGCCTCCGGATCCCGCGGTTTCTCGGTGATTTGCCCGTGTGTCGCCTCGGCGGCCGGATCCCACTTGGCCCTGGCCGGGGCCGGCGGAGCAGGAGGCGGCGGTAGCGGCTGCGCCTCGGGCTCGAGGCCCTGGAGAATGCGGAGCTGGCCGAGCCGCTCCCACCCGAGGTACTGGCCCTTGGCCCGCAGCGCGGCCGCCGCTGCCTTGAGCGACTCGATGACGTGCCCGTGCAGCGACGGGAACACCACCCGGAACGCCAGCGCTTGCTCGGGCGTCAGCGTCCACGCCTCGAGCTCATCGAGCAGCCGCTCGGAGTCGTCCAGTACGGCGTAGATGCTCGTCCAGGTCAGCTCGTCGTCGAACGCTGGCGGCAGCACCTCGGGCCCCATGCCATCGTCGATCACCACCCGCGGCCACTTGGCCACCAGGTAGTCACGAGCGCGGGAGATGCCGTCGAGATACTCGCCGGAAAGCTCGGGGTCGTCGGGGCCGATGGCTTCGAGCCACACGGCCACCTCATCCTGGTCCAGCTCGGCCGCGAGCTTGTCGAACAGGCGATCCATGTCTTTGAGCGGCGGGATCGCTTTGAACGGTTGCTGTGGCAGCGTCGTCCACTTCGCGAGCCGCGCGGCGAACGCGTCGGGGACCTTGGTGGAAGCCAAGACGTGCTTGGGCGCGAGCTTCGCCGGCAGCACGCCGGAGACGGACAGCAGGGAGTCGCTGCGGATGCTCATGGCGTGGCCTCCGCGATCGTCGTGTCGTCACTTCCGGCGTTTGCCTGGTCAGGGGCGTAGCGCTTGACCACGGCGTCCACCACGTCGCGTGGGACGCCGGCCTGTAGCGCTTGCGCCGTGAGCGCGGCCACGTTGCGACGGTCCTTTGCGCCGAGGAGTAGCTGCGCGTGTGCGCGCCGGGCGGCAACGTCGTTGATCCACTGCCCCGGGCGCGATGCCAGAAGCCGCTCGTCCTTCCATTCCTCGAATCGCCCCAGCGCCTTTTTCGCCGCCTGGCGAGCCATGCCCGTGATGGTGGCGCCCTTCTCGACCACGTCGGAAAAGCGGGAATTGCCCTTGAAGCGCTCCTTTGGCTTGCGCGTCTCGGCCCCGCGCTTGATGACCGTCAGGATCTCCTCGCGGTTCGTGAGCCGCGCGATCTCGTCCCGCAGATCGGGCACCTCATCGAGCCGGCGCTTGATCAGGCCGTCGATGGCCGCGTGTTGGGGCGAGCCCTCCTTGAGCTTGCCCCGCATCAGATAGAGCCGCTCCAGCGACAGCGCCTTGCCCTTCGGAATCGGCGGCGGTGCCGGCGTCGCCGGGCCCTCGGTGGTCAGCGGCGGCGGTGGGGCGGTCTTTGCGGCTACGGCCTTTGGGCCCGAGATTTTCTTCCACGTCTTGAGGGCGGCGTAGTCGGCCTCGGCTTCGCCCAGCTTGGCGACCTTCTCTCGGATCCCGGGGTACGTGGAGGACTCGAAGCTGTCCTTGAGCACGTCGTCGGCGTGAGACTTCATCGCGTCTCGAACGGCGCCGTAGAGGTCGCGCCTCATGCGCGCGGCGACCTTCGGCGGGATCGTGGCGTCGCCTGTGAACGCGTCTTCACCGAGCTGCCGAGAGAACTGCCGCACGCGGCTCAGCGGCACGCGGGTCATGCTGCCGACGACGGGGAACTTGTCTTTCCACTGCCCGATCACGTTGTCGACCAGGCCGTCGATGCGCCCGGCGAGGTCCTTGGACACCGCGGGGTTCTCCAGGTACTTGGCCTTGACCTTCTGGACGGCCACGAGCACCTCGGACATCGGCATCCCACCACCAGCGGCCGTGATCGCCTCGTCGGCCTCGCCGATCGACTTGCCCGTGGTCTTGAGCGCGTCGTCGATCGTCTCGTCGAGCTTCACGTGATCGGCCATGTGCTTTCGCAGGCCGAACTTCTTCATGCTGCCGACGAGGTCGGGCATGCGCGTGGACGCCGCGGCGCGCGCGACCTTGCTCGCCCCCTGAAGGGCGTTTCCGACGACCTCGCGGCTGGTGAACGGTCGCGGGTCGGGCGGGTCTGCGGCCTTCGTCGTTCGGTCCGGCAAGTAGCGCTTCTCTGCCTTCTCGATCGCGCGGTCGAGCACGGCGACCTTGGATTCCTGGAGCGGGTCGGCTGCGAGGCGATCGCGCTGGGCTTTGAGCGCGTTGACCAGGTCGGCCCCGCTCGTCGGACGATCGGCCTTGGCGATGGCCGCCTCTCGACGAGCCTTGACCGTGTCGAGGGCGGCCCCGGCCTGGCGCGCGGTGGTCTCGGTGCTTTTGGTGTCGATCTTGAACTCTTCCACCGCCGACGCGACCTCGGCGTCGCGGGCATCGATGATCTTCTGGTCGTCGGGCCTGGCCTGCCTGCCGAGACGCTGGATGTTCCGCTCCCGCTGGCGCTCCCGAGCCCCCGTGAGGGACAGGTGCTTGAAGGGCTTGGCCGCCTGGCGCGCGGTCTCGCCGATGACCGGCGCCACGATCGCAGCCGACCCCGCGGTCTCGATGCCTTCGGTGATCGCGTCTTCCAGGGTGTCGCCCCGGGCGAGCGCGCGCGTAGTGGCGTCGACAGCGGCTCCGGTGGCGGCGGCCGTGGCCGTGTGTGCGGCCCTGGAAACGCCGGCAACGAACCCGGGCGCCTTGGTGCCTACGCCGATCGCCTTGCCGACCGCGCCGCCCGGGGTGATCGGCGTGGCGGCCGCGGCCCCGGCGATGTTCGCGAGCTTCTGGTTGTCGGCTCGCTCGGCCTTGCGCCTCGCCGCTTCTGCGGCTTGCTCCGGGGTGACGTCCGGCCCGCGGCTAGGCAGACGGGGGCGCGTGTCGAACCCGCCGCGCCGCTGCGCCTCGATGTCCTCGCGCGTGGGCTGGTCGTCGGACGCCACGAGGTTGGACAGGGCCCGCGGCGCCGCAGCCAGCGTGTCGCTCGCGCTCTCGCCGAACACCTTGGCCGCCTCGCGCGGGTCGCGGCTGATAGCTCCGGGAGCCTCGATCACCGCCTGACCGAGGTACTTGAGCGCGCGGCCCGCCCCGCCGATCGCACGGCGAGGGAAGCTCGGGCGGTCGGCGATCTCGTCCTTGGCCGCCTCGACGTCGAACGGTTCGGCCTGTGGCAGCGGGGCGCCGGACGGCAGCGGCACGGGCGCGGGCTTCACCGGTGGCCCCTTGCCCGGGGTGAGCCACGACGGGCGGCCGGACGCATCGACGAACGGATCTTCGTCGTCGTCCTGTCCGGTGAACTCGGACGGATCGAAGGCCGCCGGCTTCTTCGCCGGCTCGTCGGAGAACTCGGACGGGTCGAACTTCAACGGCTCAGCTCCTGGATGCGCGCGCGGACCTTGGCTCGGGCCGCGGCGGACGCCTTCTTTCCGTCGCCGTCGAGCCATCGCCGGGCGCCAGTGATCCACTCAGCCGCGTCCTTCGAGCGCGGCTTGATGTCCGTGGACGTTGCCTTGGGCTTCTCGGTGGGCTTCTCCGGCGCGGGCTTGCCCTTCTCTGTGGGCAACACGCCTGCCGGCACAGCGATCTGTCGGTTTTGCAGAATCAGATCGAGCTTGGGACCGAGGTCACTGGCCACCTCGCGTAGCAGTTTGGCCGCCTCCCGCGGCTCTGAGACAGCAGCGAGCGCAAGTCGGTTGTCTGCGCTCGTTCGGTCGCTGTCCGTGATCACGCCGCCGGACATCTTGGCGATGGCCTCACGCGTGGCCGTTACCTGCCGGTGCACGGCCTTTGCGTCCACCGACTTGAGGCCTTCTTCGGGAGCGACGTTGGCAACGCCGGTCAGTTGCCCGACGCCTCGAACCATCTTGGCGCCTGGGATCTTGGCTTCCGCGGCCTCCACTCGGCGCCAATCGAGATTGTTCTGTCGTACCTCGCTCCATGCTTTCGGGTTCTTGTCGATCAAGTCTGCTGTCTGGCGCAGGCCAGTGATCGACCCGCTCAAGCTGGCAACCGAAGAGAGATCCTCGCTAGACGGCTTGAGCTGGCCACCGGCAGCACTGGCGCTGCGCACGTTGAAGGTGTCCGTGCTCCCGCCCCGTTGCGTGCGCTGCTCGCCCTCGCGGGTGACCTTCACCGCGTAGAATTGCCGGTCCTTCAGGTCGTTCTCAGCGTTCTTCGCCTCCAGTTCGGCGACGAGCTTTTCGTGACCGGCGACGAGCCCGGGGCGCGCCGACTTCTTCGCGTGGATGCCGGCCTGGGCGGTGGCGAGCTTTTCCTTCGCGCGGTCTTCGCGGGTGAGCTGCCGATCGTACTCGGTCTCAGCGTTCTTTTTCTCCTCGGCGCTGAGGGCCTGGTAGTCCTTCGAGGCGCGGAAGCGCTGGAGCTTCAGCTCGTGATCTTGCGCGATCGCGTCCTGGAGGATCTTGTACGCCGGGCTCGGCCCCTGTCCGCCCATGCGGCTGTGAGCCCAGGACGACAGACCCACGAGGATGCCGGCCAACACGCGAGATCCGGTGCTGCGGTCGGCCCAGTAGCTCGTGATGTTGCCGGCCTTCTCCATCTCGGCCTGGCGGCGCTTGTCCTCGGCCATCGCGGCGGCGACGGCGCGGCTGTTCTCCTCGGTGCGCTTGCGCTCGGCCTCGGCCTCCGCTTCGAGCTTCTTGCGCTGAGCCTCGGCGGCCTCGATGTCGGCGTCGTGCTTTTGCAGAGCGGCCGTGTGCTCCTGCTTGAGCGCCTCGACCTGCTTACCCTGCGCCTCGGCCAGCTTTTCGCGCGTCGCCGTCACGCCCGGGTCGGCTTCGACGAACGTGCGGTTTTCCTGCGGGCCCTTGCGCTCCCACCCGCTCGTGCGCGTGTGGGTCTCGTCGGGCGGCGGCTGCACCACCACGCCGGGGACCTGCGGCGGGGGAGCGGCCGGGGCGGCGGCGCCGGGCCCCTGCTCCAGCGGGGCCATTGGACGCGCCGGGAGCCCGAGGGCGGGATCTTCGTCCTCCTCCACCATCTGCCCGGTCATCGGGTCGAGCCGCAGGGCCATCAGCGCTTCCCCCTCTCTCGGGCCTTCTGCGACCGCAGCGCCTGGAGAAGCATCGCCGCCATCTCGCCGTAGTCGACCTGCCTCACGCCCTCGTCGTCGCGGGAGACGAACCGCCGGCCCACGGGGTCGCGCTCGAGATCCTGCGCCAGTACGCCGGTGTGCCGTCCCGGCGGCCCTTCGCCGGGACGGTACTCGAACGTGACCGGCTCCACCGCCTGTGCCAGCTTCTGCGCGGCGGTCAGCGGGACGCGTCCGACAACGGGCTTGATGCCGCGCTTGATGCGCTCGTCGGAGCCGGCTGCCGGAGGCTTTCCAAACCCTGCCGCCGCCGCGCCTTCGGTGATTGCCCCGATCGCGCCGTATTGCCGACTGGTGTTGTCGTTGCGGATACCTCGACGGATCTCCTCCTCGCGCGCGCGCCCGCCTACCACCTCACCCGCGACGTTCGTCTGCTGTCCGGCGCCGGCGATCTGCCTGCCCGTCGAGGCTCCCGCGGCGCCCTCGCGCTCGCCGAAGTCGCGCGTCTGTCGACCCGACTCCGCGGTGTCGCGGGTGAGACGGCGATCGGCGTTGCCCTGGTCGGCGGTGAGCCGCAGTTGCGCCCCCGAGCGGTCGATGTCCGTCCGGCGGTCGGCGTTGCCGACGCGCACGTTGGTTTCCCGGTCGATGTTCCTGGTGGTCATGTCGTCGGCCCGGCCGGCCCAGTTCTCCCCGCGCAGGTTCGCGGCGGCGGCTCCGAACCGCGACGCCTCACTGTCGAGGTTCGCCTGGTTCGTGTCGCGGGTCAGACGACGACCGACGTTCCCCTCACGCACGCCGGTCGCGAACTCCGTTCGCCGGTTACCGGCCGAGGCGTTGAACTCGGCGGCTCCCTGGCGAAGCTCGGCCTGGCGGATGCTGAGCCGGTTGGCCTCGGCCTGGTTGCCCTGTGCGATCGCCCGGTCGATCTCGGCCTGGAGGTTGTTCGCGGCCTGCTCCATCTCCGCGGCGCGCGTGGCCTGCGCGACGTCCGCGCCCCGCACGTCCGACAGCGCCCCGACGAGCGCCCGCTCTGCCCCGGCTCGCTCCTCTGCGGCTGCGGCGGCCGACTCCTTGGCGGCCTTGAAGCCCTGCGAGCCGATCATCTGGAGGGCCTGGAGCCGTGCCCCGGCTCGTTCGTCGCCGCGGGCCTGGCCGGCGAGGCCGTGCGCCTGCTCGCCGATTTCGGCCATCGCGGCGCCGAACCGCTCCGCTGCGGCCAAGGGCTTGCGCCCCGCCGCCCGGTCGGCCAGGTCCGCAAGCGCGCCCTCCTGCATCCCTCGGATCTCGTCGCCCTTGGTGGTGTCGATGACCGACCGCCCGACGCCGACGCGACCGACCCGCTCGCCAGGGCCGATATCCGCGGCGCCGATGCGCTCGACCTCGCCATCTACCGTCACGTCCTCGGGAGACGCGATCTGTCCGGCCTGGTACCGCTCGACGTCCCCGAGCTTGGTCGCCTCGCCCTCTCGCGGAGCCGAGACGTCGTGGTACCCGAGGTCATCGACCCGGACGTCCCGGGACTCGCGGATGGGGTCGGAGCCGCCCCAGTTCAGCGCCCGCGCGCGGTCTTCGGCGGCGGCGCCGTACGCCTCGGCGGCGCTGGCCTTGGGCGCGGCGAACTCCTCCTCGACGCCGAGGTTTACGGCGTTCGGGTCGTCGTCGTTCAGGCCGAGGGCGTCGCCTACGATCGGGATGTCGCCGATGAAATCCTTGACCCCGCCGGCCACGCTCGCGTTCGGGTCGAACGTCCGCGTGGTCCCGTTGTTCATGGTCTCGCGGATGCGCCCGTCCGGCAGGCGCTCGCGCTTGACCGGAACCGGCGCGATGTTGGAAGCGGCCATCAGCGCAACCCTCCGTTTCGTTCCCGGCCACCAGGGAGCCGATGGCAAGGAGATTCCCGACAAAAATGACGGGAATCTACCGCCCGCGTCAGAACCCAATAATGCGACGTGGCGGGGGAAAAGTCACCAGGCACATTTCGCGCATCCGCGAGCGCGTCCAGGAGAGAAAGGGATCCTGGCGCTGAGCGGCTCCTGTACCTGAACCCGCGGTCAGCTTGCGCGGCGGGGCCATCGGTGCCCACGATGTGGGCATGGTCAGCAGAGAGACCGGTAGCGGGATCCTGATCCTCTTCGTTGTCGTCGTGGGAGGGTGGGCGGCCGTGTCCGGCGTCAGGTACGCGTGGGAGAACCCGATGTTCGGCGCGCGCCCCGTCGCCTGCGACGTTGCCTCGAAGGCGCTCGCACGAAAGGACTACGCCGCTGCCCTGCGTGCGCTCGGCGCGACTGACAAGGACCTCGTCGGCGAAAACGACAGCGCCTTCTGGCAGCTCGTTCGCATCCAGGCGGGACAGTCCGATGAGCCGTCGGGCGCGAAGTTTGACCCCGCCGAGTTCACCGGCGAACCTGCGAAGTAGGCCGAAAGGACCACCATGAAGCGCCTCGCCCTGCTCCTGCTCCTCGCCTGCGACCCGATCGATCCGCCGCTGGCGGGCGGGCCCGCACAGGCGGTGATCGTGCTCGACGGCGGGCACCAGTACTGCGCGAACCCGGGCACGCCGTGCTCGCAGGCTGCCGAGTGCTGCCAGTGGCCCTCCGAGCAGTTTGCCTGCGCGGGCGTGTGCGTGCCCTGCAAGCCGCTCGGCGCCACGTGCACGAGCAACGCAGACTGCTGCGTCTACTTCGCCGAGAAGGGCTTCTGCTCCGACACCACTCGGACGTGCCGGCTGAGCGACAAGAACGCACTCGGTCGTCGGTAGGGTCACCGGCGCAACCCTCCCCTCGGCTGCCCCGGGCTGAGCAGGTCAGGCGGCGGGAGCCGTGGCGCTCCGGTGGTGGGTGGCGCCGCCGCGCCCGTCGTACCACCGCTCTGGCTCCCGGTCGTCGGCGGCGCCGTGACCGTGGTCGTGGTGACCGGCGCGGGCGCCACCTGGTTCCCCTGCGCGTCCCGTCCCGGCTGGGTCACGATCGGCCCGAGGCGGCTGAACTGCTGGCGCAGGTTGTTCATGTCGGCATCGGTGGTAGCCACCGGCGGCTGGCCCACGCGGTACGCCTGCGCCGCCGCCGTGAACGCCTGGCCCGGGGTCGGAGCGGCGTCCGAGCGGCCGCGCTGGAGCGGCTGCCCCGCCTGGCGCAGGGTCGCCCCGGCGGACGCGGGCGCCTCGGCCATCTGGCCGGTCATCGGGGACGGCGCGGGGGCTGCGGGAGCGGCGATCGGCTGTCCTGCCTGGGGCATCGCCGCCACCGGGGGCGCGACGGGAGGCGTCCCGGCCGGCGGCTGCGCCACGACCGGAGCCGTGAGCGGGGGAGGGGGTAGCGCCACGCCCGTGCCTGGAGCTCCAGGGACCGCCGGGGCGGCCTGCCAAGCCTGCGTGGTGGCGTTGTAGTGGGTCACGGGCGCCGGAGCCGTCTGCGGAGTCCCAGGGGCACTGGGGGGCGTGCCGCCGGCCTCGCGCTCGGCGCGCGTGCGGGCGCCCGGCAAGGGGTTGCCGTTGGCCCCGAGCGGTCGGCCCTCGGCGTCCGTCTGCACGCCCATGGCCTCGGGGTTGTCCTTACCGAGTTGCTGCCAGTTGGCCTGGAACGCGGCGAGGCTGCGCGCCTGCTCGGCCTGGTCGCCGGTCCCGCGGTATCTCCAGCTCCCGTGCTCGTCCTGGGCCCAGTCGGGCGAGAGGGCGGACATCTGCGCCGCCGCCCATCGGGCGCCGGGGCTCGAGGCCATGTAGTCGGCCTGCCGCCGGGCCGACGCCTGCCGGTCCGCCACCGCCTGCGCGCTGTTGGGGTCGCGCTCCCAGTTGTTCCCGTAGGGGTTGCGGCGGTACCCCTGCGCCTGCATCTCGGCATCGCTCGGCCCCGGCGTCCCGGCAACGCGCACGCCGGGCTGGCGGTCCAGCGGGGTCACCGGGAACGCGGGCGCGCGGTCCTGGACAGCGCCCACAGGCTCGCCACCAGCCCGTCGCCTCAGCTCTGCCAGCTCATCGTCGCTCACAAACGGCATGTCACATCCTCTCCGCGGCGGCGGGCAGCCACGTCCGCCCCTTGGGCCTCACGTCGAACTCGGCGCCGTCGAGCAGCACGCCCTCGGTCGCGTCGCCGTTGGCCGTTTCCTCGATCGTCAGCTCGACCTCGGTCACGTTGAACATCGTGGCCGGCTGGCACATGAGCTTGAGATCCCCGGCGGTCACCGACTTGTCCCGCGCGGTGGACGCTCCACCACCGGCCACCGTCAGGCGCAGGTCGCACGCGCCCAGCGCCTCGCCGACGATCTTCGCCCAGTCGACCATGCACTCTCCCTGGAGCCCGACGGGGGCCAGGCGTCCCGTCTTGACCTTCGTCAACACCGGCACGGCCGCCCCCGATCCAGCGTCGGACCACGCTCCCTGAGGCGTTCGGAGCGCCCCGGTCGTCTCCACGTGGAACGCTGATCCGCTGCTGTCGATGCAGGCCGCGTAGGCTCGGAGAAGGTTCGCCGATGTCCAGCGGTACCAGGTGCCCAGCGGGTTCGACGGCGCGGGGTTCGCGTAGTCCAGCGCCATCAGCGCCGGACCGTCGGTGAAGACGAGCACGAGTCGCGAAGCCTCGTCGTGGGCCGAGGCAACCACGGTCTCGGTCGTGTAGTCCTCCATCCCCGCGAACGCGTCCGCCACGTCCGTGCCGGTGACGACGTAGATGCGCTTGTCGTTGCTCTGGTAGTAGCACCCGGCAGGACCCTGGACCGGCCCGCGCGCGTTCGTCGTGCCTTTCTTCGTCTGGAGCGTGACCGCCGAGAAGTTCCCGGTCCCCTGATCGTTCGGTCCCGAGCCGGTCAGCACCGCGACCGCGTCTCGACGGAAAAGCGCCAGGTACGACGAATTAACGGGACCGCACGCGGAGATGTCGCCGACGCCTTCGAGCCACGTCGTCGCCATGGCCGAGTTGAAGCTGAGCCCCTGTCCCTGCCGGATCTCCTTGCTCACGTACGTCTTGTGCCGCTCCGGACAGCCCGAGAGGATCGCCCGTCCCTTCCACGCCGAGACCAGCCGGCACGCCGGAGCGGGCATGTTCACCAGCACGTTTCCGCTCGTGTACAGCGCCTCATCCGTCTTGAGCGTCGATGAGAACGTGAAGGTGATCGTGCTGGCCGTCGGGTCGTTGTCTTTGACCTCCTGGAGGTTCGGGAGTCCGCTCGTCGAGGCGTAGAATTCGATCTGAGCGGTCGTGCCTGGAAGCAGGTGCCGCAGCGTCGGTACCGTCAGCGTCGCCCCGTTGTTGATGTCGAGCGTTCCCAGCAGCGGGGTCGAGCGCCAGTAGGTTCCATCGGGCGACGTGAACCTGTAGACAACGGCCACCTGGTACACGACCGCCGTTGCCGAGGCGGTGATGTACCCGGGCCAGCGCAGTGGCGTGACCTCGCGGATGTTCTCCTGGTGAGAGAACGTCACCGGGATCCCGCCGGGCACGAGCGCGCGGCCCATGATCGACACCGACGGCCCGTATGTCGCCGACGCGTCCCAGACGAGCCCCCCGGCCGAGTAGTCCTTGAGGCTTCCAGACTGGAGCAGCACCGGGGCCACCATTGCGTTGCCGATCGCGAGCATCGCCGGCACGTACGCGCGCCGCTGGGCTCCGAGGTCGGTCACGTCGGGCGTGTTGCCTCGATGCCAGAGCCCCCCGGCTTCTCCACCGAGCGCGGACGAGACGATGTTCCCGTCACTGTCCCGCAGGTCGTAGGTGCGCTGAAACCCGCGCAGTTGGTAGACGGTCCCGCCCAGTGCCGTCCCGTCATCCTCGTACCCGGTGAGCACGTACCAGGTCGTTCCGATCTTGGCCGGCTTGCTCGCCAGCCACGACCCTGGCGCAAACGTCGCCGCGGTCGTGCTGCCCGTGTACGTGTACCGGGTGACGGTGAAGTTCCACGGGTGGACTGCGCTTCCTGCGAGGTCATCGGAGTGCGCGTAGACCACCCTATCGCCGTTGTCCGCGACGTACCCGCAACAGGCCCCGATGCTCGACGTACCCGCGTTCGGATCCGTGACCGTGGCCAGCGTGGCGTTCGCTGCTGCGAGGGTCGCCGATGTCACCGTCACCAGGCGCAGGATGCGATCTTGCGTCCCCGTCGGGAGCCAAAGGGCGTAGTACCAGCTCGTGGTCCCGTCCGACACGAGGATGCTCGGACAGCAGCAAACCAACGCCCCCGGCGTCGCGGTGGTCGTGACCGCAGCGGGGCTGCCCCGGGCCGCGCCGGTCGCCGGATCCAGGTAGCTGTGCGAGTAGTGGTAGAGGCCCGTGCCCTCGTTCAACCCCGAGACGACGACGGCGGTCTCGTTGACGGCGGACAACCGCCGGCAGTCCACGCCTGACAGCACGGCGCTGGCGATCGTCTGGTAGGTCGCCGACGTCGGGGCCGTGCCCGGAGAAGCCAGCGTGAACTTGTGGCTCGTCACCGTGGTCGAGCCGGTGGTCAGCATCGCCCACACGTTCGTGCCGTCGTACACGGGGCAGAGCGCGTTGATGTTCGAGACGGTGACCTTGGTCCGGTCGAGCACCAGGATGCCGGTCGTCTTGTCGACCACGGCGTAGTAGTAGGCGCCGGAGATGAGCGCGAAGAACCACAGGTTGTCACCCGCCTCCACGACCTGCGGCTTCTCGATCGCGTTCCCGGTCAGGTACGCGGACCACGAGGGCATGA
>DASTOJ010000182.1:0-27639 GCA_035762565.1 Candidatus Methylomirabilota bacterium | reverse complement strand
CGGCCGTGCCGAGGGCGCCGGGCGCGCGGGATGAAGCGGCCGTGGGTGAGGTAGTTCATGACGAGGGTGGTCGCGTACGTCGTCACCTCTATCAGGGTGGCGGCTTCCTCCGCCGACGGCACGGCGAGGCCGAGGCGAGCGGCGGTCTCCTCGAGCCTCGCCACGAGCGCTCGGATGACGCTGCGGCGTACCCCTGTCCAGTACTCGATTTTGTTCACGAGGATCGCGCCGTGCTGGCGCAGGAATTCGGCGGCGGGGCGGGCGCCCCGGCGGCGGCGCACGAAGAAGTCAGGCAGATCGTGCTCGAGGGCGACATCCACGGGCTCCGGCGCCGGCTCCTGCGCGCGAAAGAACTCCTCGACCGTCATGTTCATTTCCTCCACCGTGATGTCGGTGGAGGCCAGACGCACGAGGGGCTCAGTGTCGCCGAGAGCGCGTGCGGTGCGATCGACGTAGCGGAGCTTCCGCATGGCGGGCCAGCCACGGTACCGCCGGCGCCAGCTCGAGCGCGGCGTGAGCCAGACGGCGAACGTCTCCGCGAAGTCCTCGTCGGGATGCTTCTGGGCGTACCAGCCCTCCATGTGGCGCACGAAGCTTCGATCGAAGGGCACCGGCTTGTAGCGATCACGATAGGGACGGTTGAAGGGTCCAAACCGCTCGCGCCACTCCGGCCTCTCGTACAGCTTGTAGGCGTAGTTGAAGGCGTGCCCCGCCTCGTGGCGGAGGTACATGCGAATCTCACGGGTGTCCTCGACGTCGTCGATCTCCCTCTCCAGTCGCGCCAGCTTGGCGTCGGCGAGGTAGAAGGGAATACCGATGATCGGCTCCTCGTCAGGGCATCCCCACTCGTCGGTGAGGTAGGTAGGAGGGCGGAACCGCTTGAGCCCCTTAGCCTCCAGCTCGCGGTAGAGGTCGGCCACGTACCGCTCGATCGGTGATCCCTCGAGCTTGAGGCCGAGCTCGCTGACGCGCTGCGAGAGCAACGGTTTCAGATCGGACGGCGTCTCGAAGCCGGCCATTGTCTCCATGCTAGCGCTACCGCCGCGCCAGGGCCAGCGCGCCTCGCCGAGAGGATCCGCCCCTCACGCGAAAACGTGGTCGTGAGTTAGAGTAGCGGCGACTCGCCAAGGGAGGACAATCGCCATGCCGTTCTACGAACGAGGTACAAGGACGACTTCCGCTGTATCTGCGGTGATCTGCGCAACGCCAACCCCGGCCGATCCAGCGGCCCCTTGGAGATCGACCGCCCCTGGGACGCCTACACCGACGACCAGCTCGGGCTGATGGACCACCTCGGCATCCGGGAGTTCCTGGTCATGGGCTTCTGCATCGGCGGGCCGCTGATCCACAACCTCATCCGGCGGGCTCCAGAGCGCGTCGTCGCGGCCGCGATGGATGCAGCCCAGCGGCTTCCGGCCCGAGATCCCCGACCTGTTCTACCAGAACAACATCAAGGGCTGGGGGCCGGCGCTGTGCGCGAGGCGCCCCGACGTCACGCTGGACATGGTCCACGACTTCCTCACCAGCATGTACACCAAGCGCGCCGACTTCGTGTTCACCGTGTCGCGCGATTTCGTGCGCTCCATCCGGACGCCGCTGCTCATCGCGCCTGACGACGTGCCCGCCCACCCGTACAAGGTCGCGATGGACGTGGCCAGCCTCGCCCCGAAGGCCGGGGTGACCGTCTATCCCTGGAAGGATTCGCCGGGGCACATCGACGAGGTCGTGGAGCAGCGCGGCGCTTCCTCAAGGCGCACGAGTCGATGCGGCGAGTTGACAGTGCCTGGCGTCGCGCCTAGACTCGCGGCGCCGATACCGGTCTCCAGCGCCCGGTCATGGACAGGCGCGTGCGGCCGAAGGTCCCTCGTGCCACTGTGAGGTGAGGGTGGGCGCGGACAGGGCTGTTCTCTCCGGTCGGATCCAGTCCCGAGGTTCAACTGAACAGAGGAGGCGTTCATCATGAACCCGTCCAGGCGAGGATGGACCGTACCGTTCGTCACCGGGGTCGCCGTCGGCGTGCTGGCGCTGCTGGCCACGCAGTGGGTCGGCGTTCGGCCCCGCCCGGCGGAGGCGCAGCGCCCGACCCTGCTCCGGGTGCAGGCCAGCTTCCCGCCCGCGAGCCTGCTCTTCACCAATCTCCAGATCTTCGCGACGCGCGTCGAGAAGATCTCGGGCGGCCGGCTCAAGATCGAGGCGCTGCCGGCCGGCTCCATCGTCCCCGCGTTCGAGGTGGCGGACGCGGCCAATCGCGGCGTCATTGACGGCGCCCACACCTGCACCTACTACTTCATCGGCAAGCACAAGGCCGCCGCGCTCTTCACCGACGTCCCCGGCGGCCCCTACGGCATGGACCCGATCGATTTCTGGGGCTGGGAGTACCACGGTGGCGGCGTGGAGCTCCTGAACGAGTTCTACCAGAACGTGCTGCGCATGAAGATCGTGGCGATGCCGATCTTCCCGACGACGGCGCAGTCGCTCGGCTGGTTCAAGAAGGAGATCAAGAGCGCCAAGGACCTGGTGGGTCTGAAGTACCGTGTGCCCGGCATCGCCGCCGACGTCTTCAAGGGGATGGGGGTCGCCGTGGTGACCCTCCCGGGCGGCGAGGTCATGGCGGCCGGCGAGCGGGGCGTGCTCGACGCCACCGAGTGGTACACGCCGGCCGAGGACATCAAGCTCGGATTCCACAACGTCTGGAAGTATTACCACTACCCGAGCGCCCACGAGACGGCCGGCGCCTGTGACCTGCTGATCAACAAGGATGTGTGGGACAAGCTCGCGCCGGATCTCCAGGAGGTCATCCGCTCGGCCGCCCTGGACGCCGCCTTCCGTTCGCTCCTGCACTTCAACCGCGCCGACGCCGAGGCGCTTCGCGAGCTGCGGGACAAGCTCAAGGTGAACCTGGTGCGGACGCCGGACGACATCATCCGGGGCCAGCTCGCGGTGTGGGACAAGATCGCCCAGACGGAGGCCGCAAAGGACCCCTTCTTCAAGAAGGTCCTCGACTCGCAGCGCACGTACGCCGAGCTGGTGGTGCCCTTCCGCCGCACGCTCCTGAACCCCTACGACGTCATCGCCCGCCACTACTTCGAGAAGAAGTGAGGCGTGCCGGGCGTGGTCTCGAGGCGCGCGCCTCGAGACCCCGCCGGCTCAGCGCTGGCGACGGTCCGAGACTCGGGTGCCCGGCCCGCCGGTCCCGG
This sequence comes from Candidatus Methylomirabilota bacterium, assembly GCA_035762565.1. Lineage (GTDB taxonomy): Bacteria > Methylomirabilota > Methylomirabilia > Rokubacteriales > CSP1-6 > AR5. The sequence continues at coordinate 24,442 of DASTOJ010000182.1, read as the reverse complement.
CGACGGCTGCTCGGCGGCGCTCGTACCAGCGCGACATCAGCTCCATGGCGAGCCATGCCGCGGAGCAGCTCGCCAGGAGCGACACGCGCGCCGTTCCCCAGCCCCAGCGGTCCACGACCCAGGCGAACACGGTGGGCGAGGCGGCGTTGACCACGAGGACGGGGGTGGCGATGACGCCGAGGACGGCGCCGTAGCCCTTCGCGCCGAACAACACGAGCGGCACCGCGCCGCGGACGATGGTGATGACCCCCTGCGACGCGCCCATGAGGAGCGTGAACGCGACGATCAGCGGCAGGCTCCCGGTGCCGGCCAGCAGCAGGAGCAGCGAGGGGGGCAGGACGCCGACGGCGATGCGGCCCACCGTGATCGCGCGCAGGTTGCGGGCGAAGAGGATCTCGACCACGCGCCCGCCGAACTGGGCCACGCCCTTCATCGAGGCGACCCAGACCGCCGCCGCCGTCGCCAGACCCGCGGCCTCCAGCAGCGGGACGAGCTGCACCGAGATGACGCCGAAGACGAACCCGTTGAGCGACATGATGAGGGCGAAGAGGACGATGGCGACCGAGCGCGCGCGCCCCTCGAGCGGCGGCCCGTCCACGGCCGCCGCGGGGGGGCCCGTCGGGGCGGCGGCGTCGGCGGTCTCGCGCCGCGCGAGCCCCAGCCAGTGCAGCGGCAGGCACACCACGAGATTGATCAGGGCGAACAGCACGAGTGTCTGCCGCCACCCGACCTGCTGGTTCAGCGCGTGACCGACCACCCAGAACACCGACGAGGCGAACGCCCCGAACAGCGTGAGGTAGGAGATCGCCGTCCGCCCCCGCGAGGGCGCGATCTGGACCAGGGCGGCGAACGCGGCGTCGTACAGGCACAGGCGCATGCCGAGGCCGAGGAACGCCCACACCGCCAGGTACGCCGCCTCGCTGCGGACATGGGCGAGGGCGAACAGGCCGGACGACACGACCACGGTGCCGAGCGTCATCACCGCGCGCGCGCCGTGCCGGTCGACGGCGCGGCCCACGGCGCTCGACACGAGGCCCATGGCGAGCAGCGCGACGGTGAAGCCGAGGAAGACGAAACCCCGGCTCCAGCCGGTGTCCTGGCTGATCGGGCCCGCCAGCACGCCCAGACAGTAGTAGCTCGTCCCCCAGGCGGTGATCTGCGTGATGCCGAGCGCGAGGACCGCGCTCACCATCGGGTCGGTGAGCCGCATGCGGGGGCCGGCGCGCTGCTCCTCGGTGATGTCGACGTCCATGCTCGTTCGGGCCCAGCCGGGGCGGGCGGATCCTCCTGACGATTCGGCCGCTCTCGCGGACGACCCGCCGATCGTAACACGCGTCCCGGCACGCCGGACGCACCCGGCGGCCCGCCGGGTGCGTCCGGCGGGTCGGTGAGCCGGGGCACCCGAAGGTCCTGGTTGAACTCGGGGTGGGGGTGAGCGAGGAGGTCAGCGGCTTCGTGCGTCGCCGTGCCCGCCAATCGCGCTAGCAGGAGGCGAAGACCCGCAGGTCATGGCCCCGGGAGTTCGTCTCGCGATTATGGGGCCGAGTGCCCCAATCGAGGCACGGCTATAGCCGGTCAGCTATCCCGGCGTTACCCGGCCGCCGGCGGCAGAGCCGTGCGGCTCGGTGCGCCGGGGTCACGTGGCGTGATCGTGTTCTTGACCCGACTACTTGATGTCACGCGGGACGGTCTGGCTTTCCCGGTGCAGGTTGAAGAAGGGGTTGACGTTGCCATAGTAGTAGTCGTTCCGCGTCACTCCGTACACGTAGCGATTGCCCGGCATGATGCAGTAACACGCCGCGCCGAGTGGAGTCCGCTCAGGATAGGGCAGCGGGCACCAGCCGACGGCGGTGTAGCAGATCCCCATACCGTGGACCGCCGGTTGCGCGCGACCATCGCTTGCCGCCAGCACGAGCAGGGTGAACAGTGTCGTGCTCGTGATCGACCGGATGAGGCGCACGGACGGGCGCATTGGCATGGCCTCCGCGATGAAGGGCCTGTGCACTGCGCACGATACGTGTCGGATGGTAGGGACGGCGCCTGAGTGCGTCAATAGGGGAATCCCGGACCCGCCCGTGGGGGTGTCCGCTCGGGACTCCCACTACTAGCCTGCGGGCGGGACCTCTGGTAGAAGCGCGTGGCGACGCCGTGGGGCGATGCGGCGCACCAGGCACGCTTCCCAGCACGCCCCCACCCGCCGGCACGTCCGATGGAGGGGGATCAACCCGCCCGAGGTCCGTGTGTGCTCGCAGGCATCATCGAATGTCCAGCCAGCCCATGTGCGGCCAGCCACTTGCCCAGGCGGGCGCGGTCGCCTAGCCTGTCGTCGAGCGGCAGCACGGTGACAGGCAAGGAGGGGCTGATGCGTCGGCGTGCAAAGCGCCCGCTCGAGAGGCGCCTGGCGGAGGTGTTGGACCAGCAGACGGCGACGAGCGAGATCCTGCGGATCATCTCGAGCTCGCCCGCGAGCGTGCAGCCGGTATTCGATGCCATCGTTCGCGCCGCGTCCCGGTTGTGTGACAGCCCCCGCAGCAACTTGATGCTCGTCGCTGGCGAGGATCTCGAACTGGCCGCGCGATGCGTCGATGGATCGGTGAGGAACACGCGGGACATGACCGACCCGTTCCATCGTGCCTATCCGATCAGAATCGATGAGTCCGGTCTCGCCGGACTCGTCATCCGCGAGCGTCGGGTCTTCATCACAGCCGACGCGCAGCATGACGAGCGCTTCAACCCGGCCCGCCGCGAGGCGGCCGCCCAGGCCGGCTTCCGCTCCCTCGTCGGAGTTCCGATGATGCGGGCAGGGCGCGTGATCGGCGCATTGAACGTGGCGCGCACCGAGATTCGGCCGTACACCGTTGGCGAGATTCAGCTGCTCCAGACTTTCGCCGACCAGGCCGTCATTGCCATCGAGAACGTCCGGTTGTTCAAGGAGCTGGAGGCCCGCAATCGAGACCTGGCGGCGACGGGCGAGATTCTCCAGGTGATTTCCCGCTCACCGACCGACGTGCGGCCGGTCTTCGACACGATCGTCCGAAGCGCGGTGAGAGTGGGTGACGGACTCTTCAGCGGGCTCCTGCAGTTCGACGGCGAGCTGATCCATTTCGTCGCCCATCACAACCATACCCCGGAAGCGCTTGCGGAGGCGCGACGCATATATCCAGCGCGCCCAACCCGGGCGCTGTTGACAGGCCGGGCGATCCTCGAGCGCGCAGTTGTCCACATAACCGATATCGAGCTCGATCCCGAGTTCCAGCATCAAGAGCTGGCCCGCGCGATCGGCTTTCGGAGCGGCCTCTGGGTCCCCATGCTCCGAGAGAGTGCTCCTATCGGCGTGATCGTGGTGGCGCGTGCCGAGCCCGGACGGTTCTCCGATAACGAGATCGAGCTGCTGAAGACCTTCGCCGACCAGGCCGTCATCGCGATCGAGAACGTCCGCCTGTTCACCGAGCTGCAAGAGAAGAACCGGGCGCTCACAGAAGCTCACGCCCAGGTGACCGGGGCCCTGGAGCAGCAGACCGCCACGAGCGAGATTCTGCGGGTGATTGCCGGTTCGCCGACCGATGTCCAGCCGGTGTTCGACACGATCGCGGAGAGCGCGCTCGGGCTGCTCGGAGCCTGGTCGGTCCTGGTCCTTCTCTTCGATGGCGAACTGCTGCATCTCGGGGCGGCGCGAGGCGGCCTCCCTGACAGTGAGCGGTACCAGCGGGAGCGCTTCCCGATGCAACTGAGGCCGGACCACCTGCTCGCTCGTTGCATCCTCGAGCGAGCTCCCCAGCAGGATCCAGATGCCCTGGCCCATCCGGATCCCGCGCGTCGAGATGTCGCCCGCCGTCGTGGGTTCGCTGCGTTCCTGACTGTCCCGATGCTGCGCGGCGGCGAGGCCGTCGGCGAGGTCGTGGTCACGCGGGCGGTGGCTGGACCGTTCGTGGACTCGGAGATTGCGCTGCTTCAGACCTTCGCCGACCAGGCGGTCATCGCCATCGAGAACGCGCGCCTGTTCAAGGAACTGGAGGCTCGCAACCGCGAGATCGAGGACCAGAGCCGGCAACTCGAGGTCGCGAGTCGGCACAAGTCCGAGTTCCTCGCAAACATGTCCCATGAGTTGCGCACACCTCTCAACGCGATCCTTGGCTTCTCGGAGGTACTGACCGAGCGCATGTTCGGTGAGCTGAACGAGAAGCAGGCCGAGTACCTGAAGGACATCTATGCGTCCGGGCAGCACCTGCTGTCCTTGATCAACGACATCCTCGACCTGTCGAAGATCGAGGCGGGACGGATGGAGCTGGAGCTGACGGACTTCGACCTGCAGGCCGCCATCGACAACGCCCTGACGCTCGTGCGGGAGCGCGCGGGCCGGCGTGGTATCACGCTTGGGCGTGACATCGACGACCGCCTGGGCGTGATCCGGGGCGACGAACGTAAAGTGAAACAGGTCCTCTTGAACCTGCTCTCCAACGCGGTCAAGTTCACACCCGAGGGCGGCCGGATCGACGTCCGCGCGGCGCTGAACGAGGGGCTGGTGGAGGTGTCCGTGGCCGACACTGGCGTGGGCATCGCCCCCGAGGATCAGGAGGCGGTCTTCGAAGAGTTCCGCCAGGTGGGGACGGCGGACCAGAAGGTGGAGGGCACCGGCCTCGGGCTGGCTCTGTCACGCAAGTTCATCGAGCTCCACGGCGGCAGGATCTGGATGAAGAGCCAAGTGGGCCAGGGCGCGACGTTCACGTTCTCGCTTCCGGTGTGACGTCTCCTCGCGCCTGACGGAGCGGCGCGGGACGTCGTGGAGGCGTCGAAGCTGACGATGACGATGTCCGAAAACCGCTAGACGACGACAATCCTCCGGGCGAGTATCTCCGCATGGATCTCGATCACGACGCGTGCTACCGCGCGATCGAGCTGCGCGATGCCCGCTTCGACGGCCGTTTCTTCACAGCCGTGAAGACGACGGGCACCTACTGCCGTCCGGTCTGTCCGGCGCGGACCCCGCGGCCGGAGAACGTGGCATTTTACCCCACGGCGGCCGCGGCGCAGGAGGCGGGGTTCCGCCCGTGCTTACGGTGCCGGCCGGAGACAGCGCCCGACACGGGCGCCTGGCGGGGAACGTCGAGCACGGTGTCCCGAGCGCTTGCGCTGATCGAGCTGGGAGCCTTGAACGAGGGAAGCGTCGACGCCTTGGCCGGCCGTCTGGGTGTGGGCGAGCGGCAGCTCCGGCGCCTATGTCGCCAGCATCTCGGTGCGTCACCGGTTGCGGTCGCTCGGACCCGCCGCGTTCTCCTCGCGAAGCAGCTCATTCACGAGACGTTCCTGCCGATGACCGAGATCGCGTTCGCCGCGGGCTTCGGCAGTATCCGCCGGTTCAACGAGACGTTCCTGGCGTTGTTCGGTCGTGCGCCGTGCGCATTGCGGCGCGGAAGCGGACCGGGGGTCTCAGCCAACCCGGGCGGCGAGATCAGTCTGCTTCTGCGCTATCAGCCCCCCTACGATTGGCCTGGCATGCTGGAGTTTCTGCGGCTCCGCGCCATTCCCGGCATCGAGCGTGTCGTCGAGAGCTGCTACTCGCGGACCATCGAGCTGGAAGGCCTGCAGGGGATTGTTTCCATTCGACCTGCCGAGGATAGCGCGCTGCGTGCGGAGATCCGTTTCCCCAGGTTGTCGGCGCTACCAGTCATCATCGCGCGGCTGCGCCGCGTGTTCGACCTGGCAGCCGATCCGCTTCGAATCTCCGCCCATCTCGCGAAAGATCCGGCCCTGGCGCCTCTGATAGAGGCGCGACCGGGTCTGCGCGTGCCCGGCGCCTGGGACGGCTTCGAGCTGGCGATCCGCGCGGTGCTGGGACAGCAGATCACGGTGCCCGCCGCGATCCGTCTGGCCGGGCGCCTGGTGGCCACGCATGGGGAGCGCTTGGCGGAGCCGGATCGTGATTTGACCCACGTCTTCCCGCGACCGGAGGTCTTGGCGCGTGCGGACTTGACGACCCTCGGCATGCCGAGGAGCCGGGCGGCCACGCTTTCTGCCGTCGCGGCCGCTGTCGTTGCCGATCCGGATCTCTTCGGCGCCAGCCGCGGGCTCGACGAGGCGATCCGGCGGCTGCAGTCCATACGCGGGGTTGGTGAATGGACGGCGCACTATATCGCCTTGCGTCAGCTGCGCGAGCCGGACGCCTTTCCAGCCGCCGATGTCGGTCTCATGCGCGCCCTGGCTGATCTGGAAGGACGCCGGCGGTCCTCACGTGAACTCGTTGGCCGGGCCGACCAGTGGCGACCGTGGCGCGCCTATGCCGCTCAGCACCTCTGGGCCTATCTGAGCCGCGATCACGCTCTCATGTCGCGCACGGCACGACCACCTGCCTGATCTGTCAATACTGAGATCGGGCCGTGGTGTATGCGCGTAGCACGACCGTGCCCCGCCAGGGCGAGACCGGATTGGAGCGATGGACCGTGGTCGGCGTGTCGACCGCCGTCAACGCGCTCGCGTGGGGGGCGCGATCGACGTTCGCGCTCTTCTACGTCGCGATGCTCGAGGAGTTTGCCTGGGGCCGCGGCCCGACCGCGCTCGGGTACTCGCTGAGCTGGCTGGGGTTCGTCGTCTTCGCGCCGGTGGCCGGCTGGCTCTCCGACCGCTGGGGAACGCGGGCGGTCGTGACGGGCGGCGGTGTGATCCTCGGTGTAGCCCTGGCCCTCACGGGCCAGGTGACGTCGCTCCCGCAGTATTATCTGTGCTTCGGCGTTCTCGGCGCCGCGGGTATCGCCGGCATGCTCATTCCATCGACGACGATCGTGACGCGGTGGTTCGTGCGATCGCGCGGTACGGCGATGGGGGTGCTGAGCGCCGGGGGACCGGGGAGCGCGGTGGCCTTCTACCCTCTGAACGCGTGGCTCATCGCATCCCTGGGCTGGCGCATGGCTCTGGTCGCCTTCGGGGGCATTGTCGTGGCCGCGACCGTCTCGCTCACGCTCCGCTACCGGGAGCCGCCGGCCGACGAGGACCGCGCGGCGGGCGGCGCAGACACCAGGCCTTCCCGGGGCACGCGCGTCCCCGGTGAGGCGTGGACGCTTCGACGAGCGCTGCGGAGCATCCGGCTCTGGGCGGCGTTCGCCATGACCGCGCTCGGCGTCATCGGCTTCCAGATCATGGCAACCCACCAGGTCGCTCACGCCGTGGACCGCGACTTTCCGCAGCACACGGTGGTCTGGATCTTCGCCTTTGGCGCCGGGTGCATGATGGCGGGAAATCTTCTCGGCGGCTGGCTCTCGGATCGTGTCGGCCGCGGATGGGTATTCGTGCTCGGCACGGTCGTCGCGATCCTGGGCATCGGGTGTCTCGCCCTGACCCGAGGCCCTCAGGATCTCGTCCTCCTCGTTCTCTACACGGTGTCCGGATTCGGCTTCGGCATGCGGATCGCGCAGCTCTCCACGATTCCCGCGGACGTCTTCGCCGGACCGCACCTGGGTGCGATCCTCGGGGTGGTCCAGGCGGGCGGCGGCCTGGGCGGCGCGATCGGCCCCTTCCTCGGCGGCTGGCTCTTCGACGTCACCGGGAGCTACCGGCTGGCGTTCATGGCCGCCGGTGCTGCAGTCGCGGGCTCGGCCGTCGCAGCGTGGTTCGCGGCACGGCCCATGCCTGGCACGCCGGACGCGCAGCCGTGACGAGCCGCGCTCAGCGCGAAGAGCAGGCGGAGAGCCGGCGCGTTGCGTTGCCCGCCAGTCCATCGTCGTTGACCTGTCATGGACCCGGCGCTACGCTCGCGACACCTTGCAGGCGTCCCCGCCATCCCAAGACCTGAAAATCCTGCTGTCGGCGGTTCAATCCCATACCTGGCGTCGTCGCGTGTCCCCGTTCCCCGTCGTGGGCCGGGGCCGCGGGTGCGCGACCGGAGATCTCAGGGGGGCAGCGTGTGCGGGAGGGTGACGGTGCCCGGGCGTGGCCGGCGCGGCGCGCGCGGCTGATGCCGACGTTGAGAGCACCGGTAACTTTGAGGGGGGGGACACAATGCGAACGACGCACTGTGTGCTGACTGCGATACTTGGACTGCTGCTTACGGGCTGTGCGGGCATCAGTACCGCCCCGACCCCGGAAGCGCGGCAGGCTTTGGCCCCAACCGGCAAGCTTCGCGTTGGGCTCCAGCTTGGCAGTCCCCACAATGTGATACGGGACTCCGTGTCGGGTGAGATGAGGGGGGTGGGATTTGACCTCGGAAGAGAGTTGGCCCGGCGCATGGGGGTTCCGTTTGAGCCGGTTATGTACCCATCGGTCGGAGCTCTTCTCGACGGCGGGAAATCCGGCGCTTGGGACGTCGCGTTTGTTGGGTTTAGTCCTGCGCGGGCGAAGGAGTGGGACTTCACCGCGCTGCACCTGGAAATCGAATTCGGCTACCTCATCCCTGGCGGGTCTCCCATCTCAACAATGGCTGATGTGGATCGCCCCGGGATTCGAGTGGCCGTGCAGGAGAGGTCCGGCCCGGATGTCTTTTTTTCTCGCACGCTAAAAAATGCCGTGGTGATCCGAGCATCAAGCAACCCTGGCGCAGTGGAGGCGCTGAAATCCAGGAGAGCAGACGTAATGGGCAGCATCAAGCCAATCCTGTTCGAGCTGTCGAAGCAATTGCCGGGTTCTCGGGTTCTCGACGGTCGGCCCGGCATCGATCCGCACGCTATGGCGATGCCGAAGGGACGGGATCTCGGCGTGGCATACGCGCGCCAGTTCATCGAGGACGCGAAGACCGAGGGGCTGGTCAAAGCCGCGATCGAGAAAGCCGATTTACGCGGCGTGATGGTCGCTCCACTCAAATGAGGCTCTCGACCCTCGACTTGGAGAGGAACGTCTGCAAGGCGGGCGCGCGTCACGCCGGGCGTTCGCCGCACAAGTAGCGGGACAGAGCATGGCGGGCACGGCGGTGGCGCCCTCCTCGAAGTTGACGGTCACCCGTCTGGCCGCCGCCGTTCTACTCTTTTCCGGGATCGTCGCCGCGCACGCTCAGCAGGCGCCACGGCTGTACCGGATCGGGTTCGTCGGCTCGGCTTCGTCCGGTCCGCAGATCGACGCCTTCCGGAAGGGCCTCAAGGAACTCGGGTACGTCGAGGGGAAGAATGTCATCGTCGAGACGAGATTCGCGGAAGGGCGGTCCGAACGCATTCCCGAGCTCGTCGCTCAAGTGCTCCGCCTGAAGGTCGACGTGCTGGTGGTCGGGTCGACCCCCGCCGCGCTCGCCGCCAAGAGGGCGACCACCACCGTCCCCATCGTGTTCGCGAGCCTCTTCGACCCGGTCGGTGCGGGCATCGTGGCGAGTCTCGCGCGTCCGGGAGGCAACATCACCGGCGCCGCCATCGGGGTTGGCGGCTCAGGCTTCGCCGGGAAATGGGTAGAGCTGCTCAAGGAAGCTGTCCCCGACCTTTCGCATGTCGCGGTGCTCTCGAACTCGGCGAATCCGGCCAGTGCGGCGTCGGTGCGGGAAATCGAGGCGGCGGCGCGGCCATTGAAGCTGAGGCTCGACGTGCTCGATGCGGGGAATACCACCAACCTGGACAGGGCGTTTGCCACGATCAGCGCAAGCGGCGCCCGAGCAATCATCGTGACGAACGACCCGTTCTTTACCCCCAATCGCGCCAAGCTGGTTCAATTCGCCGCGAGCAAGCGCCTGCCAGCAGTGTACTTCTTCAAGGTGTTCGCCGAGATCGGGGGCCTGATGGTGTACGGGGCGAGCCTCGAAGATTCGTATCGAAGAGCGGCCACGTATGTGGACAAGATCTTGAAGGGGGCGAAGCCCGCCGACCTTCCCATCGAGCAGCCCACGCGCTTCGAGCTGGTGATCAATTTGAAGACGGCCAAGGCGCTCGGGCTCACGATCCCGCCGTCACTGTTGCTGCGGGCAGATCACGTGATCGAGCCATGAGAACGGCCCCTTGGTCACTGGCGGTGGAGGCTTACGTGCTGTAAGTCAGACGGACCATGCCCGACGTCAACGACTTGGCCCCAAGAAACGTCAACGCGTGCCGCTCCTTCACATCCTTGAACAGCGCCTTTCCCTTGCCCAGGACAATGGGCTGCACGACGAGCCGGAGCTCATCGATCAGGCCCAGGTTCATCAGGCTGGACACCAGCGTGGTACCGCCAACTGCATACATGTCCTTGCCAGGCCGCTGCTTCACCTTGCGGATGTCGTCGACGTCCCGAACGATCCGCGTGTTCTTCCAGGCGGCCTCATCCAGTGTCTTGGACAGGACGATATCTCGCCCTTCGAAGCAACCTTGCCCGTGAAGGGCAAGATGCCCTCGGGGTTGGCCAAGATGGCTCGCCAGTATTGCGCGTAGCCCGGATACATCCCGCGGCCCAGGATACACGTGTCGATCTGGGGGAGAAGATCAAAGGGATCTTCCCACGTCTCGACCCAATCCAGTTCTCCGTTGGGTCCCTCGATGAAACCGTCCAGCGAGACCTGCAGCGCCGCAATGATCCTTCTCACGTCAGCTCTCCTTTCAAGCGTGATTGGAGACCCGGCGATCGGTCGACCGTGACCGGCTCGTCTCTGGCCTACCAGTAGTCGAACGAGACTCCGCGAAATCGACAGCGGGAGTGGAGCGCGTCGCAGCCTCCACGATCAACGGATGGCAATTGACGCTGGTTGACCTTCGCGACCATCCGCCCTACCGTCCCCGCATGGACCGCCGCCGCTTCCTGCTGACCTCGCGGGCTGGATCACTCGCCGCCCCGCTCGCCGTCGAGGCCCAACAGGCGCGGAACCTGGTGCCTACGTCCGTGACGAGCTGGCTCGTACACACGATCCGCTCGACCTCCTGGGACGCGGCCGCGTGGCCGATCGTCCGGACGGAGGTGCCGCGGGTGCCGGCGCCGCGGCCGGCGGGCTCGGGCCCCGGTGAGGCTCACAGCCGCGGTCCGAACTCCTTCCACGACCAGAGCCGGTTCTGCTCGATGACGATGGTGCTACTGACATACAGCGCCAGGATGGACTCGACGCGCTCGGCGACCGCGGGATCGGCCGCCGGCCGACGGATCGACGCCGTTCTCAGCTCGAGGTCGGTGTGATCGATCGTGTGCGAGTGGATCGCGTAGAACCAGAACCCCTGGTGGTCGGCCACGCCGACGAGATTGTCGTAGACGTCGCTGACGTAGACGACGCGGTCGGGTAGACAGTCGGTCGCGAGCGCACAGCTGAGATCGCGCCCGACGAACGGCGACAGGCGGGGGACGAGGCCGGCCAGCCCCAGAATCGTGGGCGCAAGGTCTACCTGGCTGGCCAGGCCGGGCACCGCGCGGGCCCGGTACCCCGGCGGCCGGAGCGAGGCGTCCACCCACAACGCCAGCGGCGACATGAAGTGTCCGGCCGCCCGTTGGGCTAGTTCGCCGTCGGAGCCTTCGTGGCGCCCGTGGTCGCCGAGCACGAGCACCACGGTGTCGCGCAGGAGTCCCTCGCGCTGCAGCGTGGTGAACAGTCGCTCCAGCTCGACGTCGGTGTAGCGCAGCGCAGCGAGATAGCGATCGGGCTGGGCCCGCAGCGCTCGCACGTCCGGGTGGGCGTCGGGCACGGCAAACGGGTGGTGCGTGCTCATGGTGAGCGCCGTCAGGAGATAGGGCCGGTTCGTCGCGCGGAGCGCCCGGACCTGCGTCAGCAGGCGATCGATCAGCGCGCCGTCGGTCAGTCCCAGCCCCAGCCGGGGCGCGCTGGCGGGGAACGCCGTCTCATCGATGAGCTCGTCGAGCCCGTTGCGCGCCATGAACAGCCCCAACCGCGAGTGATTGCGGTCGCGGCTCTGGCCGATCACCATTTCCGTCCGGTATCCGGCGCGCCGCAGGAGCGAGGGCAGGCACAGGTAGTCGTTGGCGTAGCGCGCCTTGATGGCCGCGATCCCGTGACGCGGCAGCGACGAGCAGAGCGCGGCGAACAGTCCGTGGTAGGTCTGGGCGCCGTTGCTGAAGAACTGGTCGAACGTGACGCTGTCCTCCATCAGTCGATCGAGGAACGGCGTCACGCGCACTCCGGCCTCGACGCGATGGAGGTGGCGACGGTCAAGCGCCTCCACGAAGAGGAGCAGGACGTTGGGCCGGCGTTCGAGCGGGTGGGCCGCGGCGTCGCCGAGGCGGACGAATGGATAGCGCGGATCGGGGAACGTCGCGACCGGCGCCAGGAGCGCCCGGGCGATGCGATGGGCGCGGCCCTCCGGCATGGCCGCCAGCACCGCGGGGGGCACGCTGATCTGCTGCTTGACCCCGGCTCGCATCACGCTGCCGACGTACCAGATGGGGTTTTGAGCGAGCGCGTAGTACGTCGAGTGGCCGACGCCCGCTGCCTGCACGGAGTCGGGGCCTTCGGGGTGCAGTCCCCACGCCCCGGCGGCGACGACCAGCGCCAACGCCGCCGGGGCCAGTCGCGGGGTTCTGACCTGCCAGGCCGCCAGCGCCGGAGCGACCCAGCGCCGGAACGCGAGCCACCAGGCCGCCACGGCGCCGATCTCGAGCGCCAGATAGCCTGCCATGGGCACGAGCCAGCGGCGCAGGTCCTGTACCTCGGCCACCGTCTGCCGTCCCACCTGCGTGTCGACGACCGACCTGGTGGTCAACTCCTCCAGGACATCGCCCACGTACTCCAGGAACACGAAGTCCAGCCGTTGCCCGCTGTACCGGTAGTAGCCCAGATCGAGCGTCTCGACGAGGAAGGCCAGGGCGGCCGTCACCGCGGCGGCGACGGCGAGCGCGCGCACGGCGACGCGACGGGCGCGCGCGGCGCGGTGGACCAAGAGGACGATGACACCCACCGCGAGGGCCACGAGAAATGAGGCGGCGATTGCGAAGCCCGTGACGACGAGGTCGGCTCGCACACCGGTGCCCAGCGTCGCGAGGAACACGCGGGCCGATGGCAGCTCACGCGCGCCGGCAAGGGCCAGCAGCACGAGGCGCTGCGCCTGCTGGACGAGCAGCAGCAGCACCCACCAGAAGACCAGCGTCCCGCCGAACGACCAGCGCGGCCGCTCCAGCATGGCGCCGACTATAGGAACCTGCCGGGCGCACGACAAGTCCACTTTTCTGATCGTGTGAGACCAAGGGCCGGGGACGACTTCTCCCGGAGCCTCTCCCCAAGCCCGTCGTGAGGCGATGGCGGATGCGTGGTCTCCGAGCTGGCGGCGGTGACCGCGCCCCTACCGGCCGGACCGACGAGGCAGGAGCAGCAGGTCGGTGAACTGCTTGAACTGTGCATAGACGTCGAACAGCTTCTCGATGGACGCGCACGGCTGAGGTGCCGGTGTCTCGTCGGACAGGTCATAGAACCGGGTGAACTGGGCCGCCATGTACTGCGCGTAGGCGGGCGGCGATACGCCGGCTCGGGACAGTCCGTATGGCCAGAACTCCGCCACCACCGGGACGCCGGCCTCCACGAGGCGGCCGGCCCCTTCGAGCACATGCTTCTCGGCGCCCTGCACGTCCATCCACAGCAGGGCGACGTCGTGAGCCTCGACACCGGCCTCCGCGAGCATGTCGTCCAGCCGGCGCACGGTGACCGGGATCGTCGTCCGTGAGCCCTCCCGGTAGCGCGCCTGGGGATCCAGCGGAACACCGGCGCGCAGGCGATGATCGCCGGAGTTCTTCGACAGCTCCATCTCCCCCACACTGTTCGACGAGGACAGGGCCGCGTTGAAGCAGCGGATCGACTGGCCGAGCCCGTTCCCGAGCACGTTCTTGACGAGCAGCGCGTAGTTGCGCGGCTCCGGCTCGAAGGCGAGCGCCCCGGCGAACGCCGCGCTCCGGACCATCGAGATGCAGACGGTGCCGATGTTCGCCCCGGCGTCGATCATGAGCCGGGAGTGGAGGGGACCCTGCTCCAGCTGCGTCAGGAGCGCGACGGATTTCCGGATGGTCGCCAGCTCGTATTCGCGCTGGAGAAAGAGGATGCGCCCGACGCCGGCGTCCTTGTTGCTCACGCGGAGCCGCCCATGCTTGGTGTCGAGCGCCAGCTCGAACTCGGGGAGGCGATGCAGCCACCTCCAGAGGAGACGGCGCAGCCGAGGGCGGCCCGCGCGCCGTGGATGGCCGAGGCCCGGCTCAGCAGATCGGCGCACGTGAGTCCTCCCGGTGTGGATGGGGCGCCTGCTCGACCCCATGGTACCGCGTCAGGCGCGAGCGCTCAGCGGCGGCGACGCCAGGGGGCGCGGGCGGGTGGTGGACGGTCGCGCTCGGTGCGGACCTGGAGCCGCTCCGTGCCCGCCGCCATCGCCTCGGCGATCGTCGCGAAGCTCGTCGAGGACTCCTCCAGGGTCTCGCCCCCCGCATCGACGATGCGCCAGCGCCAGTCCGGCGTTCGGGGAGAGGAGAAGGCGAGGACGTTCACCGGCCCGTCGGACGCGCCGGGGCCGCCTCCCGGACGACCGCCGTTCCCTGGATGGCGAGCAGACCCACCGCCGCCAGCGACCGGATGATGGGCCACGAGGGATCGAACTCCGAGCGGCGCACGCTGAACTTGGCCGACCGCGGGTGGGCGTGATGGTTGTTGTGGAGGCTCTCGCCGCCCGTGATCCAGCTCAGGAGGCGCCAGTTGTAGGCGGTGTTGTCGAAGTTCTTGGTGCCACGCCAGTGACCGAGCGCGTTGATGAGGGGCGCCATCACGAAGACGTAGAGGATCGCGTGCATCAGCCCCGCGATGAGCCCGGGCCAGAGCCCGATCAGCGCGCAGAGCAGGCTCAGCCCGACCGCGAGGCCGAGGACGCCGCGGGAGAAGAGGACGCGGTCGAGGCGATCGGGCCGGAGATCCGGGGCGAAGGTCTCGAGTGTCTCGGCGCGCCGCGCCTCGCGCATGTAGTAGGCGACGTTGAAGAGCTGGACGCGCCAGAACCCGAGGAGGCGCGGGCTGTGCGGATCCCCCTCGCGATCGGTGAAGGTATGGTGCTTGCGGTGGACCGCCACCCATTGCTGCCGGCTCTGCCCGGTCGTCAGCCACAGGGCCGTCCGGAACACCACGTCCGCCAGCGGATGCATCTGCAGCGACCGGTGGGCCAGCGCCCGGTGCAGATAGATCGACGTCGCGATGACGGCGACCTGGGTCAACGCGATGGTGACGAACGGCACCGCCCACGCTCCCGTCATGCCGCGACCTCCTGGGCGAACATTGTCATGAGCGAGACGCCAGGCGACCGGACCGGTCGCCGCTCCGGGCGCGCCCGCCTGACTTATATACCATATATTCTACATATAAATTATCCAACCGCAGGGTCGAGGACTCTGGTACCGTGGAGTCGTCCGACCCATCCTTCGGCGGACCAGCACTCCGGAGTCGTCCGCGCTTCTCTGGGGCGAGTCGCATCCACAGCGTGGACACACGGAGAGCGGACCATGGCGCAGAAACTGTTCATCGGCGGACTGTCCTTTTCGACCTCGACCGAGAGGCTTCGGGAGACGTTCGCGCAGGCCGGCGCGGTCGAGTCGGCCGCGGTCGTGACCGATCGTGACACCGGCCAGTCACGCGGGTTCGGGTTCGTCGAGATGGCCACGGCCGAGGAAGCCGACCGGGCCATCGCGACGTTCAACGGCAAGGAGCTCGATGGGCGACAGCTCCGGGTCGAGAAGGCGACGTCCGGGGGAAGCCGGAGCGCCGGGTACGGCGGCTCCCGGAGCGGCTTCGGCGGGTCGTCGGGGCGGGGTCGCTGGTAGCATCCCCGCCGTCATCGACGGAACGCTCGGCCGGCGGCCTCGAACGCAGGGGAGGGGAAGCGGCCGCGGGCCGGCCGCTCCCCCGGTGCGACCGGACGGCTAGGTCTTGGCCTTCACGAGCTGCTCGGCGCACGCGTTGGCGACGCCGGCGTGAGGCTCCTTGTCTCCGGTCGGCGTGGCCCAGCCCCCCGCCTCGACGAACTCGCGCTGCTTCCACGAGTCGATCGTCTGGAGCTCCTTGAGCTTCACGGCGGCGTTGGGCTGCAGCATGAACCGGGAGACACAGGACGGGGTGAGCGCGATGACGACCGCCGCGTTGGCGCGCTCCAGCGCCATCCGGTCGGCCGTCCCGCCGAGGACCCAGCCCATCCATGAGAAGCCGACGATTATGGTGGCGACGGCGCCGATGATCGCGCCCCAGACCGCCGGTTTGAGCCACGGTGCTTGCAGTTGCATGAGATACCTCCTGGTTTCTGGGAGAGAGGGTCTCCCCCAGCGCTGCATGAGACGCGAGCGGTTGACTGCGGCGAGCGCCGGTTGGCCTCCTTCACCTTGCCCGGGGTGAGCGGGCGGGCGGTCGTGGCCGCGCCGCTGGGCTCCCGGGGGCGCTGAGCGCCGGTGGCCGGCGGCGCGCTTCGGTTCGGATGCGGCGGACCGTTTCCGCCTGGCGGCCGACGTTGGCCAGGAGCGCGGGATCCCCGGGCCGCCTCAGGCCCTCCTCGATCAGGGCCCTGAAGACGATCTGCAGGCTCACCGGGAGCTTCATGGACGTCGTCGCCCGGCCGGCCAGACTCCGCGCGCGATCGACGAGATCCCGGGGCAGGATGATCAGCACGCGCGACTCGTCTTCGAACATGGAGCCTCCTTGGGAGGGCTATATCATATATCATTAATATAAAGTATGCGATCGATCGCCGGGACGGGTCCCGGCTCACGGGTGGGGGGCCCGCCGGGCAGGGCCGCCGAGGTCGCCGGATTGGAGGCGGGTCGGCTCGTTACCGCGGCCGATCGGCCGGCGCCGCGCTCGTGATCCCTTCGAGGCTGTCGGACAGCTCCAGACTGGGATTCGGAAGCGTGTGGGGGTGGTCCCACTTGACCCACACCTGCTGGGTGCCTCTCGAGCGTGCCACCGCGATCCGCACCACGGTGCCGCGGGTCTTGAGCAGGCGATGGCTCCGGATGACGACGTCGCCGACGTGGAGCTTGACCATGCACGGCTAGCATACAGGATCGGGGGGGTCGCGGAGGAAGTCGTCGGCCCGGACTTCAGCGCGGCGGGCGTAGAATCGACGTAGCGTGACAGCCGCCGGTTTCCCTCGTGCGCGTGCATGGCGGGTCCTCGCGCTCGTGGTCGTGCTGAGCGTGGGCGCGGGGCGGGCGCCGGCGGTCCGCGTCGACAACTGGGACGCCTACCCGCTGGGTCCGCTCGATCTTTCCGCCGAGTGGCGCCGGTACCCCTCCGAATCCACCCCGTTCAAGCAGCCACCGGCGATCGTGCGGGGCGATGGCCCACTGGCGCTCCAGCTTGCCACCGCGGGCGAGGCGATGCGGATCGGCCGGGCGCTGAAGATCGACACGGAGAAGACGCCGTGGCTCGTCTGGGAGTGGCAGCCCCTCGTGCTCCCCGACGGGGGTGACGTCCGGCAGCCCCGGCGCAACGACCAGGCGGGCCGGGTGATGGTCGTCTTCGAGGGGATGAAGGGCATCCTCTACGTGTGGGACACGACGGCGCCGGTGGGCACCGAGGCGGGCCCGGATGAGCTGGAGCTGTTTCAGCGCGTCCTGATCGTGGTCCGGTCGGGCACCCGGGGGCTCGGGCGGTGGTCCCGCGAGCGGCGCAACGTCCACGCGGACTACCGCCGGCTGTTCGGCGAGGCGCCCCGGCCCGTCAAGCTGGTCGGCGTCGAGAGCCACTCCAACGACACCAACACCCGCACGCGGATGCTCTTCCGGACGCTCCGCTTCGAAGCCCGCTGACCGCGGGCGGCGGCCTCAGGGCGTGGGCTGCTGGGGGTTCTTCTCGGGAGGCGTCACGACGGGGCGAAGGGACTGGCGGCAGTCGCGGTTCGAGCCCCGGACGAGGTGAACGGTGTACAGGGGCACGTTGTAGGGCCAGTAGGTCACGCTGACCTCGCTACCACAGCTGGGGCAGACGGCATCGCGAATCCTCGACATGGCGCTCTCACCCTAGCAGGTCTCGGGCCGATCGGTATGCGTTTCGCGCCTGGGGGTACAATCGGCCTCCAGCGTGAGGTGAGCCCATGGTCAAGATCCTGGCGGCGCTCGTCCTGCTCGGGGTGCCGGCGCTGGCCGCCGCCGAGCTGCCCATCGTCGATGCCCACGTCCACTACAGCCACGACGCCTGGGACGTCGTGCCGCCGAAGGAGGCGGTCGCCATCCTCCGCAAGGCGGGGGTGAAGCGGGCGCTCGTGTCCAGCTCCAACGACGAGGGGACGCAGAAGCTGCTCGCCGAGGCGCCCGACCTCATCGTGCCCGAGCTGCGGCCCTACCGCCTGCGGTCCGACGTGGGGACGTGGGTGCGGGACCCCGCCGTGCTCGCCTACGTGGAGGAGCGGCTGCGCAAGCACACCTACGTGGCGATCGGGGAGTTCCACCTCTTCGGGGCCGATGCCGACCTGGCGATCCCCCGGCGGATCGTCCAGCTCGCCAGGCAGTACGGGCTCATGCTGCACGCCCACTCCGACGCCGACGCCGTCGAGCGGCTGTTCCAGCAGGACCCCGGCGCCCGCATCCTGTGGGCGCACGCCGGCTTCGAGCGGCCGGAGCGCGTGCGCGAGATGCTGCGCAAGCACCGCAACCTCTGGGCCGATCTCGCCTTCCGCAGCGATCAGGCGGCGGGCGGCAGGTTGACGCCCGAGTGGCGGGAGGCGTTCCTCGAGTTCCCCGACCGCTTCATGGTGGGCACCGACACGTTCGTTCCCGAGCGCTGGCACTACGTGCCCGAGCACGCGGCCTGGTCGCGCGGGTGGCTGGCCGACCTGCCGCTCCCCGTGGCCGAGCGGATCGCCTGGAGGAACGGCGAGGCCCTGTTTGGCGGAGCGCGGCCGCAGCCTCGCTGACCGGGCCTCTCGCCGCGGGGTCGTCGCGCTCGCGGTCGCCGTGACGGCGATCGTCGCCGCGCCGGTGGGGGCGGCCTCCACGTGTGATCCGCCCCGGGGATTCGCCGCCCACGGCCGGCTCGAGTCCGGCGACGTCGTCGTCCTGTTTCGCACGCGGCCGACCACGCTCGAGGTGGGCCGCCACTTCTCGGTGGAGGCCGTCGTCTGCGCGGACGCTCCCCCCCGCGCGCTCCGGGTGGACGCCGAGATGCCCGAGCACCGTCACGGCATGAACTATCGCGCGCGGGTCTCGATGGCCGGCACGGGGCGGTACGTCGCCGAGGGCCTCCTCTTCCACATGCCGGGCCGATGGCAGCTCGTCTTCGACGTGGAGCGGGACGGCCGGACCGAGCGGCTGGCGGCCGATATCCTGCTGGAGTGAGCGGGTGGCTGCGCCGTCGCGCCGCCCTCCTCGCCGGCGCGGCGGTGCTCGTGGCGACGGTCCCCGCGCTGCCGGCGCCGGACTTCGAGCCGGCGCAGCTCCGTAGAATCCTCCAGCACGGCCCGTGGCCGCCGCCGGCCGCCCGCGATCCGAGCAACCGGGTGTCGGGCGACCCCCGCGCCGTGGCGCTCGGCCACCGCCTGTTCTTCGATCCCCGGCTGTCGGCGAACGGCGCCATCGCGTGCGTCACCTGCCACGTGCCCGAGCGGGGATGGATCGACGGCCGCCCGCGCGCCATGGGCCTCGCGCCGCTCGACCGCAACACGCCCACCGTGCTCGACGCCGTCCTCCATCGCTGGTTCGCCTGGGACGGCCGGTCCGACAGCCTCTGGGCGCAGGGTCTGCGGGCGCTCCTCGATCCGCGCGAGATGGGCGCCGGCGCGCGGCACGTCGCCTCCGTGGTGGGCGCCGACCCGATCCTGACCTGCCTCTACGGGCGCGCGTTCGGCGCCGGGCCCGGCGCCGGAGCCGGCGACGAGCGGGTGCTGGTCGACACGGCCAAGGCGCTGGCCGCGTTCGTGGAGACGATCCGGTCCGGGCGGACGGCGTTCGACGAGTTCCGCGACGCGCTGGCCCGGGGCGACACGGGCGCGTCCGGGCGGTATCCGCTCGCGGCCCGTCGCGGACTCCGGACCTTCGTGGGCCAGGGCAACTGCAGCCTCTGCCACTTCGGTCCCCACTTCACCAACGGCGAGTTCCACGACGTGGGCGTGCCGTTCCTCGCCGCGCCCGGCCGCGTCGACGCCGGCCGTCACGAGGGCATCAAGCGCCTGCGCGCCGACCGCTTCAACCTGCTGGGACCCTGGAGCGATGATCCCACCGGGACCGCCGCCGTCAAGACCCGCCACGTCGAGCCCCAGCACGCCAACTTCGGCCAGTTCAAGACCCCCTCGCTGCGCAACGTGGCGCTCACCGCGCCCTACATGCACGACGGGCGCTTCGCCACGCTGCGCGACGTGATCCGTCACTACTCGAGGCTGGACATGGAGCGCCTTCACACGCACGGCGAGCAGCTCCTGCGGCCGCTCGGGCTCTCCGAGGCGGAGATGGACGACCTCGTTGCCTTCCTGGAAACATTGACCGACCCTCGGGCGACGGCCGGCCCGCCACCGCCCGCGGCGCTCGGCTCGTGCGCCTCCCCCGGATCCCCGTAACTGACGAATCTGCCGAAACCGCCGAAACCGTCCGCTGCCCCGTTTCCGCCCACCGCAGCGCAACTCTCTGAAATTCCGCACGCCGGCTCCGGCATCGCTCTTGCCGGTGGATGCCACGCGTGACGACCGACACGCGCGGGGCACCGCGGAGAGGAGCGAGGGACATGGCGACGATCCAGACGGGACGACAGGTGAACGGGCTGGACGTGGACGCGCTGGCGGAGGTGGTGCGCGAGATCGCGCGCGACCCCGCCAAGGGGCAGGTGGAGTTTCGCGTGCGCACGGCCTGGAAGGGCCAGACGCGCAGCCGGACGGCGGTGGAGTCCTACACGATCGGTGGGCAGCAGGTGCACCGCAGCTTCACGATCGACGCCGACGAGCCGTTCGAGCTGCTCGGCCGCAACACGGCCCCCAACCCCCAGGAGCTGCTGATGTCGGCGCTCAACGCCTGCATCACGGTGGGCTACGTGGCCGGGGCGTCGGTGAAGGGCATCGCGCTCGAGAAGGTGGAGGTCGAGACCTCGGGCTCGCTCGATCTGCGCGGGTTCCTCGGCGTCGACCCGGCGGTGAGGCCGGGCTACGACACGATCCGGTACGTCGTCCGCATCAAGGGCGCCGGCACCCCCGAGCAGTTCCAGGAGATCCACGAGACGGTGGCGAGGACGTCGCCCAACTACTTCAACATCTCGCGGCCGGTCGCCATCGACGCGCGGCTGGTGGTGGAGGACTGAGATGAGCGCGTATTCCTACGCGGACTGCCTGCAGAAGTCCTACCGGGTGAACTGGAAGATCAGCGACGTGCTGGGCGGGCGGCACTTCGACGCCTCGCGCCGCTGGCTGCCGGCCCAGCTGTCCGGCGCCGACCGGATCGCCTGCCTGGCGCCCAACGAGAAGCTCAAGCTGACCCAGGTCGAGATGGGCGCCTACGCCCACCTGTTCGGCTACGTCGAGGCGTTCATCGCCCCCAAGATGGTCGCGCTCGCGCGCGACTTCGAGCTGGACAACCGCGAGGCCTTCGACGCGCTGACCAACTTCGCCGCCGAGGAGGTCAAGCACATGACGCTGTTCCGCGAGATCCGGGCCGGCGTCGACGCCGCCATGGGGTTCCCGCTCACGCTGCTGCCGGGCGCCGCCGACGTCGCCCGGGCCGTGCTCGGCAAGCACACGGGCGCCGTGCTCCTGCTGACCGCGGCCATCGAGTGGTTCACGCAGCTGCACTACCTGGCGTGCTTCCAGGACGACGAGTCGCTCGACCCGCTGACGCGGCACATCTTCCGGTCGCACTGGCTGGAGGAGTCGCAGCACGCGCGCATGGACCACCTGGAGACCCTGCGGGCGTTCCGGCAGATGACGGAGGCGGAGAAGGACCGCGCCGTCGACGATTTGATCGACCTGGTCGGCGCCGTGGACGGCCTGCTCCAGACGCAGGCGCAGTTCGACGTCCAGAACCTGCAGCGGTGTCTCTGGCGGAAGCTCGGCGAGGCCGAGCGGCAGGAGGTCTACGCCGGCGTGCTGGCGGCCAAGCGCTATGCGTTCATCGAGAGCGGCGTCACCCACCCGAACTTCCAGGAGCTGTTCGGCCTGGTGACGACGCCCGCGCAGCAGGCCCGCGTGCAGAAGGCCCTCGGCGCGGTGCTGGCCCCGGCGGCCTGAGGTCTCAGTCGCGACAGCGGACGGCCAGCGGCCGCATGCCGAGCTCGTCGGCGAGCGCCCGCGACTGGCGGTGGAAGGCCCGGGCGGCGGGCCGCGCATCCGGCCCCCGCCGGGCCTCCACCTCGCCCAGGATGTAGAGCGTCCACGCCTCGTAGCCCCGCTCGCCCCGCCGGCGGCTGAGCGCGAGCGACTCCTCGCCGAGCCGGCGCGCCTCGTCCACGTGCCCGGCGAGCAGCCGGGCGTGGGCCAGCCAGCCGACCCACTGCGAGTGGCCGAAGAGAAACGGCAGCGCCACGGCGCGCTCGACGGCGCGCCCGAGCAGGGCCCCGCCTTCGTCGGCGCGCCCGGCCAGCGCCAGCGCATAGCCGCGGAGCGCGGCCGCCCACGGGTACCACGTGGGCAGGCTGCGCGCCTCGATGACGGCGAGGGCGGGCTCCAGCGCCGCCATGGCGTCCTCCGGGCGCCCCTCGACGAGGCAGGCGTGGCCGAGGGCCATCTGCGCGAGCGCGAGGCCGAACGGCAGGTCGAGCGTGCGGGTCTGCGTGGCCGCCTCCGTCGCCAGCCGGGCGGCCTCCGTGAACTCGCCCACCTCGGCCAGGCAGAAGGCGGCCATGCTGCGCGCGTAGAAGGCCGGCGGCATCGCCTGCCCGAGCCGCTCGCGCACGAGGTCGCCGGAGAGCGCCTCGATCGCCTCGCCGAACAGCGCCAGCGCCCGGCGGAAGTCGCCGCGCTCCCGGCAGGCGTGGGCCAGCGGCGTCCGCGCCGAGGCGCGCAGGCCGACGTCGCCCACGTCCTCGGCCAGCGCGAGCGCCCGCTCGCCGACGGCCAGCGCCTGCGCGGGGTCGCCGTCGAACAGGTGGGCGATGGTCATGTACGTCCACACCCAGGCCAGCCGCCGGTGGTCGCCCAGCGAGGTGGCCAGCGTTTCCGCCTCCCGCAGATCGCGGCTGATACGCGGCAGCTCGGCGAGCTGGAGCAGCGCGCTGCGAATGGCCAGGCGGATGTCGATCGCCTCGGCCAGCACGTCCGGCTCCTGGGGCAGGCGGACCAGGGCGGCGAGCGCCTGGTCGAACGAGGCGACCGCCTCGCGATTGGCCGAGCGGTCGAAGGCCTTGCCACCCGCCTGCCGCGCGTAGCCGACCGCGCGCGACCACAGCTCGCCGCGCAGCGCATGGTAGGCCAGCCGCTCCACGTGCTCGTCGAGCCGGTCGCGATAGAGCTCCTCGATGGCCCCGGCGATCTGCGCGTGCCGCGCCCGCCGCGCGTCGGGCTTCACGCGGCCGTAGGCCACGTCCTGCGTCAGCGCGTGCTTGAAGGTGTACTCGACCTCCGGGAAGACGCGCGTCTCGTAGAGGAACTCGGCGGCACGCAGGCGCCGAAGGTCGGCCGCCAGCGCCTCCTCGGGGCGGCCGGTCACCGCGCGCAGCAGCGGGAAGGGCACGCTGCGGCCGACGACCGAGGCCACCTCCAGCACCTGCCGCAGGGGCTCGTCGAGACGGTGGATGCGCGAGAGCACGACCTCCTCCACCGTGTCGGGCACGGGCACGTCGTCCAGGCCCGCGGCCACCGTCACGCGGTCCCCGTCCCGTTGCACCAGGCCCTGCTCCTCGAGCGAGCGCACCAGTTCCTCGATGAAGAACGGGTTGCCCTCGGCCTTGCCCACGACGAGCGCCTGGAGCGCCGCGGGCAGCTCGTCGGCCCCGAGCAGGCCTCCCGCGACGCGCAGGCTCTCCTCGCTGGACAGCGTCGACAGCGCGATCGCGGTGTGGAAGGTCCGGCTGCCGCCCGCGGGCCGGTAACCGGGGCGACACGTGAGCAGGAGGATCGCCCGGCTGCCGGCGATACGGTCGGCCAGGCGCGCGATCCAGTCCTCGCTGGCCGGATCGCACCAGTGCACGTCCTCCAGCACGACGACGTGCGGCTGGTGCTCGGCCGCCCGCTCCAGCAGCGCGTGGGTGGTCTGCACGATCGCGGCGTGTCGCCGGCCGGGATCCAGCGTGCGCACCGCTGGATCGCCGGGATCGAGCGAGAGCAGGTAGCGCAGGAACGGCAGCGCCTGGCCCGCGTCGGCCCCGAGACGCTGCAGGGCCTGCGCGAGCTTGTCCACGACCACGGCCTCCGGGTCCGTGTCGTCGATCCGGGCCACGCGCCGCACCATGTCGATCACGGGGTGGAACGGCATCGCCCGCCCGAACGACAACGCGTGGCCCTCGATCCAGGCGGCGCTGCGACCGAGGCGCCGCCGGAACTCGAGCAGCAGCCGCGACTTGCCGATCCCGGGCTCGCCCACCACGAGCACGAGCTGGCCCTGCCCGGCCTGCGCCAGCTCGAAACACTCGCCGAGCAGCCGCAGCTCGCGCTCGCGGCCGCCGAAACGGGTCCGCCCGGGCTCGGCGTGGCGGACGACCTGGCGCGCGCCGGCC
>DASTOJ010000181.1:0-5542 GCA_035762565.1 Candidatus Methylomirabilota bacterium | reverse complement strand
CCGGCGTCCCGACGGCTGGGCGATTCCCGAAATCCCTCCGCTCGCCGGCGTGCCCGACGATCCCGTGCAGATCATCCGAGCGCGGAACGAGGCCGAGGGACTCGCGCTGGACGCACACACCGCGACGCCAGGCTGGCTGGGGGAGCGCCTGGACGTCCGCTATGCGCTCGACGTGCTCCATCCCCTGGCGAGGGAGAGCTGATGGCGAGGAAAGGCAACGCGCCGGCCGGCAAGAGCATCGAGGCCCATCGCCACGCCTACGAGCGCCGCAACCGCGACCTCGACCCGCAGCTCGTCTGGCGCGGCAAGGACCAGCAGGACTGGAGCGACGCGGCGGAGCAAGAAGGGTTACTCACGCGCCCGCGAGGCCGTGGCCACCGCGATAGTCCGACGGCGGCGGGGAGGTCCAGCCCGCCAGCAGCTCGGGGGCCGGCTGCCAGATCTCGACGCCGAGCGGACGGCAGATGTCGATGACGTCGCCGCCGCCCGCGCCCCACACCGGAAGCGACATGTCGCCGTGCGGGCACACCGAGATCGCGGCCAGCACGTCGATCTCGGCGAAGAACTCGATGAAGTCGCCGGTGCGCGCCGGGCTCGGCTTGGTGAAGTAGCGCCCCTCGGCGGTGAGGCCGGTCACCTGGAAGACGTTGAGGACGTCGTGCACGTCCAGCTCGGTCAGGTGATGGGGCCGGACCGCCCGGACGAGGTTGCTGTGGCAGCAGACGTCCCACTCCTCGCCGTTGAGCAGCTTGTGCACGTAGGGATCGCAGCGGGTGCCGAGCAGATCGTGACAGCCGGCGCCGTCGGGGTCGCGGCCGTACCGCACGGTGTCGGCGACGATCGTCAGCATCGGGCGCAGGTAGGGCAGGCACGACCACAGCCGGTCGAACGTCGACACGTGGGCCTGGTGGAGCTGGCGCGTCCGCGAGGCCCAGAAGCGCTCGCGCGGGTTGTGCAGGTTCCAGACGTTGAGGTCCGCGATCTGCGCCCGGTTGACGCACGCGATGCGGAAGATCTGGCCGGCCCGCACCGGCCACGCCTTGCCGGTGCGGGGCGGGACGACGAACCGCTCGACCAGCGTCCGCTTGCCGGCGTCCGGTGCCAGGCGCCCGTAGAAGTCGCGGTTCACCTCCAGCGCCGAGCCCGGCTTCGCCTGGTAGATCACGTGCGGCTTCGCCATCACCGACTCCCTTCGTCCGGGTCGCGCACAGTGCCTGGTCACGAACAGCTCGCCCCCCTGGCGATCCCGGGGCGCCATGGTCTCACACCGGGCGCGCCCGCTTGCGCGAGCGTGGGACAATGACCGGCGGGATGGGACCTCGTGCCCTCTGCCTGGCCCTCACCGTCGCGCTGCTCACGACGTGGGCATCCTGTGCGCCTGCCGCATCCGCGCCCGCGTCCCCTCTCGTCCGCGTCGAGCTGCTCGGCGAGACGCAGTCGATCCGGCCCGGCGGGACGTTCTGGCTCGCCCTTCACCAGCGCATCACTCCCGGCTGGCACACCTACTGGGGGGTGAACCCCGGCGACGCCGGAGAGCCCACGCGGATCGAGTGGGCGCTGCCGGCCGGATTCACGGCCGGGGAGATCGCGTGGCCGTACCCTGCGCGGTTCCCGGTCGGGATCGCGATGAGCTACGGCTACGAGCGCGAGGTCGTGCTGCCGATCCCGATGACGGCGCCGCGCGGCCTGGCCCCGGGCACGCCGGTCACGCTGCGAGGGCAGGCCTCGTGGCTCGTCTGCGACAAGATCTGCATCCCCGAGGAGGCGCCGGTCGCGCTGAGCCTGCCGGTGGCGACCGACACGCCGCGGCCCGATCCACGCGGGGCTCCGCTGATCGCCGCGGCCCGCCGCACGCTGCCCGCGCCGAGCCCCTGGCCCGCGTCGTTCGTCGCCACGGCGGAGACGGTGACGCTGACCGTGGCCGCGCGCGACCTCGCACCCGAGCGCATCGCCGAGGTCTGGTTCTATCCCGCGCGCTGGGGCGCCATCGAGCACGCCGCATCCCAGCGGACGCGCGTCGAGCCCGGTCGCGTCACGCTCGAGGTCAAGCGGGGCCAGCTGGCCGAGGCGACGGCGACGGCGCTCGAGGGCGTGCTGGTCGTGGCCGAGCGGCTCGACGGCGGCATCGCCCGCCAGGCCTTCTCGGTGCGTGCCGAGCCGCCGTCCGGCCACGCGGCGCTCGCGCTGCTATGGGCGATGGCGCTGGCGCTCGCCGGCGGGCTCGTGCTGAACCTGATGCCGTGCGTGCTGCCCGTGCTCTCGGTCAAGGCGCTCGCGCTGGTCGGGCACGCGAGCGGGTACGCCGCGCTTCGCCGCCACGGCCTCGCCTACACCGCCGGCGTGCTGGCCTCGTTCGCGGTCGTGGCCGGGGCGCTCCTCGCGCTGCGCGCCGGCGGCGAGCAGATCGGCTGGGGATTCCAGCTGCAGTCGCCGGTCGTCGTCACGCTGCTGGCCTACGTGCTGTTCGCGGTCGCCCTCAGCCTCTCCGGGGTGTTCACCGTCGGCGGGCGCTTCGCCGGCGCGGGCCAGGCGCTGGCCGGCCGCGCGGGCTATGCGGGCTCGTTCTTCACGGGCGCGCTCGCCACCGTGGCGGCCACGCCGTGCACCGCACCGTTCATGGGGGCGGCCGTCGGCTACGCGGTGACGCAGCCCTGGACGACGGCGCTGCTCGTCTTCGAGGCCCTCGCGCTCGGGCTGGCGTTGCCGTTCCTGCTGCTGACGCTGATCCCGGCCTGGCGCCGCTTCGTGCCGAAGCCCGGCCCGTGGATGCGCCGCCTGCAGCAGGCGCTGGCGTTCCCGCTCTACGCCTCGGTCGCGTGGCTGCTGTGGGTGGTGAGTCAGCAGGCCGCGTCGGCCGGCGTGGCCGCCGTGCTGGCGGGCCTGCTCCTGATCGCCTTCGCGGCGTGGCTCTACCAGGCCTCGCGGGATGCGCGCGCGGCCGGGCGGCGGGTGGCGACGCTCGCCGTCGCGGCGCTGGCCGTGGGCGCCGTCGCGCTCGGCCCGCTCACGGGCGCGGTGTCCTCGACGCCGGTGCCGGCGGCAACCCGGGCGGACGGCTGGGAGCCGTTCAGCCCCGCGCGCCTGGCCGAGCTGCGCGCCGCGGGCCGGCCGGTCTTCGTCAACGTCACGGCCGCCTGGTGCCTCACCTGCCTGGTCAACGAGCGGGTGGCGCTGCGCGCCCCCGCCGTCACGGAGGTGCTCGCGCGCAAGGGCGTGGCCACCCTCAGGGCCGACTGGACGAATCGCGATCCCGCCATCACGCGGGTGCTCGGCCAGTTCGGGCGCAACGGGGTGCCGCTCTACCTGCTCTACCCGCCGCGCGCGGCCGGCGAGCCGGCCGTGCTGCCACAGATCCTCGGAGAGAGCGCCGTCATCGACGCGCTCGACAAGCTGTGACGGACGACCCCGACAAAGGAGGAGCCATGTTCCATCTGAGCCGCCGCACGTTCCTGGCCGGGACCGGTCTCGCCGTCCTCGCCAAAGGCGGTCTCCTGATCCCATCGCCCGCGTGGGCCGCCCCCAAGGTGGGCGCCGCCGCGCCCGCGTTCACCGCCGCCGCGACCAGCGGCCAGGCCGTGAGCCTGGCCGACCAGCGGGGCAAGATCGTCGTCCTCGAGTGGACGAATCACGACTGCCCCTACGTCGTGAAGCACTACTCGACCGGTAACATGCAGGCGCTCCAGAAGGAGGCGACGGGCCAGGGCGTGGTCTGGCTCACGATCATCTCCTCGGCTCCGGGCACGCAGGGCCACGTGAGCCCGCGCCAGGCCGACGAGCTGACGGTGACGCGCAAGGCCAGCCCGACCGCCGTGCTGCTGGACCGCGCCGGCGCGGTCGGCAAGGCGTACGGCGCCACCAACACGCCCCACATGTACGTGATCGACAAGGCCGGCACGCTGATGTACGCCGGCGCGATCGACGACCGCCCCACCTCGCGGCGCGGCGACGTGCAGGGCGCGCACAACTACGTGCGCGAGGCCCTCCAGGCGGTGGCCGCGGGCCAGCCGGTCAAGACGCCGGTGACGCGCGCGTACGGCTGCACCGTCAAGTATGCGTAGTGATGTCCCCGTGGGGGGCCCCGAAATGGCCCCCCACACCCCCCAGCGTTCGCAGTGGCCCGGCGGAGCCGTGCCACTCCTCGTTAACCGGCCGCGCCCTGCGATCGGCCGCCGCCGGCTCCTGCACGGAGCGGCTGCGGCCGCGGCCGTCTGGGGGTTCCGTGGTCCCGCGTTCGCCCAGGTGGCGGACGCCGCCCGCCCGGCGATCGCCGGCGCGGCGACCGCGTTCCTGGCCGCCCTCTCCGCGGACGGCCGGCGGCGGGCGGTCTTCGCCTTCGACGACAAGGAACGGGTCAACTGGCACTACGTCCCCCGGCACCGCGAGGGGCTCGCGCTCAAGGACATGCCGGCGGCGGCCCGTGCCGCCGCGCACGAGCTGATGAAGGCGAGCCTGAGCGCCGCCGGCTACGGCAAGGCGGTGAACGTGATCCGGCTCGAGGGTGTGCTGCGCCAGCTCGAGACCTTCGGCGCCCTGATGCGCGACCCCGAGAACTATCTGGTCAGCGTGTTCGGCACGCCGGGCCTCGGCGCACCGTGGGGCTGGCGGCTGGAGGGCCACCACCTGTTGCTGAACTTCACGCTGGTGCCGGGCAAGCCGATCGCGGTCACCCCCGCCTTCCTGGGCGCCAACCCCGCCGAGGTCCGCTCGGGCTCGCTGGCGGGCCTGCGCACGCTCGCCCGCGAGCAGGACCTCGGCCGCGCGCTAGCCCAGGGGATGGACGAGGCGCAGCGCCAGCGCATGGTCATCGCGGCGCAGTCGCTCGGCGACATCGTCTCCGGGCCCGGTCGAGGCGAACGCCTCACCTCGCCAGCGGGCGTGCCCGCCGCCGAGCTGGGCGCCTCCCAGCGCGAGCGGCTGGTCCGCCTGGTCGAGGAGTACGCGCGCAACATGCGGGCGGAGGTCGCCGACGCCGAGCTGAAGCGGATCCACGAGGCGGGGCTCGAGCGGCTGCACTTCGCGTGGGCGGGCGCCCTCGAGCCCGGTCACGCCCACTACTACCGGATCCACGGGCCGACGGTGCTGATCGAGTTCGACAACACCCAGAACGACGCCAACCACATCCACTCGGTCTGGCGCGACCCGCGCCGCGACTTCGGCACCGACCTTCTCCAGAGCCACTACGAGCGCGGCCACCATCCCCGTCACGGCTGACGGCGGCCGCGCTCGCCGGAGGGTCAGCTCTGCGGGGCGACCAGACGGATCTCCACCCGCCGGCTCTTCGCCAGGGTGTCCTTGTTCGGCTTCTCGCCGGCGGTCAGGCCGGCCTTCCCCATGCCCACGGCGTACATCCGGCGCAGGTCGATGCCGTGGCGCTGCGCGAGGTAACGCACGACCGCGTCGACGCGGTCGCGGGTGAGCTGGTAGTTGTAGCGGTCGCTGCCGCGCTGATCGGCGAAGCCCTGCAGCTCCAGCGCCGCGTTGGGATCCGCCTTGAGCGCCCGGGCCACGTCCTCCAGCTCGTTGATCCCCTCGTCACGGAGGT
>DASTOJ010000180.1:0-2230 GCA_035762565.1 Candidatus Methylomirabilota bacterium | reverse complement strand
GGGCCCAAGGACGTCCACGTCGTGCAGAGCTACGAGAACTTCACGGGCGGCGTCCTCATGAGCCTGATCGAGCACGACTTCTTCGCCCCCGAGGACGCCAACGGGTTCCTCACGCTCGACAACCTCATCGCCCCCGGCGGGCGCCTGCCGCTCAACACCAGCGGCGGCAACCTCGCCGAGTGCTACATGCACGGCCTGGAGCTGCAGATCGAGGCGGTGCGCCAGCTCCGCGGCGAGTCGACGAACCAGGTGCCGGGGGCGCGCGTGGCGCTGGTCATCTCGGGCCCGATGGTGACGCCCGTGTCGAGCATGCTGCTCGGCACCGAGGACACGCTGTGAACGCGTCCTACCTGCCGGCCGGGTTGCCCCACCCCGTGCCCGAGCCCGACGGGCTCGACGCGCCCTACTGGGACGGCACGCGGCGCGGCGAGCTGCGCGTGCAGCGCTGCCGCACCTGCCAGGGCTGGCAATGGGGCCCGGAGTGGATCTGCCACCGCTGCCTGTCCTTCGACCTCGACTGGATGGCGGTCGAGCCGCGCGGGCGGATCTACTCGTGGGAGCGCGCCTGGCACCCGGTGCATCCCGCGCTGAAGGGTCACGAGCCGTACGTCGTCGTGCTGGTGGAGCTGCCGCACGCGGACGGCGTCCGCATGGTCGGCAATCTTCTCGGCGATCCCCGGCAGGACGTCCCGATCGGCGCACCCGTCGAGGCCGTGTTCGAGCCCCACGACGAGGCGGCGCCGCCGTTCACGCTGGTGCAATGGAGGAGGACGGCATGAGCACGAGCGAGCTCACGGTCAACGAGCCCAATCTCTGGCGGCTGACCACGCCCGGCCACGCGGCGTGGCCGCGCACGGCCCGGCCGGGCGATCCGAAGAAGTACTTCATCGTCTCCGCCGACGCCCACGCCAACGAGCCGGCCGACTTGTGGGCCGCCCGCATCGACGCCAAGTATCGCGAGCGGGTGCCGAAGGTCATCGTCGACGACAAGGGCGTGAAGTGGCGCGTCTCCGAGGGCCATCGCCCCGATCGCCTCCGGACCGACGAGCTGGAGGGCGAGGACCGCCTGCGCCAGCTGGCCGGCGCCGATCCCGAGCAGCGGCTGCGCGACATGGACCACGACGGCATCGACGCCGAGGTGATCTTTCCCAACAAGGGCCTGTCGATGTGGGCCACGCCCGACCCGGCCCTCGCCATGGCCCAGTGCCGCGTCTACAACGAGTGGGCCTGGGAGACCTTCGCGCGCTACAACCACCGCATGTCGCCGGCGGCGGCCATCGCCACGGCCGACCTCGAGGGCTCGATCGCCGAGGTGAAGCGGGTGGCGAAGCTCGGTTTCCGCGCGCTGACGCTGCCCTGCAAGCCCGTCTGGGGGGCCCACGACGTCGACCATCCCAACTACAACCTGCCGGTGTTCGACCCGCTGTGGGCGGTGATCCAGGACGCCAACCTGCCGATCACCTTCCACGTGTCGACCGGGCGCGATCCGCGCGCCGCCCGCGGCAACGGCGGCGCCGTCATCAACTACGTCTCGCACTCGCTGTCGCCGACGATCGAGCCGGTGGCCAACCTCTGCGCCTCGGGCGTGCTGTCGCGCTTCCCGCGCCTGCGCTTCGCCACGATCGAGGCGGGCATCGGCTGGGTCGCCTGGCTGCTCGACGCCATGGACGAGGCCTATCGCAAGCACCACTTCTGGGTGCGGCCCAAGCTGGCCAGGCTGCCCAGCGAGTACTTCCGCGAGCACGGGTTCGCCTCGTTCCAGGAGGACCCGGCCGGGCTGGCGCTGGCCGAGCCGATGAACCTGGCCGACAACTTCATGTGGGGCAACGACTACCCGCACCACGAGGGCACGTGGCCGCACTCGGCCGAAGCGATCGAGCGCACGATGGGCCACCTCTCGGACGGGGCGCGCGCCAAGGTCCTCGGCCTCAACGCCGCGCGCCTGTTCGGCTTCGATGGCGGCGATGACGGCGACGAGCGAGGTGCGCGAGTAGCGGCGCGGGTCCGCGTGGCCGGAGAGGTGGCCGTTCCCCCCGTTCCCATTGACCGGCGGGATGTCCGTCTGCGTCAGGAGCGGAGCAGGCGCAGCGACGCCGCACGCGAACATGGAGGCGTCGAAGTCGGTGATCGCTCGCACGCCGCTCCGCCCGGCGCGCAGGCCGCTCCAGTAGCATTCGCGGCCGACGCCAAAAGGCGAGACGACGCCGATGCCGGTTATGGCCACGCTGGG
>DASTOJ010000179.1:0-3225 GCA_035762565.1 Candidatus Methylomirabilota bacterium | reverse complement strand
CCGACAGTCCGTGCCGCCTTCGACCGGCTCCCGTTCGGCCTCCGACGCAAGCACGTCAACGACATCGAGGCCGCGAAAACCGCGCAGACACGCGAGCGACGAATCGAGCGCTTAGTCGAGTCGCTCCGGTGAGGACGCTGGGCTGAGCTCGTCAACTCAGAGCCCGAGCTCTCGGCCTCGCCGCTCACCCTGTGCTCTTCGAGCTCCGACGCACCGAGCATCGCGGAACCTAGGTGGGACGACACGCTCACCGATTGCCCGGACCGCGCTCAGGCTGCCAGCGATGCAGCCGGTACAGAACGACGCGCGCGAGATCGGCAGATCTGCGCTACCAGATCCACCTGCCGCGTTCCGTCCAGCCGACCGCCCAGTAACGCGGGCACGAAGTGGGCTCCAGGCGTCAGTAGGCCCGCCAGACGCACGGCAGTCAGCTCGCGCTGGAGAGCCCGGCGGCGACAGCGACGCTGACGCTGCCGCCGGCGGCGAGGCCGATCCTGAGCACCATCTGTTCGGGGATGCCGTCCAAGAAGGCGCCCAGGCGAGCGCAGTCCCGGCCTCCGCGGTCGGCGTCGGAGCGGCGGACGGTCCGATGCGCTCAGGCTGGCCCAGCGTTCGACGGCGCGGTCAGCGAGGTAGTAGGTGAGGGCGCCAACGGCGAGACCGAGCGCAACGGAGTCGCCGCCGCCGAGCTCGACGCCTTCCTGGGCGAGGCGCGCCGGCGCCGAAGGCGAGAACCACGCCGACGGGGCGGTCCGGCCACGGCCGTGCGAGTCCAAGCAGCGCGCCGACGATCAGCGATGATGCAGCGAGTGCCCCCACCCCAGTGCCTCGGCCAAATCCTCAGGCCGCGTTGTCGACGCTGGCGCTAGTCGTGAGCGCATGTTGCCCGACCGAACACCGGTCATCGAGGGCACCGACGAAAGAACCGATCGGCACGTCGTGTCGACCGCCGCAACGTCATCCAGACGCAGCGGTAGCGCCGATTGCCCGGACCGCGCTCAGGCTGCCAGGCGAGGCTGGGGGTACAGTACGACGGGGGCGCGAGATCGGCAGATCTGCGTTAGCTCGCGACGGACCCTTCGGCGAGGTAGAGCGTTCCCAGTGCTAGCGGCCTGACCGAGAACTGATCGAGCCGCCGGTGGAGGTGGTCCCAGGGGGCGTCGAGTCCTTCGAATGTCGTGACGTAGGGCCTGATGCCTCGACGGACGAATGCGTTGAGGGGCCACACCCAGCGGGGCGCCCATTTGGGGCCAAAGGCCACGACGCGGGCGCCGGGGCGGCAGGCTCCGACGATGCGATCGACCACGGCGCGGGAGCGCACCAGATCATGGACGAGGAAGAACAGCGCGGCGTCCACGTCCGCGGGCAGTTGTGCTGTCGTTGCGTCGCCGACGACGATGTCAACGTTGTCCCACCGGTTCTCTGCCACGCGGCTACGGGCGTGAGCGGCCATGGCCTCGCTCAGATCGATGCCGGTGACGTGCCCGGTCGTACCGACAGCTGCTACGAGGTGGGGAAGGTTCGCCCCGGTACCACTGCCAACGTCGAGCACGTGGTCGCCGGGCCGCAGCCGGAGGTGGCGCACCACGCCTGGGCGCCAGCGGTTGGTGAGGCGCACTCGTCGCTCGTAGGTCGCCGCCAGCTCGGTGTAGCGGCGAGATGCCTCCACCGGATCAGGCCCGTCAAACATTCGTCCCCCTCGTGACAACCCCTAGAGCTGCCGCCACAGCGCGGGTCAAACCGTAGACATGCAGGATCGAAGGCCGGGCGCCGAGGGGGGCCCTGTGGCCGCGACCTCCGACCAACAGAAGGCGCACATTGGCCGCTGCGAGCAGCGGCTGCTCGTCGGATCCCCAGCGCCGAACGACCCCGCGCGAGATCGGCAGATCTGGCGCGGGTGTTCCGTCCCCGATCGGCGCTTTGGGGATGGTCGCGAGCAATATCACGGCAGCCCCGAGCTGATCATGCGGTCAGGGATCGTCCCAGTCGGTCGGCGGCTTGACCGCGCGAGCTCCGGGCGCGGCGAACGCCGGGTAGGCGGGGACTGTGACGTCCGGCCACGCCTCACGGGCCTGCTTTGCCAATGCGCTGGCGAGGCGGGTGAGCCCCGGGAAGGCGGCGGCCCCCGGTGCGGCGAGGAAGGCCTCCAGCCACGCCCGCAGGCGGGGCCGCATGTTCGTGGTACCCCACAGTTCGTCGCTTTCCTGGTTCCACGCGCGCGCGATGGTGTCGGCGCGGGCGACGAGCCACCCGGCCAGGGCGGCGGCAACCGCCTGATCCCAATCGCGGCCCGGTCCGTGGGCGGGCTCCTGGCCTGCGGCGGCCACGCCGGCACGGTAGACGGCGAGGGCAGGTTCAGCGGCCTCGGCGGGCAGCCCGGCGAAGCACCAACAACTCGGGAATGGGGCGATCAGGTACGCGGCGTCGAGCACAACCGAACCCCAGCTCGACCGCTCGAAATCCAGTAGGCGGCACCGGCCGTCGATCAGGACGATGTTGTCCGGGCAGGGGTCACCGTGCACCAACCCGGGCGCGATCGCGCCGTCCAGGATCTGCTCGATCTCGGAGATCTCGGCGCCGGCACCGGCCGTGGGAAGCCCGAGGCTGGCGGCCACAGCGAGGAAGCCATCGCGGCGCGGCTCGATCACGCGCACCCACCATGACCCGCCACCGGGATCGAGTCCCCGCCGGCGGCGCGCAGCGGCGTACTCGGCTGCTCGGTCGTGAGACCAGGCCCCGAGGGCCGCCAGCGCCTCGGCGTAGGCGACCAGGTCCGCTCGGGCTGCCACCGGGTCGCTCCCCAGCAAGGAGTCGGCGAGCAGTCGCCCCGCCGGCAGGTCCTCCATGAGGATCAGCCTGCGGGCGGCGTCGCCGCCGAGCAGCCGGGGGGCGACGGACTTGGGCATGGCGCCGAGCAGATCGAGCGCCGCCCACTCGGTAGTCAGGCCCTCGGGCTCGTCACCCCAGCGGCCGCCGCTGTCCCTAGCTCGGCGTCGCTTGAGGATCGCGGTCCGCCCGTCGTCGGCTGACAGCCGGACCACGTGACGCCGTCCGGCAACCACCTCGGCGGCCCGGACCGCGACGGCCTCACCCCAGGCGTCCGCGAGGATCCGCTCGGCCGCCCGCCGCTCGTCCGAGCCCAGCATGGTCGCCGACCCTACCGTGACGGCAATCGATCAGTCGGCTCCCGACATCGGGCGGACATGGCTACAAACGAGCGGTAGC
>DASTOJ010000178.1:0-3070 GCA_035762565.1 Candidatus Methylomirabilota bacterium | reverse complement strand
CGCGCTCGCCGAGTCCCGGAGCGAGTTACGGCGACAGGCGAGCCATGCCGGCGCGCCCGCGGCCCCCGCGCCCCACCCCCGGCGCCGCCCGATTCCACCCGAGTCATCAGAGCAGTATCTCCGTGCCCACGCCCTCGCGCGTGAACATCTCGAGCAAGATCGCGTGGGGTACGCGGCCATCGATGATGTGAGCCTTGGCCGTCCCGCCCTCCAGCGCCCGCAGCGACGACTCGACCTTGGGCAGCATGCCGCCCTCGATGACGCCGGCCTGCATCAGGCGCTCGGCCTCCTTGCGCGACAGCGTGCTGATGAGCCGCCCGCCGGTGTCCTTGATCCCCTGCACGTCGGTCAGGTGGACGAGCTTCTCCGCCCCCAGCGCTGCCGCCACCTCGCCCGCCACGAGGTCGGCGTTGATGTTGTAGGTCTCGCCGCGGGCGCCCACCCCGACCGGCGCGATGACTGGCACGAAGCCGCGCTCCTCCAGCAGCCGGATCGGCTCGGCGTTCACGCGCTCCACCTCGCCGACCAGGCCGATGTCGACCTCCTGGCCGTCGGCCGTTCGGTGCAGCCGCTTGCGGGCGCGCAGCAGGTCGCCGTCCTTGCCGCTGAGCCCCACCGCGCGGCCCCCGTGGAGGTTGATGAGCCCGACGATCTCCTTGTTGATCTTGCCGACCAGCACCATCTCGACGATCTCGACCGTCTCGGCGTCGGTGACCCGCATCCCGCCCACGAACTTCGGCTCCTTGCCCAGTTTCTTCATGAGGGCGCCGATCTGGGGGCCGCCCCCGTGGACGATCACCGGGTTGATCCCGACCAGGTGCAGGAGGATCACGTCGAGCGCGAACGATTCCTTCAGCTCGGCCTGCTCCATCGCCGAGCCACCGTACTTGATGATGACCGATTTCCCGCGGAACTCCCGGATGTAGGGCAGCGCCTCCAGGAGGATCTCGACCCGCTCGCTCGTCCCGTTCGGCACGCTCACAGGATGTATCTCGACAGGTCCTGGTCGCGGGTGACGTCGGCCAGCCGCAGGCGCACGTACTCGGCGTCGATCGTCAGCTCCTTGCCGGGCATGTCCGGGGCGTCGAACGAGATCTCGTCCAACAGCCGCTCCATGATCGTGTACAGCCGGCGGGCGCCGATGTTCTCGGTGCTCGCGTTCACCTGCATGGCGATCTCCGCGATCGCCTCCACGGCCTCCGGCAGGAAGCGCAGCGTCACGTGCTCGGTCCGGAGCAGCTCCACGTACTGCCGGATCAGGGCGTTCTGGGGCTCGGTCAGGATGCGGACGAAATCGTCCTTCGTCAAGGGCTCCAGCTCGACCCGGATCGGGAAGCGCCCCTGCAGCTCGGGGATCAGGTCGGAGGGCTTGGCCACGTGAAAGGCCCCGGCCGCGATGAACAGGACGTGGTCGGTGCGGACGGCGCCGTACTTGGTCGTGACGGTCGAACCCTCGACGATCGGCAGCAGGTCCCGCTGCACGCCCTCGCGCGAGACGTCGGGGCCGGCGTGCCCGCCTCCCCCTTGCCGGCCCGCGATCTTGTCCAGCTCGTCGAGAAAGATGATCCCGGAGTTCTCCACCCGCCGGACGGCCTGGGCGACGACCTCCTCCATGTCGACGAGCTTCTGGGCCTCCTCCTGGGCGAGCAGCCGCCGGGCCTCGGCCACCCGGACCCGCCGCCGCCGGGTCCGGGTCGGCATGATGTTCGACAGCATGTCCTTGAGCTGGATGCCCATCTCCTCCATGCCCTGTCCCGAGAAAACCTCGACCAGCGGCATCGCCGGCTGCTGCGTCTCCAGCTCGACGATGCGCTCGTCCAGGCGGCCGGCGCGGAGCTGGGCGCGCAGCTTCTCGAGCGTGCTCTCGCGCGAGGCGTCGGGCGAGACCTGCTCGAGCGAGCCGCTGCTGAACGGCTCGGCGCTGCGCGCCGGCAGCAAGAGGTCGAGCAGGCGGTCCTCGGCCAGGCGCTCGGCCTTCTCCCGGACCTCGGCCATCAACTCGCTCTTGACCATGGTCACGGCCAGCTCGGTGAGGTCGCGGACCATGGATTCCACGTCGCGACCCACGTAGCCGACCTCGGTGTACTTGGAGGCCTCGACCTTGAGGAAGGGGGCCTGGGCCAGCCTCGCCAGCCGGCGGGCGACCTCGGTCTTCCCGACGCCGGTGGGCCCGATCATGATGATGTTCTTGGGCGCCACCTCGTCGCGCAGCTCGGCGGGCAGCATCTGCCGCCGCCACCGGTTGCGCAGCGCGATGGCCACCGCCCGTTTGGCCCGGTGCTGGCCGACGATGTACCGGTCGAGCTCGGCGACGATCTGGGCCGGCGTGAGTCCGGTCGGCGTGGGCGACGTCACAGCACCTCCACCGTGATCTGGTCGTTGGTGTAGATGCAGATCGACGCCGCCACCCGCATGGCCTCGCTGACGACGGCCTTGGCGTCGAGACCGGCGTGGGCCACCAGCGCGCGGGCGGCGGCCAGCGCGAAAGGGCCGCCCGAGCCGATGCCGATGAGGCCGTCGTCGGGCTCGATGACGTCGCCGGTGCCGGAGACGATGAAGGAGTGCTCGCGGTCGGCCACTGCCAGCAATGCCTCCAGCCGCCGGAGCACCCGGTCGGTCCGCCAGTCCTTGGCCAGCTCGACGGCGGCCCGCGGCAGGTTGCCGCGGTGCTCCTCCAGCTTGGCCTCGAACCGCTCGAACAGCGTGAACGCGTCGGCGGCCGCCCCCGCGAACCCCGCCACCACCCGGTCGTGGTGCAGCTTGCGCACCTTCCGCGCCCCCGCCTTCACGACCGTGGCGCCGATCGTGACCTGCCCGTCCCCTGCAATCGCCACCTGGCCGCGGTGACGCACACACAGCACCGTCGTTGCGTGAAACGTGTCAGGCATCGCGTGGAACGTGGTGACGCCGGGGGCCGGGCGCGGAGGCTGCGGGCGCGCCGGCACGGCTCGCCTGTCGCCGTAACTCGCTCCGGGCCCGGCTCGCTCGGGCCCCCCATCCCCCCAGCGGGGGCTCGGGCGCGGACCAGTCGAATCGTGGGCGGCTCGCTCGCCGGGCCCTGCCCTCGAAC
>DASTOJ010000177.1:0-16163 GCA_035762565.1 Candidatus Methylomirabilota bacterium | reverse complement strand
CGGCACCGAGCTGACGATCAGCTTCCACGTGGCCGTGGAGCCGGTGACGCCGTCGAGCAGCCAGCGGCGCTGGGTCAGGCCGAGCATCGTCTTGGCGGCCCCGTCCGGCATGGCGTTCCGGCTCCGGTACTGGCGGGTGTCGAGGATGAAGACCTCGACGTGACGGCCCCAGCGCACCGAGCGGTAGAGGCGGTCCGGCTCCTCGGCGCCGCCGTCGATGCCCCAGTAGTCCCGGAACGCCCGCCGGCCGGCCGGCATGAGCGGCTCCTCCGGACCTACGAAGTTGTTCCGAACCTCGTGGTCGTCCCAGATGGCGTACACGGCCGTGGTCCGGAGCAGCTCCTGGAAGGCCGGGTCGGCTCGGTTGTAGCGGTGCTTGGCCCGGAACTGCTCGACGGTGGTCGCCACGAAATCGTTGCCGGCCGTGTGGGGCGCGACGCCGCAGATGTGGTCGGCGTACGCCGTGTCCCCCACGAAGAGGAACAGGTCGGCCCGCCGCTTGGCCATCGCGCGGAAGATCGGATACCCGTCCTCGACGTCGCGGCAGCGCCCGCCGCCTCCCAGATCGCCGCTCCAGAGCAGGTGCGCCGGCGTGTCGGCCGCCGGCTCGGGCGCGCTCGTGAACGCGCCGGAGGCCTGCCGCCGGCCGGCGGTGACGTCGTAGGCGTAGCGGGTGCCGGGGCGCAGGCCGTGAAGCGGCACGCGGACGATGTGGTCCCAGTCGGGGCCGGCCAGCGCCGCGAAGGTCCGGGCCGCCGCCGGCTCGTGCATCGGCGCCACCCGCACGCTCAGGCGCGCGACGCCGGCCGCGCGCAGCCAGAGGACGGCGCGGTCGGCCCGCACCTCGGCCACGGTCACCAGCACGCCTCCGTCCTGCTCATCGACGGCGACGGGGGCCGCCGGCCCGATGCCGCTCGGCGCGGCGCCGAGGAACAGCAGCGCCACCGACAGCCGGCCCAGCCAGCGCCGCCGCCGCCGCGCCCTCGCGCGCCTGCGCTCGGGGGTCACTCGGGGGCGATGGTGTGGGTGAACAGCACGTGCCCCTGGTCGTCGATCGCGCGGACGGTGAGCTGGGCCGGCTCGATCGTGACCTCGCCGAAGTTCAGGACGCCGCCCTGCGCGTACAGCGAGCGGGGTCCCAGCCGAACGTCGAGCGGGCGCGGGCGGCCCGGCCCGGCCGACAGCGGGCCGGCGATGAGCTCGTGAAACGACCACGACGCGTACGGCTGGTGGCGGATCACCTCGGCGTGGTGCACGTCGGCGGCGATGAAGACCAGGTTCTTCACGTCGCGCATGCGGAAGTGACGGAGGATGGCGTCGCGCTCGGTCACGAAGCCGGTGCCGTTCTCGGGGGCCAGTCCAAGAACGTTGGCGTCCGTCCACGAGTCGCGTCGGTCCGGGCGGCCCGTCGGGATCGCCAGCGGCACGCTGCTGACGACCACCTTCCAGGTCGCGGTCGAGGCCGGCACCGCCTCGAGCAGCCACCGCCGCTGGGCGGCGCCCAGCATCGTCTTGACCGGGCCGTCGGGCAGGCTGTTGTCGCTGCGGTACTGGCGCGTGTCCAGGATGAACAGCTCCAGCAGCCGTCCCCAGCGCGCGCGGCGATAGAGGCGATGGGGATCGTCGCCGCCCGCCGCCACCGGCCAGTAGTCGATGAAGGCCTGGCGGCCGTTCGGCATCCGGGGCTCGCTCGGGCCGGCAAAGTCGTTGCGCACCTCGTGGTCGTCCCAGGTCGCGAAGACGGGAGTGCGCCGCAGGAACTCCTGGAAAGCCGGGTCCTCGCGGTTGTAGCGGTGGCGGGCCCGGTACTCCGCAAGGGTCTTGGCCCGGAAGTTGGCGCCGGGAACCGTGTCGGGCCGGTTGCACAGGGCGTCGGCGTAGATCGTGTCGCCCACGAAGAGGAAGAAGTCGGCCGCGTGCTGCGCCATCGCCCGGAAGATCCGGTA
Source organism: Candidatus Methylomirabilota bacterium (assembly GCA_035762565.1). GTDB lineage: Bacteria > Methylomirabilota > Methylomirabilia > Rokubacteriales > CSP1-6 > AR5. Next base: position 14,217 of record DASTOJ010000177.1, on the reverse strand, counting down.
GCCGCCGTCGAGCGAGCGACAGTGGCTGCCGCCGCCGCCGAGATCCCCGCTCCAGAGGAACGTCACGCGCGCCGGTACGTCCGGTGTGGGCGCGGTGGTGAACTCGCCGTCCACGCGCTCCCCGTCCTGGACGACCCGGTAGCGGTGCCGCGTGGCGGGCGCCAGCGCGTCGAGCGGCACGCGCACGAGGAGATCCTCGGCCTCGACCGCCTCGCGCGTGAGGCGGAGCCCGGCGTCACCCACGGTCGTGCCGACCTCGACCCTCACCTCGCCCGCCCGGGCGGCGCGCGCCCACAGGATGGCCTCGGTCGGCCTCACCTCCGTGACGCTCACGAGCAGCCGCGCCGGCGCCGGCGCGGACGCCGCCAGCAGCACGACGAGCAGCGGCAGGACCGGATACCGCAGGGTTCTCAGCGGGGCACCTGCCCGAAGTGGGTGAGCACCTCGCCCTCGAATTCCTCGAGAGTCTGGCCGAAGGCCAGCCGGAAGCTCTCGTGCCGCCCGCGCCCCGCGGCGAAGCCGCGGAAGTAGTCGGCGAGGGCCTCGAAGCCGTGGCGGCGGATCAGGTAGTCGGTCATGAGGAACGCCAGCTGGTAGGTCGCCCGCGAGCCGTCCCGCAGGTGGCGTACGGTGAACCCGCGCGGCGTCCCCAGCGTGTGGAGGTCGAGGCGCCCGTCGCGCAGGGCCGGGTGCTCGCGCACGTGGCCGAACGCCGCCGCGCGCCGATCGGCCAGGTAGTCGAGGCCGAGCCGCTCAAGCACCGTGAACGCCGCCCACTCGGCCATGCCCTCGGCCAGCCACTGCTCGGCGAGCCCCTCGCTCTGGGCCAGCTCGATCTGGGCGACGTGCGTCAGCTCGTGGGCCACCAGGCGCAGCCACTCGCGGGCAGCCGGCGGCCCGCCCTCGTCGTGCAGGAGCAGCTGGCGTCGCTTGCCGACCCCGACGGCGAACTCGCTCAGCTCCGCGGCTCGCACATCGGGCAGCCGCCCGTCGCTGACGAGGCCCTGCTCGAAGCGCGAGCGGGACGAGTAGATGTAGACCATCACTCGCTCGGGGACCGGCAGCGCCAGCTCCCGCGCCAGGATTGCCGCCACGCCCCGGACGACGGCCTCGTGGCTGGCGAAGTCCTCGGGGTAGCGGGATGCCGCCGCGGGTTGCGCCGGCTCGAACGCGACGGGCACCACCACCCGGGCGCCATCGCTGCCGCGGCACGAGGCCGCCAGCGCGGCCGCGAGGCCGCAGGCGGCAAGGAGACGGAGGGCCCGGCGCTCGGCGCAGCGGATCCTCGGCCTGGCCGACGGGCCACGCCGCCCCATCATTCTCGGGCGCCGACACGGCGCAGCTCGTCCTCCACCGCGTTGCGGAGGGCCGGCTCCAGCTCTCCTCCGCCAACCGCACACACCGCCACGGAGCGAAGCGCGCGGACGTCAACGCGACGATCGCGGAGAACGAAGACCCGAGGGTTGCCGAGAAACGCCGCCACCAGCCGCGCATACAGCTCGAGCGCATCGGCGGGCACGATGACGAGGCACCGTTGGGCGACGGCCATGGCCCGCGACTCACACGAGCGGGTCGTAGTTGAAGTACTGGCCCGAGGTCACCAGCGGGACCAGGTGGTGCTGGAGCGTGCCCGGGAACATCTCGGCCAGGCGCTCGACCGTCCAGCCCTCGGCGTGGTGCACGCGCATGAGCGGGCGCTCGTGGCCGAAGAGCATGATCTCCTTGCCCCGCACGCCGAAGACCTGCCCGGTGATGTCCTTGGCGAGGTCGGAGGCCAGGAACGCCGCCATCGGCGCGATGTGGGCGGGCGAGAGCTTCTTGATCTTCTCCACGCGCGCCTTCTGGACCTCGGTCTCGGTGGGGATCGTGCCGATCATCCGCGTCCACGCGAAGGGCGAGATGCAGTTGGCAGTGACGTTGTAGCGCGCCATGTCCAGCGCGGTGGCCTTGGTGAGGCCGAAGATGCCGAGCTTGGCGGCGGCATAGTTGGCCTGACCGACGTTGCCGATGAGGCCGGAGGTGGAAGTCATGTTGATGACGCGGCCCCACTTCTGCTCGCGCATGAGCGGTGCGGCCGCCCGCGTGACCGCGAAGGAGCCCTTGAGGTGGGTGTCGATGACGGCGTCCCACTCCTCCTCGGTCATGTTGAAGATCATCCGGTCGCGCAGGATGCCGGCGTTGTTGACGACGATGTCCACGCGCCCGAACGCGCCGGTCGCCGCCTTCACGATCGCCTGCCCGCCCGCCATGGTGGCGACCGAGTCGTAACTGGCGACCGCCTCGCCGCCGCCCCGGCGGATCTCGTCCACGACCTCGTCGGCCGGCTTGCGGTCGGCGCCGACCCCCGACTCGCTGCCGCCGTAGTCGTTCACCACGACACGGGCGCCGTGCTTCGCCATGAGGGTGGCGATCTCCCGGCCCACCCCGCGCGCCGCGCCCGTCACCACCGCGACCTTCCCCTTGAGCATCATCGCCCCCCCCCACCCTCCGAATGCGACGCCGCGCCACGATATCACAAGGGTCCGGACCCGGCGGTGGGAAGCGAGCGTTCGAGCGAAGGGGACGAAGTCCGCCTCCGGGCTACCGCCGTCGGGAATCCAGCGACGCCACGTAGGCGGCGCCGAAGACGAAGACGATCGCCGAGTAGTAGACGAACATCACGAAGGCGACGAGCACCCCGAGCGGGCCGTAGATCTGGTCGTACACCCCGACGTTGCGGATATAGAGGCGGAAGAGCTGCTTGGCCACCTCCCACAGCACGGCGGCCAGCAGGCCGCCCACGAGAGCCGCCCACACGCGGGGGCGACGGCGCGGCACGTAGCGATAGCCGAGGTAGAACATCATCGTCGACAGCGTCACGCTGAAGCCCACCGTGACGGCGTACGTCCAGCGCGACGTCACGACAAGCGGCTTGAGGATGAACTCCTGGAACCAGTGGAAGAGCCACGTCACCGAGCTGGAGGCGAACAGGAGCACGGTGAGAACCAGCACCATGCCCGTGTCGAGCAGCAGATTACTGACGTAGCCGCCGCCGGCCCGGACGCCGAGCATGCGATGCAGCACCAACCGGGTGGCCCCGAACAGCGGCGTCGAGAAGAAGATCAGGATCAGCGTGCCGGCGATGCCGGAGACGGCCCGCGTCTCGACGATGCGCAGGATCGCGCCGGTGATCTCCCGCCGGTAGACGGGGAAGTTGCGGGTGACCTGGTTGACCGCCTCGTGGGCCGCCTCCTGGCTCGACAGCACGAAGCCGAGCGTGGAGGCGCCCAGCAGCAGCAGCGGCACGACGCAGACGAGGAAGAAGAAAGCCAGGCCGGCGGCCAGGAAGAACCCGCTCTCGGCGAGGAAGCGCGAGACCGCGCCGCGAAAGCCCAGCACCGGCTACAGCAGGCCGCGCACCAGACCGCCGTCGACCTGGATGGCGGCGCCGGTCACGTAAGAGGCGCGCTCGGAGGCGAGGAAGACGGCGACGCTGGCGAACTCCTCGGCCGTGCCCACGCGCCCCAGCGGAATCTCCGCGCTCTGGCGGGCCAGGTACTCCTCGCGCGACAGGCCGGAGCCCTCGAGGCCGCCCAGCAGCCGGTCGGTCAGAATGCGGCCGGGACACAGCGTGTTGACCAGGATGTTGTCGCGGGCCAGCTGGAGGGCCAGCGTCTTCATCATGCCGTGCACGCCGGGCCGCACGGCGTTGGAGAGCATCAGGTCGGGCAGCGGCTGCTTGACCGACACCGACTGGATGGTGAGGATGCGTCCCCACTTGCGGCTGCGCATGGCCGGCAACACCTCGCGGATCAGCCGCACCGTGGACAGCAGCGAGACCTCCACCGCGCCGTGCCAGGCCGCGTCGTCGAAGTCGTCGAAGAAGCCCCGCGGCGGCCCGCCGCAGTTGGCGATCAGGATGTCGGGGCTCCCGAAGGCGTCGCGCACCCGCCCGATCAGCGCGTGCACCTGGTCGGCCTTCGTCACGTCGGCGGGCACGTCCAGCACGTCGGCCTTCGTCTGCGCCCGCACCTGCTCGGCCGCCGCCTCGAGGTCCCCCGTGTTGCGCGCGCACATGGCCACCCGCGCGCCTTCCGCCGCCAGCCCCAGCGCGCACGCCTTCCCCATCCCCTTGCTCGCCCCGGTCACCAGCGCCACCCTCCCCTTCAGTCCCAAATCCATCCCGACACCTCCCTCGCGTTCACGGCGACGACCGCGTGGTCTGTCGACGAATCCTGTGACGCCGCGCAGATGTGGGCGGGGTGGGTGCGTGGGGAATCCAGCCGCCCACACGTCGCTGCGGCCTCCCCCCGGTGGTCGCACGGCCCCACGCCCCGCGCCCACCCCACCCACATCGTGTCACGCCAGCTCAGATCTGCTTGAAGAACTCCGCGCGGTCCCCGCCCGTGACCTCGAGCCGGCGCACCGCGTTGTTGCGCATCACCTCGAGCGTCAACCGCTCGCCCGGCTCGTGGCGCCAGAGACTCACGTAGAGCTCGCGGCGGCTCGACACCTGCTGGGCGTTGAGGGAGACGACGAGGTCGCCCTCTCGAAGGCCGCCCTTGTCGCCGGGGCCGCCGGGGACGATGCCGGCGATGATCACGCCTTCCTCCAGCGCGTGGGCGAAGACGCCCAGCCAGGCCCGCCGCGGACGGCTGACCACCCGGCCGTACCGCAGCATCTCGTCGGCGCGCTCGCGATAGAAGTCGACCGGGATCGCCAGCGAGCTGCGCGCGACCTCGTTGAGGCTCAGGTACAGCACGCCCAGGAGCCGGCCGCTCATGGCGAAGAGTCCGCCGCCGCCGAACCCGGGATTGGGCGCGCTGGAGACGATGCCCCGGTCGAGCATGTACTCCCAGTACTCCTCGAACTCGCCGAGATACGTCACGACACCGCCGCCCACCCGCACCTCCTGCACGCCGGAGGAGGCGATGGCGACGACGGGGTCGCCCCGCTCGGCCGGGCGCGTGACGCCGAGCGACGCCGGCGTCAGCCCCTGGCGCTTCACCCGCAGGAGCGCCAGGCCCACCTCGAAGTCCTGGGCGACGACCTCGGCCCGCGCGCGCCGGCCCTTGAGCGGCGCCACGTCGATCACGCTGGCGCCCATCACCACGTAGTTCACGGTGAGGACGAGGCCGGCGGCGTCCACCACCACGCCACTGCCCATCCGCTCGTCGCCGAGGATGCGCGCGGACGGATGCTGGCGGGGGACGGTGGCGTGGATGTTGACGATGCTCGGCAGCAACCCCTTGACGAACTCGACGGAAGCGTCCATCGCCCGCTACCGCCCGCCCAGGTGGCGGGCGAAGAACGCCTCGACGCGGCGGCGGGCGTCGGCGTGGGCGGCGGCGTCGTAGCCGACGGTGGCGCCGCAGCAGCCGCCCGGCTTGTTGCGGTTCTCGACCTCGGGCAGAACGGCGCGGGCCTGCCCGCGCACGTCGAAGTAGTGGACGGCTCCGGGATAGAGCACGAGGGTGGCGTCGGCGCCGCGCCCGCGCATGGCCTCCACCATCCGCGCGCACTCGCCGGGCAGCGTCCAGTCGTCGGCGTCGCCCATCAGCACCAGCAGGGGGCGCACCACACGCTCGTCAACGAGCGAGTAGCAGCCGCCCGGGTACAGGGCGACGGCCGCGACGAAGCCCGGTTCCGGGATGTGCACGCCGCGTTGCCGCGTCCGCTCGAGGCTCGGTCCGTTGACGGCGGCCATGGCGAAGACGCCGCCGTTGGACCAGCCGATGATCCCCACCCGCCGGGAGTCGACGTAGCCGCGCCCGTGCAGCCAGCGCAGCGCGCCCACGGCGTCGTCGAGCCGCTCGGTGTTCGGAATGTCGGGGCCCGGCAGGCAGCCGTCGGTGATGGCCCGCGGCGCCCACGAGTCGACGATGAACGCCACGTACCCGCGCCGGCGGAACCAGCCCGCCCACTCGCGCGTGGACGCCGACACCCCGTGGCAGCCGTGCATCAGCACCACGGCCGGGAACGGGCCGGCGCCGTCCGGACGCGCTTCGTATCCGACGACGGCCCGGGATGCGCCCGGCGTGGCGTTGGGGAAGGACACTGCGGGGCCGGCGCAACCCGCGAGCAGGAGCACACCGGCAAGCGCCACCCAGGCGTGGCGGGGCATGGCCCGAGCATACACCGGACCGCGGGTATAGAATCCGGTCATGGCCCGTCCCGTTCGCGTGATCGGCGCTGCGGCCAGATGTCGCTCGGCGACCGCTTCGCGTTCCCGGCGGATCGCCGGTGAGGCGGGGGCTGACCTCGCCGACTACCGCGCCCCCATCGAGGACGCCGCCGGCTGAGCGCGCGGGCGCCCCTGCTCTTCGGCGCCGATCCCACGCCCGGGCTCGTCGCCTTCGCCCTCACCGGCGACGGCCGCGGCATCCGCGTCTGGCGTCGGGTCGGCGCGACGACCGAGGTCGGCGTCGTCCCATTCACGCCGTTCGTGCTGCTGACCGATCCCGCGCTCGTCGCGGAGGCGCCGGGGCTGCTCGAGACCACGCCGCTGGCGGGCCCCGGCGAGCTGCGCTGGCGTGCGCGCTTCGAGGCCTGGACCGACGCGCTGGGCGCGCGCGACCTGGCCCGCCAGCGCAGCGGCCTGGCGCCCGACGTGCCGGTTGCGCCGTACCGGTTCCTCCCGGATCCCGTGCAGCAGTATCTGCTCGCGAGCGGCCGCACCTCGTTCGGCGGTATGCGCTTCGGCGAGCTTCGGCGGCTGGCCCTCGACATCGAGGTCGTCACCAGCGGGGCTCACGAGTTCCCCAATGCCGCGCGCGAGGCCGATCGTATCGTCGCGGTGGCGCTCGTCGATTCGACCGGCCTCCGGCACGTCGTGCGCGGTGACCGGCTCGACGAGCGGGCGCTCCTCGAGGAGACCTCGCGCCTCATCCGGGAGCGCGACCCAGACGTCATCGAGGGCCACAACATCTTCCGCTTCGACCTCGAGTACCTCGAGGCCCGGGCGCGCCGTCACCGGGTGGTCCTGGCCTGGGGCCGCGACGGCAGCGAGCTGCGGGGCCGCCCGGCCCGGCTCTACGTCGCCGAGCGCGCCATCGGCTACCGGCGCTACGAGATCGCCGGCCGCCACGTCGTCGACACCTGGATGCTGGCCCAGCTGCACGACGTGGGCGCCCGCGACCTGCCCTCGTTCGGGCTCAAGGACATCGCCCGGCATCTGGGCGTGAGCGCCGACGACCGCACGTACATCGACGCCGCGAACGTGGCGCGCGAGCTGGCCGAGACGCCCGACCGGCTCATGGCCTACGCGGCCGACGACGCCCGCGAGACGCTCGAGGTCGGCGCCATCCTGGCGCCGCCCTACTTCGCGCAGGCCCAGCTGTTGCCGTTCGACTACCAGGCGGCCACCCTGCGCGGCGCCGCCGCGAAGATCGACGCGCTGCTCGTGCGCGAATACCTGCGCGCCGGCCACGCCATCCCCGCCCCGCGGCCGGGGCAGCCGGTCGGCGGTGGTCTCACCGCCATCTGGCGCCAGGGCGTGGGCGGGCCGGTGCTCCACGTCGACGTCACCTCGCTCTATCCCTCGCTGATGCTGGCCGAGCGGGTGGCGCCAGCCTCCGATGACCTCGGCGTGTTCCTGGCGCTGCTCGCGCACCTGAGGGACGTTCGGGTCACCGCCAAGCACCTGGCGCGCAGCACGGCCGACCCGGAGGAGCGCCGACACCAGCAGGCGCTGCAGCAGACGTTCAAGATCCTGATCAACGCGTTCTACGGCTATCTCGCCTTCGGCAGCGGCCACTTCAACGACTTCGCGGCGGCCGATCGCGTCACGGCCGAGGGCCGGCGGATCGTCACGCAGATCGTGGACCGTCTCACCGCGCTCGGCGCCACGCCCATCGAGGCCGACACCGACGGCGTCTACTTCCTGGCGCCGGCCGGCCACGCGACCGCGGACGACGGCGCGCTGCTGGAGAAGGTGGCAGCCGGCCTGCCCGAGGGCATCGCGCTCGAGCTGGACGGCCGGCACGCGGCGATGCTGTCCTACAAGATGAAGACGTACGCGCTGCTCGACGAGCGCGGCCGCGTGCAGCTCAAGGGCTCGGGCTTCCGCTCGCGCGGCCTGGAACCCTTCCAGCGCCGGATCATCGAGGAGGTCGTGCGATTGCTGCTCGAGGGCAAGCGGGGCGAGGTGCGGGCCGTGATCGACCGCTGGCTGGCGGCCTTCGCGCGCCACCAGGTCGACGTCCGTCTCTTCGCCCGGACCGAAACCTTGCAGGACACCCTCGACGTCTATCGCGAGCGCGTGCAGGCCGGAGCGCGCCCGCCGTCGGCGGCCTACGAGCTGATGACCGCGTCAGGCCGGCCCGTTCAGCCGGGCGACCAGGTCTCCTACTACGTGGCCGGCCGGAGCCGCAACGTCGTGGTCAGCGAGCAGGCGAAGCTCGCGCGCGAGTGGGACCCGGCACGACCCGACGAGAACGTCGAGCACTATCAAGCCAAGGTGCTCGAGATCTGGGATCGGTTCCGGCGCTTCTCGGAGGTCGAGGGCCTCGTGGCTTATCGCGACGAGTGCATCGAGGATACGGCGCAGCTGTCACTTTTCTGACAGCTTACGCCGTACCGCCTCAGGCGCGACTCGAGGCCTACCGCCGCCAGCCACCTCCACCGCCGCCACCACCGGGCCGGGGGCCCCGGTCGCCTCGGCCCGCGCCGCCGCCGCTGCGCTGGGGCTGGGGACGGGCCTCGTCGACCACCAGGTTGCGGTCGCGGAACAGGCGGCCATTCAGCATCTCGACGGCCTTCTGCGCCTCTTCCTTGGTCGCCATCTCCACGAACCCGAAGCCCCGCGGTCGGCCGGTGAACTGGTCGGTGATGATCCGGACCGTCTCGACGTTTCCGGCTTGAGCGAAGAGCTCGCGGAGGTCCTCCTCCGTGGCCTGGAAAGAAAGGTTTCCGACAAAGAGCTTAGCCGACATCGCGCGACCTCCTGGCCCGTGCGGGGCGGATTGGGACACTGCCCTTCTGCTGCCGGCCCAAGAGTAGTGACAGGAAGTAACGCATGTCAAGGTCGGTTGCACACGCGGTAAAGGACCCTTCCCGCTAGGGATACACGCCCCGGGTCGCGCCCCCATCCACGGTCAGGCAGATGCCGGTGATGAAGGAGGCGCGGGCCGAGACGAGGAAGCACACCGCGTCGGCGATGTCCTCGGCCGTCGCGATGCGGCCGAGCTTGTAGGGCGCCTCGGCCTCCGCCTGCAGCTCCTGCACGCTGCGTCCGCTCGCGGCCGCTTGCTGGGCGATGAGCGAATCCCAGCGCTCGGTCCTGGTCGCGGCGGGCGACACCGCGGTGACGAGGATCCGCGCCGGCGCGCCCAGGTCGGCCAGACCCTTGGTGAAGTTGATGAGGGCGGCGTTGGCGGCGCCGCCGGTGAGATAGGTCGGCGCGGGATTGCGGCCGGCCGCGCCCACGACGTTGCAGATGCGCCCGCCGCCCTGCGCCTGCATCAGGGGGAAGACGGCGCGCGCCATCCGGATGTAGCCCAGCAGCTTGAGGTTCCAGTCGCCGATCCACTGCGCGTCCGGGATCGTCAGGAACCCGCCGCCCCGGATGGCGCCCGCGTTGTTGACGAGGACGTCGATGCGGCCGGCGCGGTCCTTGACCTCGCGCACCACGCGCTCGACCTCGTCCAGCTGCGAGAGGTCCGCGGCCACGGGGACGGCGTCCGTGCGCGAGCGGTCCCGGCAGGCCGCCGCGACCTTGTCCAGCGCGCCGGCGTCACGGGCCACGATCGCCACGCGCGCGCCCTCGGCGGCCAGCCCGAGCGCGATCGCCTTGCCGATTCCCTTGCTGGCCCCGGTCACCAGCGCCACCTTGCCCTTCAGCTCGAGATCCATGGGGGCCTCCTTCGAGTTGGACAGCGCGCGACGAGTATAGGCGCCGGGCGATGGCCGCGCTCGGTCTCGTGCGGCCCCTCACGCGCGCGGAAAGCTCGGTGGCCCGACGGGTGTGCCGGCCGCGATGGCGGCTGCTGCGTCCACCGCCGCGCGGGCGAAGTCGTCGAGGGCCAGGCCGGGCAGCCGGGCGCCGTGCAGCCGGCCGCCGCCTTCGACGAGCAGCGAGCGGGCGCCGGCCGGATTGCCGTTCGCCAGGTGCTGCCAGCCGACCGCCACCTGGATCAGGCCCTGCAGCGCCGCGCGCGTCTCGCCGTGCGCCGCCGCCCAGTGCGGCTCGAGCAGCTCGTGCACCTCGTAGTAGAGCCCGGCGTCGAAGAGCGTCGCGGCTCCCTCGAGGGCGCCTCTCACACCGGCCTCGGGCGCCAGCAACGGCTGTCCCGCGAGCGCCGCGCAGGCCGCCCGCGCCCGCTCGGCGAGCGGGCCCGCCCAGGACGCCTCGTCTTCGGCGAGCCACTGCCACCGGCTCGTCCCGGCGCTCAGCGCCGTCAACTCCCGGCGCGCGGCCGGATCGTGGAGCGCGCGGAGGATCGTTTCCGCCAGCCGGTTGCGCGGCCGGGGTGGCAGCGCGGGGATCACACCCCGGGGCAGGGCCCGCTCGCCTGCCGGATCGCGGGATCCTGCAAGGTGCCGGAAGCCGGTGAGGTCACGACCGGACGCCGCACGGGGCGCCGCGGCGGCACGCGCTCCACCCGGCTGCCGGCGACGAGGTCGTGCAGTGCGCGCTTGTCGTGGCGCAGCCCCGCCATCAGGAACCCGAAGCCGAGCGGGGCCAGCGAAAGGTAGTACGCCAGGTAGCGGAGGAGCGCCGGCCCCGCGGTCAACCGCGCGCCGTCCAGGCCCACTACGCGGATGCCGGCCAGGCTCTTGCCGATGGTCTGGCCGGCCACGACGTGCAGCACGCTCGTGTAGGCCGCCGTGAACAGCAGCGTGAACAGCGCCACGGAGGGGTGGGACGAGCCGACGCCGGCGGCGGGCGGGCCCATCAGGGCCCGCGCCAGCGCGGCGAAGGACGCCTGCACGAGCGCGAACACCGCGGCGTCGACGGCGAGCGCGACCGCACGGATCCAGAAGCCCGCGGGGCGAGCCGGCACCTCGTCCATGGCTCGTATAATGGCACTCATGGTAACAGGCTCGCCTCGCCTGCGGCTGCGGCTCGCACGGCCATGATCAGCGTGGGCGAGGGGCAGGCGCACATTCTCGGCCGGATCGCCGCGGCCGTCCCGCCCGAGGTGGTGCCGGTCACGCGCGCGCTCGCCCGCGTGGTGTCCGCCGACGTCCACGCGCCGTTCGACGTGCCGCCCGCCGACAACTCGGCCGTCGACGGCTACGCCGTCGGCAGCGGCGATATCCCTGGCGCGGGCACGCGGGAGCTGGACGTCGCGGGCGATCTCGCCGCCGGCGCCGTCTTCGCGGGCACCCTGGCGCCCGGCCAGGCGCTGCGCATCATGACCGGCGCGGCGCTGCCCGCCGGCGCCGACACCGTCTATCCTCAGGAGGTCGTCGAGCGCGCCGGCGCGCGCGTGCGCGTGGGGCCGATCGCCAAGGGTGTGAACGTGCGGCTGCGGGGCGAGGACGTGGAGGCCGGGGGCATCGTCATCGAGCGCGGCACCGTGCTGCGCCCCCAGGAGATCGGCCTGGTGACCTCGCTCGGCATCTGGCAGCTCGGCGTGCACCGCCGCCCGCGCGTCGCGCTGCTGTCCACCGGCGACGAGGTGGCCGAGCCGGGTACGCCCCGGCGGCCCGGCCAGATCTACGACTCCAACCGCTTCACGCTGCGTGGCTCGATCGAGCTGGCCGGTGGCGAGGTGTTGGACCTCGGTATCGTGCCCGACACGCGCGAGGTGCTGACTGCCCGGCTGCGAGAGGCCGCCGCGATGGCTGACGTCGTGGTGACCACGGGCGGTGTGTCGGTGGGCGCCTACGACCTCGTCAAGGACGTGCTGGCCGAGCTGGGTACGATCGACTTCTGGCAGGTCGCGATGCAGCCGGGCCGGCCGCTGGCGTTCGGCCGGCTCGCCGGCACGACCTTCTTCGGCCTGCCCGGCAACCCGGTCGCCTCGCTGCTGGCCTTCATGCTCTTCGTCCGCCCGGCGCTGTGGAAGCTCGCCGGCCGGCGGCGGTGGTTCCCGCCGGCGTGGCACGCCCGGACGCTGGAGCCGCTGCGCAAGCGCGCCGGCCGCCGCGAGTTCAAGCGCGGCGTCCTCGCGTACGTCGACGGCGGCTGGCAGGTGCGCACGACCGGGCCCCAGGGCTCCGGCATCCTCTCCTCGATGGTCGCCGGCAACTGCCTCATCGTGCTCGAGGAGGACCGTGGCGACGTCGCCGCCGGCGAGCTGGTGGTCGTCGAGCCGTTCACGGAGCCCTTCTGATCCCGCCATGAGCCGTCGCATCACGCTCGACCTGATCGACACCCTCCGGCGCGACGTGCGCGATCTCCTGCGCGACGCCGCCCGCCGCTTCCCCTACCTGGCCCACGCCGACCTGCGGCTGGAGGTGACGGAAGGCAAGTCGGCCGGCGCCGAGAACGGCGAGAGCAAGTCCTCGGGCGACGATTACGGCTTCACGGCCGGTGTGCGGGTGCTGGCCGGAGACCGGATGGTCGCGCCGGGGTGGGTCGGGCTCACGCTGGGCACCGCCGACCTGGACGACCTGCCCCGCCGGCTGCGGGACGCCCTCGAGCGCGCCTACCGCCGGGCGACCGTCAACGGGGAATTGAAGGCGGTCGCCCGCGACAAGCTCGGCCCGCTCGGCGCGTCCCTCGCCGACACGCGCCTGCACCGCGTGGACGTGCGGGAGGACACCGTGCCCGCGGTGTACGCGGTCGATCCACGCACGCTGCCCCTCGGCGAGCTGGTCGCCTTCACCACTGACGTCTCGCGCCGGGTGGCCGCCGCCCACGCCGGCGTGAAGTACAACTACGTCTCCACGCTCACCCAGCTCACTCGCGAGCTGTACGCCTCGACCGAGGGCGCGCTGATCGACCAGGCGTTCGCGCTCACCCAGGGCCTGGCGGTGGTGGTCGGCGTGGCCGGCGAGGTGAGCCAGGAGCTGTACGACGTGGTCGGTCACCAGCGGGGCTGGGAGATCCTGACCGCCGGCGTGGACGATCCGCCCCTCGGCTTCCCGCCCTTCATCGACTGGGCGCTGGACCTGGCCCGCGAGAGCGTGGAGCTCGCCCAGGCGCCGCCGCTGCCGACCGGCGATCGGCCGGAGGTCGTCGTCACCGACCCCCACTACAACACGCTCGTCTCTCACGAGATCGTCGGGCATCCCGTGGAGTTGGACCGCGCGCTCAAGATGGAGACCGCCTACGCCGGGCGCTCGTGGCTGCTGGCCGGGCTCGACGATCACCAGGTGGGTTGCCGGGTCGCCTCGCCGCTGGTGAGCGCGTACTCCGATCCCGCCCTGCCCGGCTACGGGCACTACGTCTACGACCACGAGGGCACTCCGGCCCGGCGCGTGGTCCACATCGAGCGGGGCGTGCTCCGTGGCTTCATGAACAGCCGGCAGACGGCCGCCGTGTTCGGCGGCGCGCCCAACGGCCACTTCAAGGCCACCGACGCCTCCCTGGTGCCCCTGATCCGCATGTCCAACACCGTGTTCGCCCCCGGCGAGCGGGACGCGGCCGAGATCGTCCGCGAGGTCGACCGGGGCTGGTACCTGGCCGGGCACCGCATCCCCTCCATCGCCGAGAGCCGCGAGAACTTCCGCATCTCCGCGCGCAAGGTCTACGAGATCCGCGACGGCCGGCTGGGCCGCCTCTATCGCGACGGCGGCATCATGGCCGACACGCGCGCGTACCTCACGAACGTCGACGCGGTGGGATCGGACTTCCGCCTCTACCCGATCCCCAACTGCGGCAAGGGACAGCCGATGCAGACCAAGAAACTGGGCAACGGCGGGCCCACGATGCGCAGCCGCGCCCGCCTGGCCGGAGGCTAGGCGGCATGCGCGCGCTCGTGGGCGGCCTGGTGATCGGTGGGGTGCTGCTGCTGGGCGCGGCGCCGGCGGCGCCGCCCGAGTATCCCGTCAACTTCATCAAGGCCGACGAGCTGAAGGCCCTGCTCGACCGCGGGACCCGCGCCGACATCATCGACGTGCGCACCTGGGACGTCTACCAGGAGATGCACGTCAAGGGGGCGCGCTCGATCCCGATCCGCGCGCTGGAGTCGCGGGCGAACGAGATCTCGAAGAAGAGCCTCGTCGTCCTCTACTGAACGTGCCCGCATGCGCTGGCCCGGGGGGCCAGCAACATCCTGTACGCGCACGGCTGGCGCAATCAGCGCGTGCTCGACGAGGGGCTCCCGGGCTGGCACGCCAAGGGCT
>DASTOJ010000176.1:0-8062 GCA_035762565.1 Candidatus Methylomirabilota bacterium | reverse complement strand
AACCGATGACTCTTGCCAGCGTCGGACCTTTGTCACGTGTGTACTTTGAGGAGATCGCCCTCCCAGCGGTTCAAGCCCGTGTTCGGATCGGGGAAGCGAAGCAGAAGGCTCTTCAGACTCCGGCGGAGGTACGTGAGCGGTGCCGGCCACCGGAAGGGACGCGTGGCCTCGATCTCCCCCGGGATCTTCGGCTGCCCGGCTGAGGAGCGGCGCCTGCCAGTACGAGTCATTGACACCGTCGATGCCGGGGTGGCATACTCACTTTCCGCCGGCGCCGAAGTGGCGGAATTGGCAGACGCGCACGTTTGAGGGGCGTGTGGGGCAACCCGTGGGGGTTCGAGTCCCCCCTTCGGCACCATCCTCGGTCGACCTCGATTTCCGCTCGCCTGGGCTAGAATGATTTCCACATGATGCGAGCCGGTGTCCCCGCCGGGTGGTCGTCGCGACTGTGGAGGGCCCGCCGTGCGCAGATCTGAGGTTCGCTGGCTGATCGCCGTCCTCGCGCTCCTGGCGGCCGGCTGCGCGCCCAAGCTCACGACCCAGCAGGCGCTCGTCGAGGAGGCGTTCAGGTCGTGTCAGCCGCAGGGGCCGTCGACGAAGCTGGAGCGCGTGGAGCGGGACGGGAAGTTCTCGGTCGTCGGGAAGGAAGGCGAGGCGCAGCGCGTGCACGACTGCATGGTGCGCTTCGACCAGACGGAGCGCCTCGGCGCGCGCGCGGCCGCTCCGGCGCCGGCGACGCTCGCCCCGGCGCCGAAGGCGCCCCCGCTGCAGGCGAGCCGGCTGCCGGGGACCTGGCGCGGGACGCTCACGCTGCCGCCACGGTCGACGGGCGACTCGGAGGTCGCGAGCCCGGCGACGGTGCGCTTCACCGTCGTCGGCGGCACGCTCCGCTGGACGCTGGCGACCGGCGCCACCGCCTCTGCGGTTGCCGCCGACGGATCGGCGATGGTCATCGACGGCGAGCTGCGCATGACGGGCACGGTGCGGCCGGGGAGCAGCCGCCCGCCGGCCGACGCGAAGCCCGTGAGCGTGCGCTACGCGGGGACGATGGTCGGCGAGCGGCTCGAGGTGACCGGCGTCACCGCCGACAAGCAGGTGCACCTCCTCTCGGTCCGCCGCGTCGAGTGACGCTGCCGGCGTGGTAGGGTATCGATCAATGGACATTTCGACGGGAAGGATGGTCTGCAGCCGCAGTCTCTCGCTGTTGGTCGACACCGGCGCGACGTACACCACGCTGCCTCGTCGGCGCTTCGCTGCCAACCGATCGGCGCTCGCCGTGTGCGACTCGGAGACGGACGTGAGGAGGAGTGGCCGGTGACGGGCGTCATGCTGCGGCTTGCGGACCAGGAGCGCCGACGCTCTGCCTCATCGGACCCCGCGGCGGTCCCTCCCTGCTTGGCGCGGTGACACTGGAGGAGTTCGCCCTCGGCGTCGATCCCATCGCCCAGCGGCTCGTCCCGGTCACGGCCTACCTCACCTGCGCCGCCTGACGATCTCACCGAGGAACGCCCCGGCAGGCGCCAGGGCGCTCCTCGTGACGCCGCCAGACCTCGAACGCGCTACTTCATCGGGCTGACGGCGATCTCGACCACGATCCGGTCGCCCGTGTTCACCCCCGCCAGCGCCGACGGCGGCGCGTGCAGGTCCAGCGTGCCCTCGCTGGTCTTCATCGAGAACATGCCAGTCTGGTTGTCGATCTTGGTGACCTCGCCCGTCATGGTGTGACGGCCCTTGAATTCACTGCTGGCCGGTGAGGCCGACGGAGCCGCGGGGTCCGGCCCGGCGCCCTTCTCCGAGGCGCCGGCGCCGGTCGAAGGAGCGCTGCTGTCGGTGGCCGTGCCCGGGGTGCTCGGGGCCCCGGGACCAGAGACCCCCGTCCCGCCGGTGCTGGGTGCGCCGCTCAGGCTGGAGCCGGCTCCACCGCTGGCGGCGCCGCTGCCGGCCTGCGCCCAGGCCAACGGCGCGGTGGCCAGGAGCGCCACCAGGCCGAGGGAAACGATGCAAAACCTCCTTGGTTGTCACGCGGAGCTGGACGACACCCGCGTCGGGATGAACGACAGCAACCTGGATGCCGCCGGCCGGCGGGCGTCGCGCGCGCAGACGGCACGGCGTGTGCGACCCTGGGAGTGACGTGGCATAATGATGCGGTTTCGACAGCGGACCGATGACGTATCCACTTCCAGTCCTGCCGCCGAACGGCCTCGCCGACGGGCGCAAGCCAGCCTGGCTCAAGGTTCGTGCGCCCGGCGGTCCGAACTACACGCGACTGCGCCGGCTCATGCGCGACCTCGACCTGCATTCGGTCTGCGAGGAGGCTCACTGCCCGAACATCGGCGAGTGCTGGGAGCAGGCGACCGCGACGTTCATGATCCTGGGGGACGTCTGCACGCGGAACTGCGGCTACTGCGCGGTCCGCCACGGCACGCCGGCGTGGGAGGACCGCGAGGAGCCCGAGCACATCGGACGCGCGGTGGCCGAGCTGGCGCTCGAGCACGTGGTCATCACCTCGGTGAACCGTGACGACCTCGCCGACGGAGGCGCCAGCCACTGGGCGGCGACCATCCGGGCGGTCCACGCCCACGCGCCGGCCTGCCGGGTGGAGGTGCTGATCCCGGACTTCCTTGGCCGGCGGGCCTCGCTCGACACGGTGATCGCCGCCGTGCCGGCGATCCTGAACCACAACACCGAGACCGTGCCGAGCCTCTACAAGGTGGCGCGCCACGGCGGCCGGTACGAGCGCGTGCTCGACCTGTTCCGCCACGCGCGGGCGACCGCGCCCGGCCTGCCGCTCAAGTCGGGCATCATCCTCGGGCTCGGCGAGGAGCGGGACGAGCTGGTGGCCACGCTGCGCGACCTGGTCGAGGTGGGCGTGTCGATCCTGACGCTCGGCCAGTACCTGCGGCCCTCCCCCGGGCACCTGCCGGTCGCCCGTTACTATCATCCGGACGAGTTCGCCGAACTGGCCAGGATCGGCCGCGCCCTCGGCTTCGCCCACGTCGAGGCCGGCCCCCTCGTCCGCAGCTCCTACCACGCCAAGAGCCAGGCCGACGCGGCCTCAGCAATCCGCTCATGACTCCCGTAAACGTGGTGACGCGGCGGGCCGGGCGCGGGGGGCGCGGGCGCGCCATCATGGCGAGCCGTGGTCGCCGTTCGAGCGCAGGGCTCGGCGAGCGAGCCACCAGCGATTCGACTTGCCTGCGACCGAGCCCCCTCAGGGGGATGGGGGGGACGAGCGAGCCGAGCCCGGAGCGAGTTACGGCGACAGGCGAGCCATGCAGGCGCGCCCGCGCCCCCCGCGCCCGGCCCGCCGCGTCACCGGATTTCACGTGAGCCGATAGGTGGAATACCTCCCGATCCTGATCGTGTTCGCGTTCGCGGCGGCGGTGACAGCAGCCCTGCTGTTCATCCCCGCGCTGATCGCGCCGCGGCGGCTGACGCCGGTCAAGGTCGCGCCGTTCGAGTGCGGCAAGGATCCCATCGAGGTGGCCGAGGGGCGCTTCGCGATCAAGTTCTCCACGATCGCGATCTTCTTCATCATCATCGACATCGAGCTGCTGTTCATCTGGCCGTGGGCGATGCTGTACCGGCGCCTGGGCTGGTTCGGCTTCGCGGAGATGCTGGTGTTCCTCGGCATCCTCATGCTGGGGTTCCTCTACATCTGGCGCAAGGGGGGGCTCGAATGGGAGTAGGCAGCTTCTTCACGTCCAAGCTCGACGAGGCCATCGGCTGGGCGCGGAAGTACTCCATCTTCCAGTACCCCTTCGTGACGGCCTGCTGCGGCATGGAGTACATGGCGACGGCGTGCTCGCATTATGATGTCGACCGGTTCGGCGCCGGCCTGCCGCGCTTCTCCCCCCGCCAGGCCGACGTGCTCTTCGTCGTCGGCACCATCTCGCACAAGATGGCGCCGGTGCTCAAGCGCATCTACGACCAGATGACGGAGCCGAAGTGGGTGGTCGCGTTCGGCGTCTGTACCTGCACCGGCGGGTTCTACGACAACTACGCCACCGTGCAGGGCATCGACACGATCATCCCGGTCGACGTCTACATCCCCGGCTGCCCGCCGCGGCCGGAGTCCGTGCTGGACGGGCTCATGAAGCTGCAGGACAAGATCGCCACCCAGACGCAGAGGTTCTAGTGCCGGGCGGAGGGATCCTCCAGCGCCTCCGGGACCTGTTCGGCCCCGCGCTCGTCGAGACCCACGACCGCCACGGCGACGCCACTGCCGTCGTCGAGCGCGCCGTGCTGCTGGACGTGCTGCGGGCCT
Organism: Candidatus Methylomirabilota bacterium; assembly: GCA_035762565.1. Taxonomy (GTDB): domain Bacteria; phylum Methylomirabilota; class Methylomirabilia; order Rokubacteriales; family CSP1-6; genus AR5. The sequence goes on along the minus strand of DASTOJ010000176.1, from coordinate 3,795 downwards.
GCCGCGGCGAGCCGGCGCTGGGCTTCGACGTCCTGATGGACCTGACGGCGGTCGACTATCTCAGGTATCCGGGCCGGGAGGACGGGCCCCGCTTCGAGGTCGTCTATCACCTGTACTCGATCGGCCACAACCACCGTGTGCGGGTGAAGGTGCGGGTCGACGAGGACGACGCCGTGGTGCCGACGGCGGTCGGGCTCTGGCCCATCGCCAACTGGCTCGAGCGCGAGGTGTGGGACATGTTCGGCGTCCGCTTCGCCGGTCACCCCGACCCCCGCCGCCTGCTCATGTACGAGCAGTTCGTCGGCCATCCGCTGCGCAAGGACTACCCGATCAACCGGCGGCAGCCGCTCATCGGGCCCGCGGCGTAATGCCCGAGATCCGCGACTTCATGCTGGGCGAGGGCAGCGGCACGGGGAGCGGCCAGAATCTGCAGCTGGGCGTGGGGCCCGCCCACCCGGCCATGCACGGGATCATCCGCATCCAGGCCGAGATCGACGGCGAGTTCATCCGCAAGGCCGACGTCGAGATCGGCTACCTGCACCGGGCGTTCGAGAAGGACTGCGAGGTCGGCGGTTACAACAACGCCATCCCGTACACCGACCGGCTCAACTACGTCTCGCCGCTGATCAACAACTTCGCCTACGCCTCGGCCGTCGAAAAACTCCTCGGCATCGAAGTGACCGAGCGCTGCAAGTACATCCGCACCGCGATGTCGGAGATCTCGCGCATCTGCGACCACCTCACGTGCGTCGGCGCCTCGGCCATGGAGCTGGGGGCCTTCACCGTGTTCCTCTACATGATCAAGGCCCGCGAGTTCCTGTGGGAGCTGGTCGAGGACGTCACCGGCGCCCGGCTCACGATCTCCTACGGCCGCGTCGGCGGCGTGAAGGCCGACCTGCCGGAGGGCTTCGCGGCCAAGATGACCACGGCGTTCAAGGAGACCCGCGAGGTCCTGGACGAGGTCCACCGCCTGCTGACCGGCAACCGCATCTTCATGGACCGCATGGTCGGCGTGGGCGCGCTCTCGCGCGAGGAGACGATCGCCTACGCCATCACGGGGCCGCTGCTGCGGGCCGTCGGCGTCGGCTACGACGTGCGCCGGGCCCAGCCGCACTGGGCCTACGACCGCGTGCAGTTCGAGGTCCCCGTCCAGAAGGACGGCGACAACTACGCCCGCTACCTGGTGCGCATGGCCGAGATGGAGCAGTCGATGCGCATCGCCGAACAGGCGCTGGCGCTGATGCCGGGCGGCCCCATCAACGTGGACTTCGAGGGGCACCCGCTCGACCCGGCCGCCTACGTCGACCAGGGCAAGCAGGGCAAGACCGAGGGGCTGCTGCTGGTGCCGATCCGCCTGTCGCCGAATCTCCAGGGCCAGAACCGGCCGGCCTGGGAGCAGGTGAACGCGCGGGACAAGCGCGTGGTGCTACCGCCCAAGGAGACGGCCTACGGCTCCATCGAGGGGCTGATGAACCACTTCATGCTCATCATGGAGGGCTACGGGATCCGGCCGCCGCAGGGCGAGGCGTACTTCGCCTCCGAGGGCGCCAACGGCGAGCTGGGCTTCTACGTGGTGTCGGACGGAACGGACCGCCCGTACCGCGTGCGCTGCCGGCCGCCGTGCCTGCCGCCGGTGGCCGCGCTCCACCGGATGATCCAGGACGAGATGATCGCCGACCTCATCCCGACCTTCGGCTCGGTGAACATGATCGGAGGAGAGCTGGACCGGTGACCACCGCCATCGCCTTCACGCCCGAGCAGCTGGCCGAGGTTTGCCGGCTCCAGGGCCTCTATCCCGACCGCCAGGGCGCGCTGCTGCCCGTCCTCCACCTGGCCCAGGACACCTTCGGCTGGGTCTCGCTCGAGGTCGAGGCGTACGTCGCCGGGCTCTTCGAGATGTCGCCCGCCCACGTGCACGAGGTCGTCACGTTCTACACGCTCTACTTCCAGCAGCCCAAGGGCCGGCACGTGGTGGCGGTGTGCCACAACCTGTCCTGCCACCTGGCCGGCTCGCGCGACATCCTCGCCCACGTCAAGCGGCGGCTCGGCATCGAGGTCGGCGAGACGACGCCCGACGGGCGGGTCACGTTGCAGTCGGTCGAGTGCCTGTGCGCGTGCGAGGCGGCGCCCATGGCGCAGGTGGACGACCGGTACGAGCTGAACCTCACTGCCGAGAAGGTCGACCGCCTCCTGGAGGCGCTGCGGTGACGGTCGGGCCCGTGCTCATGCGGAATTTCGCCCACGCGGACTCGCACACGCTGGCCGGCTATCGCGGAGCGGGTGGCTACGCGGCCTGGGACAAGGCCCGGACGATGGAGCCCGCCGCGATCACCGAGGAGGTCCGGAAGTCCAACCTGCGCGGTCTCGGCGGCGCCGGGTTCCCGACGGGCACCAAGTGGTCGTTCGTCCCGCGGAACCACACCGGCCCGGTCTACCTCGTGGTCAACGCCGACGAGGGCGAGCCGGGCACGTTCAAGGACCGCTACCTGCTCGAGCGCGACCCCCATGCGCTGATCGAGGGCATGCTGATCGCCGCCCGGGCCATCCGCTCGCCGCTGGGCTTCGTCTACATCCGCGGCGAGTACGTGGAGCCGTGGCGCCGGTTCAGCGCCGCGGTCAAGGAAGCGTACGGCGCGAACCTGCTGGGGCAGGGGTTCGACGTCGTGGTGCATCGCGGGGCCGGGGCATACATCTGTGGTGAAGAGACGGGCTTGCTCTCCTCGCTGGAGGGCAAGAAGGGCTGGCCGAAGATCAAGCCGCCGTTTCCGGCGATCAAGGGCGCGTTCGGCCAGCCGACGATCGTCAACAACGTGGAGACGCTCTGCTGCGTGCCGCCCATCGTCGAGCGCGGCGCCGAGTGGTTCGCGGGGCTCGGCACCAAGACCCAGGGCGGGACGCGGATGTACTCGGTGTCCGGCCGGGTCAGGCGGCCGGGCGTCTACGAGGAATCGGTGGCCGTCACGCTGCGCCAGCTCATCGAGCGGGCCGGCGGCGTGAGCGGCACCGGCCGGCTGAAGGCCGTGGTGCCGGGCGGCGGGTCGGCCGCGATCCTCACCGCCGACGAGATCGACGTCACGATGGACGTCGACGGCCTCAAGAACGCCGGCTCGATGATCGGCTCGGCCGGCGTGATCGTGATGGACGAGAGCGCGTCGATCCCCGAGGCCCTGCTGGTGCTGGCGCGCTTCTACGCCCATGAGTCGTGCGGCCAGTGCACCCCCTGCCGCGAGTCGACCGGCTGGATCTACAGGATGGTCCACCGCCTCGTCGAGGGCCACGGCCGCAAGGACGACCTCGACACGATCATCGACGTCGCCAAGCGCGGCGCCGGCACGACCATCTGTGCGTTCTACGACGGCGCCGTCGGCCCGTATATCTCCTACATCCAGAAATTCCGGAGCGAGTTCGAGGCCCTATGCCGCGGCTGACGATCGACGGAAAAGAAATAGAGGTCGAGGCCGGCACCAACCTCATCGAGGCGGCCCGGCGGCTCGGCATCGAGGTGCCGCACTACTGCTACCATCCCGGCCTGTCCATCGCCGGGCAGTGCCGGCTGTGCATGGTGGACCTCGACAGGGCCCCGCGGCCGACCATCGCCTGCAACACCCAGGCGGCCGACGGCATGGTGGTGCACACGCAGACCGACCGCGTGAAGGACACCCGGCGGTCGATGATGGAGTTCCACCTGATCAATCACCCGCTCGATTGTCCGGTGTGCGATCAGGCGGGCGAGTGCTGGCTGCAGATCTATTACATGAAGCACGGGCTCTACGAGCCACGGATGACCGACGAGAA
>DASTOJ010000175.1:0-20309 GCA_035762565.1 Candidatus Methylomirabilota bacterium | reverse complement strand
CGGTTGCCCGCGAGCGGGGGTGGCAGGTGCTTTCGCTCGAGATTCGCAACGCGGGCGATATCGAGGAGGTCTTCAAACGTGCGACGCAGGCGCGAGTCAGTGCGCTCTACGTGTTCTCCTCGGCGTTCCTGTTCGGACAGCCGCGGCGAGTAGCGGACCTCGCCGCCAAGAGCCGGCTCCCGGCGATGTACAACCACACGCGGTATGTCGAGGAGGGTGGCTTGATGTCGTACAGCGTGAACATCAGGGACATCTGGCGTCGCGCGGCCGTCTTCGTCGACAAGATCTTGAAAGGGGCGAAGCCTGCTGACCTACCGGTCGAGCAGCCGACGAAGTTGGATCTCGTCATCAATCTCAAGACCGCCAAACGGCTCGGCCTCACAATTCCGCCGTCTATTCTGATCCGCGCCGATCGTGTCATATAGTGAGCAGCAATGCCGGGATCAGCGGAAGCAGAGGGCGTCGAACTTCACGCTGCACCGGACCGGGCGCTCGCGTTGCTCGCACCCGGCCGGTGAGCGTGGACGTTGGGCAGACAAGCGGCGCGTAATAGAGCCGTGACGACAAGAGGTCCTTTCGGTTGGACACCTGGAACTGACTGACTATGAAGTCGACGGTTACTCGTCTGATCGCCACTGCCGTTCTGCTTCTCGTGGGGTCGGTCGCCATCCAGGCGCAGCAGCCGGGGAAAGTACCGCGGGTCGGCGTGCTCAGGCCGGGCAACCCCCCGCCCGGCGACTTCGGCCACCGGGAGGCATTCGAGGGGGGTCTCCGCAACCTTGGCTGGACGCCCGGGACCAACATCCTCATCGAGTACCGGTACGCCGAAGGCAAGTCCGAACGCCTCTCCGAACTAGCAAGCGAGCTGGTTCGGCTCCCCGTGGACGTAATCGTGGCGAGCGCGCCTATGGGCGTCCGGGCGGCTCAGCAGGCGACCCGCACCATCCCGATCGTGATGTCCACACTCCCCGACCCAGTCGGAGAGGGGTTCGTCGCGAGCTTGGCCCGGCCTGGCGGGAACACTACCGGGCTCACCCTCGACTCCGAGGACCTGGTCGGCAAGCAGCTCGAGCTGCTCAAGGAAGCGTTGCCGAAGCTGTCCCGCGTCGGCGTCCTGCGGAACCCGCGCTCGCCGGGCTACGACATCGCGAAGAGGCAGATCGAGGCGGCCGCGCGCCGGCTCAAGCTCGAGATCAAGGACTTCCCGGTGAGCCGCCCCGAGGACCTCGCCCCGACGTTCGCCGCGATGAGCCAGGCCGGAGTGGGCGCGATCCTCGTTCGCCGCGACGTGCTGGTCGTCGAACCCAACCGGGCCGAGGTCGTGGCGCTGGCTGCGCAGCGACAGTTACCCGCCATGTACAACTTTCGCCAGTTTCCCGACTCCGGCGGCCTCATGTCCTATGGCGCGAACGTCAACGACATCCAGCGGCGCTCGGCAGGATTTGTGGACAAGATTCTGAAGGGTGCGAGGCCGGCTGACCTCCCCATCGAACAGCCCACGAAGTTCGAGCTGGTGATCAACTTGAAGACCGCCAAAACGTTTGGCCTCACGCTCTCACCTTCGTTGCTCCTGCGCGCGGATCAGATCATTGAGTAACGAACAGCTGCCCAACAACGCATTTCACCTGACAGCCGGACTCGCGTTCGCTCGCTCGGCCGCCGGTGAATGTGAGCGTTGGAGGGACTTCAATTGGACCAGCAATGCGATGTGACCCAGAGGTCGCACCTGACCCGGTTGAGTGGCTGGCTATCACGGAGGCGGACCGTCTCGCCGCTGTGCAGCGGCACCACCAGAGCGCGAAGCACGACACCGGAAGTCCTCAACTGCATGCGGCCATTCACGTCGCGGTCGAGACCTAGCTTGCCGAGCGCCATCCGGCTGCCACCGCTGCCATGAATCGATTGATCGCCGAGGGTCTTCGGCGCCACGACGCGTTACACGCCATCGGCTCCGTCGTGGCCGCCGAGATGTACGACATCGTAAAGTCAAAGCGAACTCACGATCCCGAGGCCTATTCGCGCAAGCTGCAGCATCTGACGGCGGCTGCGTGGCGGACGGGTGACGGTGAGTGATCTTGTCCGCAGGCGGACAGCTCTCGACGGGCTACGGCAACTGGTTATACTCAGGGTATGAAAATAGCGGTGTCGGTTCCCGACGACGTTTTTGAAGAGGGCTGAACAGCTGGCACGGCGGACGAAACGCTCCCGGAGCGAGGTGTACAGCCGAGCTCTCGCCGAGTACCTGGCCCGTCACGCCCCCGATCGCGTGACCGAAGCGATGGACCGCGCGCTGACCGAGGTCGGGGAATCGCCGGACCCCTTCCCGCGCGCGGCCTCCCGTCGGATCCTGAAGCGCAGCGCCGTCCAACAATCTCGTGAGCGGCCCGTCCGAGGACAGCCGGCCGCTCACGAGGCGCGTTCCGCACTCGCACGGCGTGGGGAGCCGATCAGCACATTCGAGCCAGCCAGTCGAGGATCGCGGGGTTCTCGTCGCGCGGGTAGGTGTGAGAGAGGTCGTCCAGCTCGCGGTAGACGAGGCGGGCGCCGGCGGCGAGCAGGGCGTCGCGAGCGGCCCTCGCGGTGTCCACGGGGAACATCCAGTCGAGGCGGCCGTGGACCAGGTAGACGGGCCGGTCGCGCAGGCGCGCGGCGCCGCCGCCGAGCAGGAACGGCAGCAGCATGCCGCACGCCGGCGCCAGGTGCGTGAACGGCCCACCCTCCGCCAGGAAGCTTCGCATCCCGTAGGTGGCGCCGTCGGACATCCCCGTCAGCAGCACCCGGGCGCGGTCGACGGGATGGCGCTCGGCCACGCGCTCGACCATCTGCCGCAGGGCCGGGCCATCCACGTCCGCGCCCATGATCGACCACGTCCGGGCCTGTGCCGTGGGTGACAGCACCAGCATCCCGCGCGCCCGGGCCTCGCGCAGCCACGTCCAGAGGAAGTCGCGCCCGTGCCCGTGGCCGCCGTGGAGCGCCACGATGAGCGGCATGGACGCGTGGCCGTCCCACGACTCCGGGACGTAGAGCGAGAACCCGCCGCGCGCGTCGCGCTCGTTGTCGGCGTGGAGCACGCCGGCCCGCACGCCGTCCTCGCGCACCGCGCCCGCCCGCAGGGCCTCGACGAGGGCGTCGTCGTCGCGTCGGGCCGGCTCGAGGAACCAGCGGCTCACCCCGCCGAACGCCGGGGCCAGCGGGTAGAGCGCCTCCTGGACCCGCCCGAAGCGGCGCAACGCTCGGTAGAGATCGAACGGCTCACCGCCGGCGCGGGCGGCGTCGACGAACGCGGTGACCATGTCGAGCGTCTGCCGCGCCACGTCCACCAGCCGGTCGCGCGCGAAGTCGAGCTCGTCCGGCCGCGGGTGCGACTGGAGCGCGTCCAGCGGCCCGGCCATGGCGTCGAGGCCGGGCGCCAGCGCATCGGCGAGCCGTTCGGCGAGCGATGGATGGAGATGACGCTGCACCCACACCACGCGCTCGAGCGTTCCCAGGAGCGGGCGGAGCAGCGCGCCGATCGCGTCGAGCACGATCCCCGGCGCCTGACTCACCCGCCGGGCCGGGGCACGTCTATCGGGCGGCGGCCGGCGAGAGGTGGGCCTGCTGGAAGGCCGGATCGAAGATCTGGTCGGCCATCACCTGGCAGCGCTTCATCAGGCGGGGCTCGTCCGGCCGGTAGTCGGCGATGGCGTTGTGCAGCGTGCCGATGTGGTCCCACACCAGCACGTCGCCCTCCGTCCAGCGGTGGGTGTACTGGTACTTCGGCTGCAGCTGGTGCGCGAACAGCTGCGCCAGCGTGCGCTCGCTCTGCGCCTCGTCCAGCTCGTTGATGCGGATCGCGTAGCCGGGGTTGCAGTAGAGGACGGGACGCCCGGTGATCGGATGCGTCAGGAAGACCGGGTGCACCGACGGGGGCCGCCGGCGGCGCTGCTCCTCCGTCATCGGCCCTCGCGTGCTGCCCGGCCGGCGCCGCATGCTCTCCCAGAACTTGTCGAAGTCGTGGGTCGCCGTGGCGCTGGCCAGGCGCGCCTTGATCTCGGCCGGCAGCTCCTCGTAGGCCGCGTGCGTGTTGACGAAGCACGTCGCGCCGAGCACACGACCGTCGCGGCGCGGCACCTTCACGGCGAACAGCACGTTCAGGAAGCCGATTGTCGGGTTGTACGACATGTCGGTGTGCCAGTCCTGCCCGGCGTCGGCCAGCCCGATCGGCCGTCCGTTCTCGACGACGTTGGACAGGATGCCGACCTCCGGCATCCCCGGCTCGTGGAAGCCCGTGAGCATGTCCTGGATCGAGCCGAAGCGCCGGGAGAAGTCCCGCAGCGCCGCGGCGTCCAGCCGCTGGTCCGGAAAGCGCAGTACGCCGTGGTCTCCCAGCGCGCGCAGGATCGCCGCGAAGTCCGGCTCGGCGAGCGGCCGGGCGAGATCGACGCCCAGCACGGTGGCGCCCAGGATCTGCCCGGTCGGCTCGATGGTCAGCACGCCGCTAGCATACTCCGCTCACAGCCGCCGCAGGCGGGGCAGCCACAGCGCCGCCGCCCCGGCCAGCGCCGCCAGGGCGAGGCCGCTGGCGCCGAGCGCGATGCTCACGCCGAACAGCGAGGCCAGCGCGCCGATCTGCAGCTGCCCGACGGGCGCCAGCCCGATGGCGATCACCCAGGCGCCGCCGGCCCGGCCGCGCATGTGGTCCGGCATGGCGAGCTGCAGCAGGCTCTGGGCCAGCAGGTCGGCGAGCGCGCCCGCCGCGTTGGCGACGATCAGCACCAGCACGACGCCGGCGACGCCCACGAGGTACGGCGCCACGCCGAGCCCGATCAGGCCGGCGCCGAACACGCCGAGGACGCCGAGGAAGAGCACCAGCCCCCCGTGCGCCGGGCTCCACGCCACGGCGGCGACGAGGCCGAGGATCCCGCCCACGGCGCGGGCGCCGTTCAGGACGCCCAGCCCTTCCGGCCCGATCTGGAGAACGTCGCGCGCCAGGCTCGGCAGCAGCGCCTGGTGCGCGAAGCCGAGGACCTCGGCGCCGGCGGTGAGCAGCATGAGCCCGCGCAGCACGCCGTCGGCCCGCACCGCCGCGATGAACTCGGTGACGCTCCGCCACAGCGAGACCGGGGCCGGCCGCGACGTGCGCGCCGGCGCCGGCGGGGAGGCCGGCAGCAGCGCCGCCGCGCCGGCCAGGAACCCGGCGGCGACGGCCAGGTACGCCGCGCCCGAGCCGAAGCGCGCGATGACCGCGCCGACGCCGAGCGAGCCCAGCAGCCATCCGCCGCGCATGGCCACCCCGAGCACGGCGAGGCCACGCATCAGCGCCGGGGCCCCGACGACGTCGTGGGTGTAGCTCTGTCGCGCCGCGTGCTCGACCCCGCGTAGCACACCCGCCGCCAGCGTCAGCAGCAGCACGGACGGCAGCCCCACGAGCCCGAGCAGCGTCAACGTGCCGAGGGTGGAGGCCGTGAGCGCCTGGCCCGCCGCGGTGACCATCAGCAAGCGCTGGCGGGGGACGCGGTCGGCCAGCGCACCGGCCGGGGCGCCCACGAAGAAGAGCGGCAGCGCCCGCGTCCCCATCGCCACGCCGACCAGGAAGGGTGAATCGGTCAGCTCGAGCGTGAGCCAGCCCAGGACGACGGTCTCGCCCATCATCCCCACGGAGTTCAGCAGCACCGACGCCCCCAGACACCGGAAGTCCCGGAGGCGGAAGAGAGCGGGCTGGAGGATGAGCGTCAGCCGCGCGCGGCCGGCGCGTGACGGATGTCGGCGACGGCCGTGGCGTACGCGGCGCGGAGCACGGCGGTGTCGGATGCGTAGTTCACGATCGTGGCGCCCATGGCGATCATCCCGCGGACGCTCTCGACGGAGTCGACGGCCATGGAGACGGCCTTGCCGTGCTTGCGGCAGGCCGCGACGAGCCGGCGCCGGTGGTCGTCGAGGACGTCGCGCTGGGCGGGCGTGCCGAGCACGCCGAGGTCCTGGGCGAGGTCGGTCGGTCCGATCGTCAGCGCGTCGATGCCCGGCACCGCGGCGATCGCGTCCAGCCGCTCGAAGGCGCGCTTGCTCTCCAGCATCGCGGTCACGTGGACGCGGGCGTTGGCGGCGGCCATGTGCTCGGCCGGCGGCAGCGTCCGGTACATCGTGTGCGGGCCGAAGCCGTACATGCCGCGCTCGCCCAGCGGCGCGTAGCGCGTGCACGCGACCACCGCCGCGGCCTGCTCCGGCGTGTCGACCTGGGGCACGTGCAGGTTCCACACGCCGGCGTCGAGCAGGCGCGTGATCCACTCCCGGTTGCCCTCGGGCGGACGGACGACCACGGGGAACTCGAGGGCACGGGCCAGCGTGGCCATGTCCGCCACGGTTTCCATCGAGAAGGCCGAGTGCTCCATGTCCACGCGCACGAAGTCGAGCCCGGCCGCCTGCAGCAACGTCAGGACGGCCGGGGTGCGGATCATCGTGATCCAGGTGCCGATCTGGACCTCGCCCCGCTCGGCGCGCTCGCGATACGCGTTGCCGTTCATCGCCCGCCTGCCGTGAGGACGAACGGCACGCCCGCGCTCTTCGCCACCTCGCGCAGCTGATCCAGGAGGTCGTCCGGCACCGGCACGCCGTCGCGCTGCCGCTCGGCCTTCGTCGCCATCTCGGGATCGCCCGCGACCAGCACGGGCTGGGCCGGGTCGGCCCGCTTGGCCCCGTGCAGCACGTCGATCACCTGGTCGAGATCGTCCTCGAACGCGCCAGGGGCGCGGAACGCGCCGGGGTCGATGGCCAGGAAGAAATGGCCGATGTTGTGCGGGTCGGAGGGCTTCTGCGTCCGGTTGCGGATGGGCGAGAACGAGGCGCCCGCCAGGGCGCCGCCCAGGATGTGCACCATCACGGCCAGCCCGTAGCCCTTGTGGCCGCCCACCTCACGGGGGCCGCCGAGCGGCGTAATGCCGCCCTCCGGCCGGTCGAAGACGTAGTGGAACGCCTCCTCCGGCTCGGTCACCGGCTGGCCCTTGTCATCGACGACCCAGCCCTCCGGCAGCGCGTGATGGTTGAGCTTGTAGACCTTCACCTTGCCGGCGGCGACGGTCGTCGTCGCCATGTCGAGCTGGAACGGCGGGTTGCGTCGGGCCGGTGCGGCGAACGCCAGCGGGTTGGTGCCCATCACCGGCTCGGCCGCGAACGTCGGCACCAGGGAGATGCCGCGCGTGGACGCGGTCACCATGCCGATCACCCCGCGGTCGGCGGCGATCCGCGAGTAGCAGCCCGCCGCGCCGAAATGGTGCGAGTTGAAGACGGACACGACGGCCACACCCCCCGCCCGGCACTTGTCCACGGCGAGGTTCATCGCGTACACGGACACCGGATGACCCAGCGAGGCGTCGGCGTCGATCAGCGCCATGGCCGGCCCCTCGCGCACGGTCTTGAACACCGGCTTCATGTTCAGCCGGCCGGCGCGGAACTCGCGGTCGTACGTCGGCAGCATCGAAATCCCGTGGGAGTCGACACCGCGCAGGTCGGTCTCCAGCATCATCTCGGCTGTGGTGACGGCGTGGGCGTCCGACATCCCCCAGGCCCGGAAAACCGACTCGAGCTGCTCGCATATCTGGGTAGCGGGAAATCGCTGGCTCATGGTGCATGATTCTACCGCCCAATGCTCTTCCTGATCATGGTGGTCCTGGCCTGGGGCCTGGTATGGCCGGTCAACAAGGTCCTGCTCGAGAGCCTGTCGCCGCTGTGGCTGATGGCGATCCGCTCGGCGATCGCGACCGTCGCGCTGTTCGCGATCGCCCTGCCGCGCGGCCGGCTGGGCCTGCCGCCGCCGGCCGACCTGCCGGTGCTGCTCAGCATCACGCTGCTTCACATGGTCGGCTTCGGCGTGCTGGGCGCCTGGGGCCTGCAGCTCGTCTCGACCGGGCGCTCGGTCGTGCTGGCCTACACCACCCCGCTCTGGGTCATGCCCGGCGCCAGCCTCGTCCTGAACGAGCCGCTCACGCGGCGCCGGGCGGCCGGCGTGGCCGTGGGCCTCCTGGGCCTCCTCGTCCTGTTCAACCCGCTCGCGTTCGACTGGACGAGCCGCGACGCCCTGCTCGGCAACGGCGCGATCCTGCTCGCCGCGCTCCTGTGGGCCGCCAGCATCCTGCACATCCGCGGCCACGCGTGGCAGTCCACGCCGTTCGACCTCCTGCCCTGGGAGATGCTGCTGGCCACGGCCATCATCGCGCCGCTGGCCCTCGTGGCGGATGGGCTGCCGCCCGCCACGTGGGACGGCCGGCTAGTCGTGCTGATGCTCTACGCCGGCATCCCCGGCACCGCCCTCGCCTACTGGGCGGCCGCGATGGCCAGCCGCGCCCTGCCCGCCGTCACCACCTCGCTCGGCCTGCTCGCGACACCCGTCGTGAGCGTGGTCGTGGCCACGCTCTGGCTCGGCGAGACGCTGGCGCCGTCGCTCATCGCGGCGATCGCGCTCATCCTCGGCGGGATCGCTCTCGGCGTGACTGCGGGCGATTCAGCGTCCGTCCCGCCCGCCCGCGACGTCTAGTGAGTCTCGTGGAATACGGGCGATCAGCAGCAGCCCCCGCGGATCGGGGCGCCCGGCTGCGCACGGTCGGGCAGCCAGCCCCAGGGTCGCGGGCCGAAGTCCGGCGTGAAGACCTTGCCGCGCTTGAGCGTCAGGTGCGGCGCGAAGGCGCGGTTCACCCGGAGCGGCGTGTTGAGGATGTCGTAGACGACCCAGTCTCCTTCCTGTAACTCGAGCACCGAGACGTCGGCCTCACGCCCGACCGCGAGGCTCCCCAGCCGCTGCTCGGCGCCGATGGCCCCGGCCGGGTTCGCGGTGGCCATCGTCACCACCTGGGGGAGCGTGAAGCCGAGGCCGAGGAAGCGCGTCATGATCTCGGTCATGCTGTGCACCGTGTTGAGCCGGCCGGGCACGGTGAGATCGGTGCTGATGCAGTGGGGTAGCAGTCCCTGGTCGATGATCCGACGGCCGACGTCGAAGCTGAAGTTCATCCGGCCGTGCGCCGTGTCGAACCACACGCCGCGGTCGCTGGCCTCGCGCGCCTCCGGTACCAGCTTGCCGTTGGCGTCGAGGACGCCGCCCGGGTTCGGCGTGAAGTAGTGCGTGAGGATGTCGCCCGGCTCCAGCAGCGAGAGCAGCGGGTGGATCACCTTGGGGTCGTAGCGCTTCTCCGTGTCGCCGATGTGCACCATGAGCTTGATGCCGCTCTCGCGCGCGGCCCGCTTGGCCAGGCGCGGCATCTCCATGCCCATGATCTCCAGCGCCGGCGAGACCATGCGCGCCTTGATGCCGTGGATGAGCCCCTTGTGCTCGCCGGCCACCCGGATCGTGTCCGCCAGGTTCACGCTGCTCTCGGCGATGATGTCCGGCAGCGTGGCGAGGCCGGTCTGGCAGATGTGCAGGAACGGAACGATCTCGGTGTGGCAGTGGGGCAGGATGTGACGCCAGCCGCCGAACGTCGCCGCGCCTGCGCTGCCCGCGTCGACGATCGTCGTCACGCCCGAGAGCACGCCGGCCAGGTCGGGGTTGACGCCCGTGCGGTTGACGCCCTCGAAGACGTGGGCGTGGAGGTCGATCAGCCCCGGCGTGACGATCCTGCCGCCGCCGACCTCGATGACCCGCGCCGCCTCGGTGGGCGCGATGCCCGACGCCACCCGCGCGATCCTGCCGTTCTCGACCGCCACGTCGAGGACGCCGTCAAGCCCGCTCGACGGATCGACCACTCTGCCGCCCTTCAGGACCAGGTCGTACATGCCGCGAAGCCTCCCGATGACGTGAATGTCGTGCTGCGCGTGAGGCGGACGCTAGCGTTGCACCCGCCGCCCTGTCAAGGCGGACGTCATCATAGATCGACATTGACGTCCGGCAACGCGCGTGGCTTGATGCTCCCCGGAGGGCCCGGCCGTGACGGAACTGGAAGCGGCGATCAGGCGGTGGACGCGGGCCGAATACGAGCAGCTCATCGACAAGGGTGTCTTCGCGCCCGGTGAGCGGCTCGAGCTGATCGACGGCCTGCTGCTGGTCGCCGAGCCGCAGAGCGCGTACCACTTCACCACCGTTCGGCTTGTCGCCCTGGCCCTCGCCCGGGCCTTCGGCGAGGGCTGGGACGTGCGCACGGAAGGCCCCATCGCGCTCGACGACGACTCGGAGCCTGAGCCCGACGTCGCCGTCGTCCGCGGCAGCCTGCGCGACTACCTCACGGCCCATCCCGCCGACCCGGTCCTGGTGGTCGAGGTCGCCCTCACCAGTCTGGCGTTCGACCGTGAGCGCAAGTCGAGCCTCTACGCGCGGGCCGGCCGCCCCGAATACTGGATCGTCAACCTCGTCGACCGCGTGCTGGAGGTCCGCCGGGAGCCCAGCCGCTCCGTGTCGGCGCCTTACGGGTGGCACTACCGCGGAGTCGAGGAGTTGGGTACCAGCGACGCCGTGTTCCCGCTTGCTGCTCCCTCGGCCCGGATCGCCGTCGCCGACCTCCTTCCCTGAATTGGCCCCCTGACGCGAGGCACGCGCGCATGAGCCGACCGACCGGACGGACCCACGAGACGGAGCACCACACCGCCGACCGCGCGACCACGCGGCCCGTCGTCGCCGGCACCCAGGGCGTCGTCACCGCGGGCCATCCCCTGGTGTCGATGGCCGGCATGCGGATGCTGCTGGCGGGCGGCAACGCCTTCGATGCGGCGGTGGCCGCCGGGTTCGCCGCCGCCGTGGTGGAGCCGACCGCGTCCTATACGCTGTGCGGCGAGTGCGTGGCTCTCGTGTACGACGCGCGCCGGCGCGAGACGCTGGCGGTCAGCGGCCAGGGTACGGCGGCGGGCCTGGCCACGCCGGCCTTCTTCCGAGGGCGCGGTCTCGATCGCATCCCCACCGGGCCGGGGCCGGACGCGCACCTGTCGTTCACGGTGCCGGGCGCCGTCGATGCGTACCTGACCGTGCTGGAGACCTACGGTACGCGAACGCTGGGCGAAGTGCTGGCGCCGGCGGTGCACTACGCGGCCCACGGCTTTCCGATGTACGAGCACATGCAGCGCCTGCTCGCCGTCCCGGAGACGCGACGCCAGTTCGAGCTCTATCCGCCGGGCGGCACGGACGTGTTCTACCCCCGCGGCCGGACGCCCGCGGTGGGCGAGCTGTTCACGCAGCCCGCGCTCGCCGGGACGCTGTCCCGGCTGGTGGAGGCAGACGTCCAGGCGCGCGGCCATCGAACGGCCGGGATCGCCGCGGCCCGCGCGCGCTTCTACCGGGGCGACATCGCCGCCACGATCGGCGCGTTCTCCGAGCGCGCGGGCGGCCTCTTGCGCGCGTCCGATCTGCGCGACTACCGGGCGGGGCTCGAGCCTCCCGCGCGCCTGGCGTTTGCGGGACGCGAGATCCTCGGCCAGGGCGCCTGGACCCAGGGCCCGGTGCTCCTGCAAGCCCTGGGCATGCTCGCCGGCTTCGACCTGCGCGCGATGGGGCACAACTCCGCCCGCTACATCCACACGGTGACGGAGGCGCTCAAGCTCGCCTTCGCCGACCGCGAGCGCTACTACGGCGACGCGGCCGGCGTTCCGCTCGCCGGGCTGCTCGCGCCCGCCTACGCGCGCGAGCGCGCCGCGCTCATCCGACCCGACCGCGCCACGCCGGACGCGCCGCAGGCCGGCGACCCACGGCGCCCGGGCGCCATCGGGGGCGGAGCCACCGCCCCCACCCGCCCCGCCGAGGCCGCTCCGGCCGCCGCGGCGGACGGCACGACGCACATCGCCGCCGCCGACCGTGAGGGCAACATGGTCGCGCTCACGCCGAGCGGCGGCGTGTTCCGGAAGTCGGCGTTCGTGCCCGAGCTGGGCTGCACGCTCAGCACGCGCAGCGAGATGTTCGTGCTCGAGGACGGCCACCCCAACGTGCTGGCGCCCGGCAAGCGCCCGCGCACCACGCTGGTGAGCTACCTGATCTGCGAAGACGGCGTGCCGACGACGACGGTCGGCTGCCCGGGCGGCGACGACCAGGCCCAGGCCGATCTCCAGCTCGTCCTCAACGTGCTGGTCTTCGGCATGAGCCCGCAGCAGGCCGTCGAGGCGCCGCGCTTCTCGACCCAGACCCTCGTCAACTCGTTCTACCCGCGCGTCTACCGGCCCGGCCAGCTCAACGTCGAGCCGGGCATCGCCGAGAGCACGCGCGAGGAACTGCGCGCGCTCGGCCACATCGTCAGCGAGATCGGCGCCTGCGGCATCGGCGCCGTGGTCACTCACCGCGATCCCGGGACCGGCGTGCTTTCGGCCGGCGCCGACCCGCGCCGCCCGACCTACGCGCTGGCCTGGTAGCGAGCATCACCCCACAGACCCAAGGAGGACCCATGGCCGCCACCCAGAGCGACAAGGCCGTCCGCTTCCGCGCGCTGCACGAGGGCCCGGGCGCGTTCGTCATTCCGAACCCCTGGGATGCCGGCTCTGCCCGCATCCTGGCCGCGCTCGGCTTCCAGGCCCTGGCCACCTCGAGCGGCGCCTCGGCCGGCACGCTCGGCCGCCGCGACGGCAGGGTCACGCGCGAGGAGGCGCTGGTCCACGCCCGCGCCATCGTGGAGGCGACCGACCTGCCGGTCTCGGCGGATCTGGAAAAATGCTTCGCCGACGCCCCGAGGGAGGCGGCGGAGACGATCCGGCTCGGCGCCGCCGTGGGGCTGGTCGGCGGCTCGATCGAGGACGCCACGGGTGATCCCGCCCGGCCGCTCTACGACATCGGGCTCGCGACCGAGCGCGTCGCGGCGGCGGTGCAGGTCGCCCGCGGGCTCGGCTTCCCGTTCACGCTGACGGCGCGCACGGAGAACTTCCTGCGCGGCAACCCGAGCCTCGACGACACGATCAGGCGGCTGCAGGCCTTCGAGCAGGCCGGCGCCGACGTGCTGATGGCCCCCGGGCTGCCCGACCTGGCCGCGGTGCGCGCCGTCTGCGCGGCCGTGGGCAAGCCGGTTAACTTCATGGCCGGCATCAAGGGCAAGTCGTTCACGGTCGCCGAGCTTCAGGCCGCCGGCGTCAGGCGGATCAGCCTCGCCGGTTCGCTCTATCGTGGCGCGATGACCGGCCTGCTCGACGCCGCCCGCGAGGTCAAGGACAAGGGCACGTTCGGGTACCTCGACCGCGCCGTACCGACACCGGAGCTGAACGCCTTCATGCAGGGGTAACGGGGCCCGGTGACCGGGCAGGTTGACAATGTGGCCCCATGAAGCTACATTGCCGGCATGGCCTCGAGTGTCCGTCACACCGTCGGGCTCCGCGAGCTGAAGAACCGCCTCAGCGAGTACGTTCGCCTGGTGCGTGCGGGCGGGCAGGTGCAGGTGACGGATCGAGGCCACGTCGTCGCTGAGCTCCTGCCTCCGGGCGTGGGCGCTGATCACGCCCGACACCATGGGCTGGCGGCGCTGGCGCGGCGGGGAATGATCGTGCCGGGAGCCCCGAACTGCGAGGACGTCTACCCGGCCACGCCGCCCACGCGCAAGCCGGGCCGCGCCGCGCGGCTCCTTGACGCGGTGCGAGGCAACCGCTGACGATTCTCTACGCGGAATCCAGCGCGGTGCTCGCCTGGCTGCTCGGAGAACCGTCCGGCGAGATCGCGCGGGCCGCCCTGGCCACCGCCGAGGCGGTGACGGCGTCCGACCTGACGCTCATCGAGTGCGACCGGGCATTGATTCGGGGGGTCGCGACGGGCGACGTGACCCCGGCCGAGGCTGCCCGTTTGCGCCGTGTGCTGAACCAGGCCGCCGCGCGCTGGAACCTGGTTCCGATCGGTGCCGAGGTCGTGGGGCGCGTTCGCCGGCCGTTCCCGGCCGAGCCCCTGCGGGCTCTCGACGCGATCCACCTGGCCAGTGCGCTGCTCACCGTGGCGGACGTACCCGAGCTCACGGTGTTGAGCCTCGACCGGCGAATCCGGAAGGCCGCGCAGGAGCTCGGTCTCACCCGAACGCCGGCATGACCTCCCGCGCGAACAGCTCCATCGAGCGCAGCACGCGCGCGTGCTCGAGGTCGCCGAACCAGAAGCTGCAGTTGAAGTGGGTGATGCCGACCAGGTCCTGGAGCCGCCGGACCTGGCGGATGCAGGTGTCGGGCGTGCCGATGACCAGGAAGCGGTCGAGCAGGTCGTCGACGTCGGGCTCCTTCGGCGCCGGCACCGGGATGGCCCGGCCCCGCTCCACGCGCTCGTAGTGGTTGCGCAGGCTCAGCGTCACCCGCATGTTCCAGCGGGCCTCCTCGGCGGCGGCCCGGGCGTCGGCCTGGCTGTCGGTCACGTAGACCGCGCGCTGCACGCCCACCGACAGCGGCTCGGCCGGCTTCACCTCGGCCACCACGCGGTCGAAGAGGCGGCGGAACTCCGCCATGCGCTCGACGGGGACGCCGAAGCCCCCCGTCAGCACGTTGAACCCCCGGCGCACGGCGTTCTCCACCGAGTCGGGGCTCTGCGCCGTGATCCAGATGGGCGGCCGGGGCTTCTGGATCGGCTGCGGTAGCACGGTCGTCTCCGGGATCGTGAAGAGCTTGCCCTCGTAGCTGAACGGCCGGCCCTCGAACGCCTTGAGGATGACGTCGATCGACTCCTCCCAGCGGGCGCGGCCGCTCTCCAGCTCCAGCCCGAAGCGCTCGAACTCGTAGTGCTGGTAGCCACGCCCCAGCCCGACGTCGAGCCGCCCGCCGCTGAGCAGATCGAGCGTGGCGATCTCCTCGGCCACGACGAGCGGATGATGCAGGGGGACGACGATGACCGCCGTGCCCACCCGCAGGCGCGTGGTCTTGGCCGCGATGTAGGTGGCGAGTTGGGCCGGGCGGGAGAGATAGCCGTAGGTCGAGAAGTGGTGCTCGGCGAGCCAGACGTTGCGGAAGCCGAGCGTCTCGGCCGCCTGGGCGACCTCGACCCCGCGCGCGAAGATCTCCGCCGACGGCCGCGCGGAGGGCGATTGCATGAGCAGGAACGTGCCGAAGTTCATGGGCCTCACTGTTTCTTCAAACGCACCTCTTCGAGGGGCGCCGACCAGGGATAGGGGTTGATCAGCATCAGCGCGGGCTCCTCCACCCGGGGCCCGATCCCGCTCGGCCAGACGTACTGGTAGATGGGGCCGTAGCGCACGCGCTCGTGGACGAGCCGCTGGATCTGGTGCAGCAGCGCCTCGCGCTTCTTGCGATCCGTCTCCACGCCCTGCTGTTTGAACAGCGCGTCGATGTCGGGATAGCCGCCGTATGCCCCGGCGCCGTCGCTGGGGATGACCTCCGACAACCGCGAGGCCGCGTTGCCGTAGAGCGCGCTCGTGCACACGCACACGCCCTTGGCCTTCTTCGTGGCGATGTGCGCGAAGAAGGCGGCGCGCTCCATCGGCCGCATGCGCGTGCGGATCCCCACCGCCTGGAAGTAGTTGACGATCGCCTCGCCCAGCGAGAAGTACGGCGGCAGCTGGAGGAACTCGCCGGCGTCGAAGCCGTTGGGATAGCCCGCCTCGGCCAGGAGCTGCCTGGCCTTCTTGGGATCGTACGGGTACGGCTCGATCGGCAGGGCGAACTCGAAGCTCGGAGGGACGTGGTTGCCCGCCGGCTTGGAGGCGCCCAGCGTCTCGGCCTCGCTCAGCGCCTGGCGGTCGATGGCGTAGTTGGCGGCCAGCCGCACGCGCCGATCCGCCCACGGCGACTTGGGGTCCCACTGGTCGAGGAAGTCGAGGTAGAAGACCGCGATGCCCCCGGAGAAGGCCAGCTTGAGATTGGGATCGCGCTTCACCTCCTGCGCCTGGGGCACGTCGAGCAGGTAGGCCACGTCGACCTCGCCCCGTTTGAGCATGGCCATGCGCGTCGTGCTCTCGGGCACGCTCTTGTACACCAGCCGCTTGACCGAGGGCATCTTGCGCCAGTAGCTCTCGTTGGCCTCCATCACGAGCTCGACGCCGGGCGTGTGGCTCACGAACTTGTAGGGACCGAGCCCGATCGGGTGCTTCTTGAACCCGTCGTTGCCCACCTGCTCCACGTACTTCTTGGGCACCACCCAGCCCGCCCCCGATACCATGGTGCCGTAGAAGGTCATGAAGTCCGGCCACGGCTCGTGCAGCGTGAAGCGTACCCGGGCGGGCGCGACGACGGCCACCTCGCGGACCTTGGCGTGCAGGATCTTGGAGCCCTTGGCCCGGTGGAAACTGAACTTCACGTCCTCGGCGGTGAACGGATCGCCGTTGTGGAACTTCAGCCCCTCGCGCAGCTTGAACTCGTACGTCCTGCCGTCCGCGCTCAGCGTCCACGACTCGGCCAGGCTCGGGCTCATGAGGTTGCCGGGCATCGGCTTCACGAGGGCGTCGTGCAGCGCGTAGAGGACCCAGAAGGGCGTGAGCTGACCGATCACCTCGCCGGGGTCGAACCAGACCGGGGACAGCGTGACGTACAGTGCCCAGCGCATCTCCCCTTCCGGCTTCGACTGGGCGGCGCCCTCGCCGGTCGGCCCGGCGACCAGCACGGCGCACACGAGGACCACTCCCAGCACGAGGCTCCGGCGTCGGCTCATGGATCCCTCCCCGTCGGCGAGTCCGGCGAGGACTTACTACCCGCTCTCGCCCCAAATGGCAAGGACTGGCCTTTCCAGCGGCTTTGGCGTAATTTGTCGGCAGCGGAGGGCGCCATGCCGAAGATCAAGCACATCGCGATTTCGACCCAGGACGTGGACAAGACCGCGAAGTTCTACATGGACGTCTTCGGAATGAAGGAGATCGCCAAGGTCGACAGCCCCGGCGCCAGCGGCTACTACCTGAGCGACGGCGACCTGAACCTGGCCATCCTGAACTTCAAGAACGACGCGGTGGCCGGCGTGGAGCGAGGTAAGGCCTGGAACGGCATCCACCACATCGGCTTCGAGGTGGAAAGCCTCGAGGCCATCGCCGAGAAGCTCGCCACGGCCGGCTCGCGTCCCCGCGACGACGTCAACCAGGCCCTGGGCGTCGGTCACGGCCGCCGCGAGGGCGGCAACGTCGAGGTCAAGTACAGCGGCCCCGACGGGGTCATGATCGACGTCTCCGAGACGGGCTGGGTCGGTACCTCCGGGAACATGTGACGCGCTTCGGGATCGCGCTGCCCACCGGGGGCCCGAGCGGGCCCCCGTTCGCGGCGCAGAGCCTGGCCGACGCCGCGCGCAACATCGAGACGGCCGGCTTCCAGAGCGCCTGGGCGTTCGACGCCATCGGCCGCGGTCGCCTTCACCCCGATCCCCTCACCGCGCTGGCCGTCGCCGCCACGGTCACACGCACCATCGAGCTGGGGACCGGCATCCTGCAGGTCCCGCTGCGCAACCCCGTCGAGCTGGCCCAGCGCGTGCTGACGACCCACCTCGTCTCCGGCGGCCGGCTGCGGCTCGGCGTGGGCGCCGGCTCGACCGCCACCGACTTCGCCGCCCTCGGCCTCGACTTCGCCTCGCGCTTCAAGCGTCTGGACGAGTCGCTGGCGATCATGCGCCGGTTGTGGGCCGGCGAGCGCGTCGACGGCGCCTCGCTCGAGCCGGTCTGGCCCGCCGCGCTCGGCGGCCCGCCGGTGCTGATCGGCTCGTGGGCGGGCTCGCGCTGGATCGAGCGGGCGGCCCGTGAGTTCGACGGCTGGGTGGGCTCGGGCGCCCGCAGCAGCTGGCGCGCGCTGCGCGAGGGCATCGCGCGCTTCCGCGACCTCGGCGGCAAGCGCGCGGTCGTGACCAACGTGGTCGCGCAGCTCGACAGCCCCACCGCGAGCCCCGACGGACCCGATGACCCCTGCGACCTCGAGTGTCCGCGCGACATCGCCCGCGAGCGGCTGCGCCGCCTGTGCGCGCTCGGCTACGACGACGTCGTGCTCGTCCCACGGCGTCACAACGGCGAGCACCTGGACGAGCTGCACGCGCTGGCCCTCAGCGCACGCAGCTAGGTAGTCCCACCTCGTGGCTGGCCAACGCCACGCCCCGATCTACTTCACGGTGAACTGAGCGGTCAATCCCGCCAGGGTTCGGTTGGCCTCGACCGCATCGTGGGGGATGAGGACGTAGCGCCACGGCTTGCCGCCATGCCGGCGCTCGTGATCGCTGGCGTAGCCGCACCACTCGACGGCGGCGCGATTCTTGGCGAGCACCTCGGCGTCGTCCATATCACGCGCTGCCTTCACCTCGCAGAGGAGCTTCTCCCTCGCGGTCTCGACGACGAAGTCGGGCTCGTAGGGATGATCTCCCCGATAGAAGATCTGGAATCGGCCCGCGGTCGGCTTGACCCACTTGATCACGTCGGGATCGGCCTCGAGGATGCCGGCAAATCGCCACTCGGGGGTCGACTGAAAGCGCTGCGCCAGGTAAGGGCACTTGCTGAACTTCCCGAACAGCAGGCTGCCGACATCGCGGGCCGTCTCGGGCACTGCCCGGAAATCCCGGATGCTCTCGCCGGCCGGGAGCGTGAAGTCGGCCGCTTCCAGGTGAATGAACCCGCGCGTTACCTTCACGACGTACTGCGTCGCGGTTTCGTGGTGGTGCTGTTCCATCTGCGCGTAAATCAGGCCAGCCAGCGTCTTCTGGTGGAACTGGAGGACGTTCAGCACCTCGGCCTCGTCTGCCAGATACGTCCGCAGGTGGCTGACGGCCTGGCCGGCCAGCTTGTAGAGCATGACCGCGTGATCGTCGTACGAGACGTCGTCGAAGTCGATCAGGCAGCGCACGATGTAGTCCTCGGGGCGCTGTTCCGGCATGACGCCGGCCGCCGTCTCCACGCGTTCCCGCTGGTTCGTCTGGAGATGGTGGACGAGAATGTCCTTGGCCACCGGCTGCAAGCGAATGGTACGGACGTCGAGGTCGAAGTCGCGGTATCCGGAAGTCACCTCCCCGGCCGGCGTCAGCACGATGCGGGGAATGTCGATGTTGCGTTTGACGTACTCCGCCGTCACCTCGGCCACGACCCTGGCGGGATCGACCGGCTCGGGCATGCCGGGAAGACCACCCTGCGGCTGGAGCCGTGACCTCACGCGCGACGTGATCTCCGCCTGGACGTCGGGACTCTGAAGGTCGCGCGACCGCGGCAGTCGCTGATAGTCCCGGATGATGTCGAGTGTCACCGCCGCTGCCGCCTGCTCCCGTGGATCGACGAACAAGGACGGCGCTCCTGACGGGACGCCGGCCTCCGCCGGGCGAATCAGCGATTCCAGGACCGTGAGCACGCGGACCGCCTGCGGAGCCTCGGTAGGGATGTCCCGGCCGATGACGACGCCCACCCGGATGACCGAGTCCGGCCGGTTGGCGTCGTCGATGATCTCCTGGAACCGGTCATGGGCGACGATCGTGAGGCGATCCACGGCCGCGACGCCGGTACGCTTGCCATACGGCAGACGCAGGCCCCGCCCGATGGACTGCTCCACGAGCGTCCGTGAGTTCGCGGCTCGCAGGGGCACGATTGTGTAGAGGTTGGTGACGTCCCAGCCCTCCTTGAGCATGTTCACGTGAATGACGATCTCCGCGGGCTCCTCGGGGCTCTCGATACGGAGGAGGGCCTGGACGGTCTCGTCCTTCTCCTCGCCTCTCAGATTCGAGTGCACCGTGATGACCTTGTCCTTGTAGCGCCCCGCGAAGAAGTCGTCCTGCTTGATGCGGGCCTCGATCTCCCCGGCGTGGGTCGTGTCCTGGGTCACCACCAGCACGAACGGCTTGACCCGGGGAAGACCGTGCTGATCCGCGTACACCTGGAGGTGGGCCTTCGTATGCTCGTGCAGGATGACGCCGTCCTCCAGCTTGACGCGCTCCAGCTCCGCCTGGCCGACCGCCCGGGGGTCGAAGTCGGCGCGGGTGGAGACGGCGGGCTCCTTCACGAAGCCATCCCTGATCGCCTCGGCCAGCCGATACTCGTAGATGACATTCCGGAAGGGTTCGGCGCCGCCGGCGCGCTCGACCTGGGGCGTGGCGGTCAACTCCAGCCCGAGGATCGGCCGCAGCTCGTTCAGGACCCGCACGCCGGCGTCGGCGCGGTAGCGATGGGACTCGTCCATGATGAGCACCAGGTCCTCGAGTCCGGCCAGGTACTCGAAGTAGCTCTGGCCAATGCACTCCGAGAGGCGCTTGATGCGCGGCGCCCTCCCGCCCCGGACCTCGGCGTTCATCTTGGAGATGTTGAAGATGTTGACGTGGACCGTCCCGAAGAGCTCGGCCTGGCGAGTGCCGCGGCCGCTCTCATAGTTGTCGCCGGTGATGATCTCCGGGGGGTTGCTGGCGAACTCGCCCAGGCCCTGCAGTACGTACTTCGGCGTGTTCGGCGTGAAGTCCCGGACGAGCTTGTCGTAGATGGTCAGGTTCGGCGCCAGCACAAAGAAGTGGCGTATGCGCAGCTCACGGTGCAGAT
>DASTOJ010000174.1:0-6864 GCA_035762565.1 Candidatus Methylomirabilota bacterium | reverse complement strand
GAGGTCGCCGGCCCGCTTGGTTCGATAGTCGGACCCGAGGAGCCGGTGAGAATCAGTCCGCTCACACGCTGGGGCCGCCGCAGCGCCAGCTCCAGGGCCAGGTGGCCGCCCAGCGAGTTGCCGCCGACGACTCCGGCGGGGATCTCCAGCGCGTCGAGGAAGGCCGCGACGTATTCGGCCAGCCCCTCGATGGACGCCGCCGCCCGCGCCGGGTCGAGGATCGGCACCTCCGGCGCCAGCATCCGCCACCGCGGGGCCAGCGCTTCCAGCGCACTCTCCCAGTGATCCATCGAACCCATCAGCCCGTGCAGCAGCACGACGGCCTCGCCCTCACCACGCTCGAGCCAGCGGAAGGTCGGGTGTCTCGTGTCCACGGCGTCCCTCCTTGGTTGACGTCCGGTTCACCGCACGGGCTCCATGTCCATGCGCTGCCGGCAGAGGCGAAGAAATCGGAACATCGCGCCAAGCTGGATGCGGCAGTGGCGGGGGAGCTTGTCGACGGTCCAGGACCAGGCGACCTGGGCCCGCGTTCGGCCGGCCGTGACGGCCGCCCGGAGGGCGTGGCCGTCACGGCCCGCGAAGCGCGTGGCCGCGCTCCCCAGGTACCAGACGTCGTGGGCGTCGCTGCCGGCGACGACCGGCAGCCCCCACTCGAGGTTGCGCACCGCCGCCCACGCGTCGTAGGGGCGCGAGAACACCCCGGCGTTGTTGATGACCTCGACGGCGTCCAGCGGCAGGTCGCCGGCGATGGTGCCGATCGATCGGTGGCCCCGGACCGCCCCTCGGATCGGATGGAACGGATGGGCGGCGACGGCGAGACCGCCCTGGGCGTGGATCAGCTCGATGCTGCGGAGCGCGGGCAGGCCGGGCGGAATCCGCTCCTGGAGCCAGAGCCCGATCAGGTGGCCGTTGAGGGTCGAGACCTCCTCGCCCACCACCACGTCGACGCCGAGCTCCGGATGGGAGGTGGCGAACTCGCGCGCGTGCAGCGCGCCGCGGATCTCGTCGTGGTCGGTGAGGGCGACGACGTCCACGCGGCCGGCGGCGGCGCGCACGATCGCCTCCGGCGACTGGGCACCGTCGCTCCAGCACGAGTGCACGTGCAGATCGGCCCGGCCAGACGTTTCCATCCGCCGTCAGCATGACGAGCGGGTGTGACCGCCGTGCCGGTCCCAGCGTGAAGTTTCGGTGACGCCGCGATCACGAGAACGCGGGGATTGGACCTCGCTCGGCTGTGGGCACCCGCGGGTGCTTGGCCTCCAGGACGCTCCACCGGAAGGTCGTCATGCCGCCGGGCTCGAAGCCGAGGGCGAGCAGGAAGGGCTCGGCAACCCCGGCGTGCATCTCGGTCACCGGCGCCTCGAGCCGGACGACGCCACGCTCGGCGGCGAGGCCCTTGGCGAACTGGAGCAGGGCTTCGCCGACGCCGTGCCCCCGGCGCTCCGGGCGCACGATCAGCGACTCTAGGATTGCCACCCACCCGCCGAGGCTCAGCGAGGGCCGCACCGCCAGCGCCAGCAGGCCGACGACCTCGCCGGAGACCTCCGCCACCACGACGGCGTGACGCCAGTCCTGGAACATCCCCCCCAGCGACGCGCGCACGGCACTCTCCTGCACCGGGTAGCCGAGGAGGCGAAGCAGATCCGCCAGGGTCGGGACGTCGCTGAGCGAGGCCGGGCGGATCGTCAGGCGCTGTCGCATGCGGCGGACGTTACCCCCGCTCGGTATCGATTCCATGACGCGCGCATGAAGTTCTCGCGACGCCTCCCGGGGAGCGTGCTACGGTGCGCGCCGTGGCCGGCCGCCGGCGCGCCCTTTTCCTGGACTGGGGCGGCACCCTCGTCGTCACCCGCGACAACCGCACCGTCGTGGATGCCGAGGGCCGGCCCACGCTCATGCCCAACGTCGCCGAGCGCCTGGCCGAGGAGCGGCCGCGCTTCGAGACGTGCTTCATCGTCTCCAACCAGGCCCGGGTCTCGCGCGGCGAGATCAGCGAGACCGAGGTGGTGCGCCGCTTCGTCTGGGCCAACGAGCGCCTGGGCCGCCCATTCGCCGACTGGCGCCTGTGTCCCCACGGCGACGAGCATGGCTGCGCCTGCCGCAAGCCGCAGCCGGGTATGTTCCTGGATCTCGCCCGGGCGTGGGACGTCGACCTGGCAGGCTCCACGCACGTCGGCGACTCCCCGAAGGACCGCGACGCGGCTCGCGCCGCCGGCGTCGGGAGCTTCGTCTGGGCGCGCGACTTCTTCGGCTGGTGAACGCCGCGCTCGCTCGGCTCACCGCACGGCGCTTCGCTCCTGGTCGAGGATGTCCCCCAGCGCCCGCAGCAAACCGGCGCCGTCGCCCCGCCACGCGCTGCCGTGCATGCAGGCCAGCGTGCGCGGCTCGAGCGTGGCCAGGCGTTCGAGGATCTGCCGCGAGCTCACCGAGTGCGCGAAGTAGTCCATCCTGGCCCGCATGGCCTCGCTCGGCCCGAGAATGTCGCCCTCGGTGAGCGGTGCATGCTCGAGACCGCCCTGGGTGAAGAGATCGCTGCAGAGCAGGGTCCGCGTGCGCTCCTCGTAGAGCATGCCGCACTCCCACGCGTGCGGCACGTGCGGCGTGTCGAGCCACCGGACCGTGCTCCGGCCCAGCGCCAGCGTCTCGGCGTCGCCGAGCACGCGGGGGGCCCGGTCGGCCACGTCGTTGATCGAGGTCCCCGCCGCGATACGCCCGCAGAGTGGCACCGCCCCGGGAGCCACCGCGAGCCACTCGTTCAGCGAGCCACACTCGTCCGCCTCGAAGTGAGAGAACCCGAGGTAGCGGAGCCGCTCGACGGCAAGCACCCGTCCGACCGCCTCGCGCACGAGGGGGAAGAGCCGCCGCAGCCCGGTGTGGAAGAGCAGCGGCATCTCGTCCACCACCAGGTACTGGTTGAACGAGAACTCCGCCCCGCCCGGGAAGCGGACCGGCGTGGCGATCCGGTAGACACTGTCGGCGATCTCGTGGACGGTCGTGCCGGACTGCATGATGGCTCCTGGGGTCGGCGCCGAGCCCTTATGTCGTTTGCGAGGTCGGCTGCGCGAACATCGCCTGCACGCGCTTCTGCATCTCCGCCGGCGCGACGTCCTCCTTGTGGGTGGCCACCCACCAGAGGTGACCGAAGGGATCCTCGAGCTGACCGGAACGGTCGCCGTAGAACTGGTCCATCACGGGCTTGCGCTGGTGGGCGCCGGCCGCCAGCGCCCGCGCGAAGAACCCGTCGACATCCTCCACGTAGAGATGGAGGTTCACCGGCGAGCCGCCCAGGGTGTCCGGCGCCTTGCCACCGTACTCCGGGAATTCGTCCGACAGCATGACGATGGAATCGCCCAGGCGGATCTCCGCATGGCCGATCCGCCCGTCAGGCATCGTCAGCTTGTAGGTCTCGGTCGCTCCGAACGCCTTCTGGTAGAACTCCAGGGCCCTGGCCGCATTCTTGATAGCGAGGTAGGGTGTCACCGTGTGGTGGCCTTCCGGGATGGGCTTCGCTTGGTGCGCCATGAGCTCGTCCTCCCTCTTCGTACGTCTGGATCAGCTTCCCGTCTCGGCCACGGTCATGACCTCCAGCAGGTGGCCGTACGGATCCTCGAAGTAGAAGCCGCGCCCGCCCCGACGCGTGTTGATCCGGCCGTTGGCGTGCCGATGCGGCTCACTGCCGTAGGGAATTCCCCTGGCCTTCACCCGGCCGAAGATCGCGTCGAACTCTGCGTCATCGACGTGGAACGCGTAGTGATGGCTCCGGCCCTTTCTCGGGTCGAAGCCCGGCCCGCCCCAGTCCTCCGGCTCGTCGGCGAAATCGAGGGTCAGGCTCTCGTTGACCCGCACCTGGGCGAAGTATCCGGGTTCGGCCGTCAGGCCAAAGATCTCGGCGAAGAACTCGGCGGACACCATCTTGTCCTTGGCCGGCACGATCGTGTGGTCGAGCCGAATCGTCATCACGCACCTCCTCCTCCGGATGGGATGCCGGGTCCCCGGCGACCGATTCCTCGCGCCGCCCGCAACGCCCTGCCGCCGCGCTCGTGGATGAGCTGCTCGAATGCTCAGGCCGCCCCGCCGGCGGCGAAGTACTCGGACAGGCGTCTGCGCACGAACAGGCGTGCGCGGTGCACGCGCGACTTCACCCCCGAGACGTCGATGCCGAGGATCTCGGCGACGTCGGACTTCGAGGCGCCCTCGACGTCGTGCAGGACCAGCGCGGTCCGGTAATCCGCCGGGAGCGCGTCGATCGCCTCGGCGAGCACGTCGCCCAGCCTCTCCGGCAGCGCGGGCGCGTCGATCCGGGGCGACCAGTCCTCCATCGGCGCGAAGTGTCCGCCCGCGAGCCGGGGCGCGACGTCGTCCACGCTGACGTCGCCGAGGGGTGGTCGCCGCGACCGCAGCTTCTCGTACGCCACCCTGGCGGCCGTCCGATAGATCCAGGCGCCGAGCACCGACTCGTCGGGCGGGGGCGGCTCGATCGCGGCGGCCACCGTCCGCAGCGCGTCCCCGACGACCTCGACGGCGTCCTCCTCCACCCCGGTGATGCGCAGGGCCAGCCGGTAGAGACGGTCGCCGTGGCGCTCGACGAGTTGCTCGGCGCCCTCGGAACCGTCGCGGCGCCGCGCGTCCATCAGACCGGCGCCGACGTCACCCATGCACGGCCCCCGGCGTCGATGCTCTCGGCGTGTCGACCGCGCCGCCCCCGTCGAGCGAACCGCCGACACCTTGCAGGCGACGTCCCAGGCGGATCAGTGCGTGGCCAAGCGCGACCCGCAGCGGGCGGGACGCCGGCCGCGCGATGCGGATCCGCCTCGTACGTTCTCCGTCCGCCCGCATCTCCGCGAGTCGGTCCCGCACGACGACGTCAAGCGTGTACTCGTTCATGTCCATGACACGACTCCCGCCCCACCTCGTGGGCTCGCGCCGGAAACGCCCTGGGGCACCGGCTGAATCTCAGGATTGGCCTCGATTGGTATATTGTGAAGGTCCACTTGCGCCGAGATGCCCAGGACCACTTCTCGCCCGGAGATCCTGCTTCGCGTCCAGCGACGCGCCGGCATACCCTTGCGCACCCAGTTCGAACGGGAGCTGCGCGACGCGATCCGCACCGGCCGGCTGCGGCCAGGGACCCTGCTGCCGTCGAGCCGGTCGCTGGCGGCCGACCTGGGGCTCTCCCGCGGCGTCGTGGTCGAGGCCTACGAGCAGCTCCACGCCGAAGGCTATCTGGCGGCCCGCCACGGCTCGGCCACGCGAGTGGCCGCCCGCGAGTCGAACGTCGAGCCCGCCGCTCCGGTCGAGCCGGCGCCGCCACCGATGCGCTACGACTTTCGTCCGGGGGTACCCGACGCCGGGATGTTTCCCCGCCGGACCTGGCTCCTGTCGCTGCGCCGGGTGCTGACGTCGGCCCCCGGCACGGCGTTCGGCTATCCGGATCCCAGCGGCGCCGCCCCGCTCCGCCGGGCGCTGGCCGCCTATCTCAACCGCGTGCGGGGCACGGCCGCGCGCGCCGACCGCGTGGTGCTCTGCACGGGCTTCGCTCAGGGGTTGAGGCTCGTGTGCCAGGCGCTGCGGGCGCGCGGCGTCGCGCGCGTGGTCGTCGAGGATCCAAGCCACGCGGTGCACCGCGCCACCATGCAGGCGCTGGGGCTGACCGTGCTGCCGATCCCGGTTGACCGGGGTGGACTGTGCGCGGAGCATCTACGCTCGATCGACGCCGGCGCCGTGTTCGTCACGCCGGCCCACCAGTTCCCCACCGGCGCCGTGCTCGCCCCCGAACGCCGGACGGCGTTGCTCGACTGGGCGGCGGCGCGCCAAGCCGTCGTGATCGAAGACGACTACGACGCCGAATACCGTTACGACCGGGAGCCGATCGGCGCGCTCCAGGGGCTCGTACCCGAGCGTGTCGCCTACGCCGGGTCCGTGAGCAAGACGCTGGCGCCCGCTCTGCGGCTCGGGTGGCTCGTGCTCCCCGCGGACCTCGTGGCGGAAGTGACACGGATCAAGCGCCGGGAAGACCTGGGCTCGCCCGCCCTCGACCAGCTCGCGTACGCCGACTTTCTCGACCGGGGAGAGCTGGACCGTCACCTGCGGCGGACTCGGCTGCACTATCGGCGCCGCCGCGACATCCTCGTGGCCGCCCTCCGCCGGCACGCGCCCGGTCTTCGCCTGCACGGCGTCGCCGCCGGGCTGCACCTTCTGGTGGAGCTCGACCCCGCCATGGACGAGCGGCGGGTCAGCCAGGCCGCGGCGAAGCTCTCCGTCGGCGTGTACGGCGTGCGCGCGCATCGTGCGCGGCATCCCGGACCGCCCGCCCTGCTGCTGGGCTACGGCAACCTGAGCAACGCCGCGATCGTCGAGGGCGTCAAGCGCCTGGGCTCCGTGCTGGCGCCTCAATCCGCGAGCGCCTGTTAGGCCCGTCCACAAGGCAGGTCGGCGTCGACATCGTCGCTGCCGAGTCCCACCCTTCCCGTTTCCATGAATCCTCCCTGGTCGCTCGGGTCGGCTTCGACCGTCACCGGAGAGTCGAACGGGCGCGCTCGAGATCGACACGCGCCGCGGGGCGGTGTGGCCGGCGGCGGGGGCGCGCGACGCCCCGAACGTGAACGGCCTGCCAACCTGGCCGACTGGCGGATGTTCGCGCCGGCGCGTTGCCTCTATCCTGGCTGCGACACCACGAGGCGTCGTCAGCAGAAAGAGGTGAACGATGACCACAGCGATGGATCTCTCGGAGGCTCTGGCCGGCGCCGTGGAGCGCGCGGCCCGATCGGTGTTCGCGGTACACGGTCGTCCGCGCCTGCCCTCGACCGGAGTGCAGTGGCGCGCGGGGTTCATCGTCACGGCCAGTCACACCATCGAGCCCGACCG
>DASTOJ010000173.1:0-22481 GCA_035762565.1 Candidatus Methylomirabilota bacterium | reverse complement strand
TGCGCAGCCGCATCGAGAAGCTCGGGATCCGGCGCCCGGGCCACGAGGCTTCGTAGATTCCCACGCCCCATCGTGGCCGCCCCCCGGCCGTTCGGGGTCGGCGATGGCGCTCCGCGCGCAAGTCCGCGTCGTTGCGAGCCTGCACACGAGCGGGCGCCGTAGCACGGTCCTTGCCTACGGCCATCGGCCGAGGACCGGCGACGTGCTCAAGATCGTCACGCTCGAACCGGCGGAGGGCGACACGGTGCTCCACCTGGAGGGCCAGATCATCGGCCCCTGGGTGGACGAGCTGAGGCGCACCTGCGACCAGCTGCTGCCCACGACCGCCGTGAGGCTGGATCTGTCGGACGTCTCGTTCGTCGAGCGGCGCGGAGTGGAGTTGCTCCGGGCGCTCGGCACCCAGGGAGTGCCGCTGCTGCACTGCTCGGCCTTCGTGACCGAGCAGCTGAAGGTGCAGACATGATCGAGCGGGACATGACCGACGCGGCCGTCCTCGAGCGACTGCGGGCCGGCGACGCCGCGGCGCTGGAGCCCTTGATGGAGCGCTTCTCCGGCCGGGTGTACCGCGTGGCCCACGGCATCACGGGCTCGGCGCCGGACGCCGAGGAAGTGGTCCAGGACGTGTTCCTCACGCTCTTCCGCAAGGCGGGCGATTTCGAGGGCCGGGCGGCGCTCGGCACCTGGCTCTACCGCATCGCCGTCAACACGGCGCTGAACAAGCGGCGCGGCAAGCGGGTCCGGGTCGAGGAGCCGCTCGAGGACCACCTGCCGGCGTTCGGCGAGGACGGCCACCGGCAGGGCGACCGCTCGTACCTGCTCGCCGACTGGTCGGCGGCGCCCGACGAGGTGCTGCTCTCCGAGGAGGGCCGCGCGCTCGTCCGCGTGGCCGTCGAGCGCCTGCCCCCGCACTATCGCATCGTGCTGCTGCTCCGGGACGTCGAGGAGCTGTCCAGCGAGGACGTCGCCGAGATCGTCGGCGAGTCGATCGCCTCGGTGAAGTCGCGCCTGCACCGGGCCCGCATGGCCCTGCGCGAGCTGCTCACCCAGGCCTACGCTCCGAACAAGACCCGCGACCGCACGGCGATGATCGCGCACGCCGCGCTCACCAGCGCGAGCCCCAGCGCCAGTCCCGCCGCCTCGGCGACGACGCCGATGAGCGGGGGCCCTGCCAGGAAGCCCAGGTAGCCCGTCGTCGCCACCGCGGCCAGCGCGCGCCCGGGCTCGACGCCGGGCACGCGGGCCGCCGCGCTGAACAGCACCGGGATGATGTTCGCGATCCCGAGCCCCACCAGCGCGCAGCCGGCGATCCCCGCCGCGGGGTGACCGATGAGCAGCGCGGCCGCGAGACCGCCGGCCGCCACCGCGCCCGAGCCGCGCAGGACCGCGCGCGGTCCCAGGCGGCCGACCAGCCCGTCGCCCCCGAACCGCCCGGCCGCCATCGCGAGCGAGAAGGCCGCGAACCCGACGGCGGCCGTGGCCGGCCCGGCGCCGAGCGTGTCGTGCAGGTAGACCGCGCTCCAGTCCGCCATCGCGCCCTCGGCCAGCAGCCCCAGCGACGCGAGCATGCCCAACCCCAGCAGCGCGCGCGACGGCCGCGCCAGCGCCGCGCCGGCGGGCGGGAGCTCGGGGGAGGCGGGCAGGAGGCCCGGCAGCGCCACGCCCACGCCCGCGAGCGCCAGGACCGCGGCGGCCACGACGTGGGCGACGTCGCCCATGCCGGCGGCCATCGCGCCGCTCGCCAGCAGCGCGCCCACGACGCCGCCCAGGCTGAACAGCGCGTGGAAGGACGACATGATCGCGCGCCCGGCGCGCTGCTCGACCGCCGCCGCCTGGGCGTTCATCGACACGTCGAGCAGCGCGTTGAACGCCCCGAGGACGGCCAGGGCCAGCACGAGGGCCGGCAGGCTCGGGCTCAGCACGGGCAGCGGCATCGCCACGCACAGGACCGCGGCGGCCGCCGAGGAGACCACGCGGCTGCCGAGCCGGCCGATCAGCCAGCCCGCCGCCGGCAGGGCGACGACGGCCCCGGCGGCCATCGCCAGCAGGACCAGTCCGAGCTGGCCGTCGCCGGAGGTCAGCCGCGCCTTGACGGCCGGGATGTGCGGCAGCCAGCTCGCCAGCACGGCGCCGTTGACGAAGAACAGGGTGGAGACGGCGAGCCGGGTCCTGCCCATTTGCGCTCTCCGTGAGACCCGCGGCGCCGCGGGATCGGTGCACGGCGCCGGTCGGCGGATCGATGCCCGCGGCGGGTGTGTCCATTGGGGCATGAACACGCGCAACGCGACCGACACGCCCCGGCTCACCGCGGAAGAACGCCGTCTGGAAGACACCCGGGCGCGCACCGCCCACTGGCGGCGCTGGGGGCCGTACCTGGCCGAGCGCCAGTGGGGCACGGTCCGGGAGGACTACAGCCCCCACGGCACCGCCTGGGACTCGTTCCCCCACGATCACGCGCGCTCGCGCGCCTACCGGTGGGGCGAGGACGGCCTCGCCGGGATCTCCGACAACCACGGGCGCCTCTGCTTCGCCCTGGCCCTGTGGAACGGCCGCGACCCGATCCTCAAGGAGCGGCTCTTCGGGCTCACCGGCAGCGAGGGCAACCACGGCGAGGACGTCAAGGAGTACTACTTCTACCTCGACTGCACGCCGACCCATTCCTACATGCGCGCGCTCTACAAGTATCCGCAGGCCGCCTTCCCCTACGCCGCGCTGGCCGAGGAGAACCGGCGGCGCGACCGCCGTGCGCCCGAGTTCGAGCTGCTCGACACCGGCGTGTTCGACGACGACCGATACTTCGACGTGACCGTGGAGTACGCCAAGGCGGGCCCCGACGACATCCTGGTGCGCGTCAGCGTCGCCAACCGCGGGCCCGAGCCGGCCGAGCTGCACCTGCTCCCGACCCTCTGGTTCCGCAACACCTGGTCGTGGGAGCCGGGCGCGGCGCGGCCCCGCCTGCGGGCGCTGCCCGGCGAGGCCACGATCGAGGCGGAGCACGCCGAGCTGGGTCGCCGCCGGCTGCACTGCGAGGGCGACCCGGCGCTGCTGTTCACCGACAACGAGTCGAACGCCGGCCGGCTGTGGGGCGCGCCGAACGCGAGCCCGTACGTCAAGGACGGGATCAACGACTGTCTCGTCGAGGGCCGCAAGGAGGCGGTGAACCCCGACGGCGCGGGCACCAAGGCCGCCGCCCACTATCGCCTCGTCGTGCCCGCGGGCGGGACGGCGACCGTCCGCCTGCGCCTCACCGACGCGCCGGCGCCGGGCGGGGCGTTCGGGCGGGAGTTCGAGGCCGTGTTCGCCCGGCGCCTGCGCGAGGCCGACGAGTTCTTCGCCACCGTGATCCCGGCCACGCTGTCCGCGGACGCCCGCTCCGTCATGCGGCAGGCCTTCGCCGGGCTGCTCTGGAGCAAGCAGTTCTTCCACTACGACGTGCGGCGCTGGCTCGAGGGCGACCCGGC
Source organism: Candidatus Methylomirabilota bacterium (assembly GCA_035762565.1). Lineage (GTDB taxonomy): Bacteria > Methylomirabilota > Methylomirabilia > Rokubacteriales > CSP1-6 > AR5. Next base: position 19,023 of record DASTOJ010000173.1, on the reverse strand, counting down.
CGGCCCGCCCCCCCCGGCCGACCGCCGGGGCGGCCGCAACCGCGAGTGGCAGCATCTCTACAACGACGACGTCATCTCGATGCCCGACAAGTGGGAGTACCCCTGGTACGCCGCCTGGGACCTCGCGTTCCACGTGATCCCGCTCGCGCTGGTCGACCCCGAGTTCGCCAAGGGCCAGCTCGTGCTCTTCCTGCGCGAGTGGTACATGCACCCCAACGGGCAGATCCCCGCCTACGAGTGGGCCTTCGGCGACGTCAACCCGCCCGTGCACGCCTGGGCCGCGCTGCGCGTCTACCGGATCGAGCGCAAGCGGCACGGGCGCGGCGACCGCGACTTCCTGCAGCGCGTCTTCCACAAGCTCTTGCTGAACTTCACCTGGTGGGTCAACCGCAAGGATGCCGAGGGCAAGAACGTGTTCCAGGGGGGCTTCCTCGGCCTGGACAACATCGGCGTCTTCGACCGCTCGGCGCCGCTGCCGACCGGCGGCCACATCGAGCAGTCGGACGGCACGGCCTGGATGGGGATGTACTGCCTGAACATGCTGGCCATCGCGCTCGAGCTGGCCCGGGAGGACCCGTCCTACGAGGACGTGGCCTCCAAGTTCTTCGAGCACTTCGTCTACATCGCCCACGCCATGGACGACCTGGGGCACGAGGGCCTCTCGCTGTGGGACGAGGCCGACGGCTTCTACTACGACGTCCTGCACGCCGACGGCCGGCACTGGCCGCTGAAGGTGCGCTCGATGGTCGGTCTCGTCCCGCTGTTCGCCGTGGAGACGCTGGAGCCCGAGGTGATCGACGCGCTGCCCGGGTTCAAGCGGCGCCTGCAATGGTTCGTCGACAACCGGCCCGAGCTGCGCGAGCACGTGCAGGAGGTCGTCAGGCCCGGCGGCGGGACGCGCCGGCTGCTCTCGATCGTCTCGCGCGAGCAGCTGCCGCGCGTGCTGCGGTTCATGCTGGACGAGGGCGAGTTCCTCTCGCCGCACGGCATCCGCGCGGTGTCGCGCCACCACGCCGAGCACCCGTACGTGCTGTCGCTCGGCGCCGCCGAGCACCGGGTGGACTACGAGCCGGCCGAGTCGTCGAGCGGCCTCTTCGGCGGCAACTCCAACTGGCGGGGACCGGTCTGGTTCCCGGTCAACTACCTGCTGATCGAGTCGCTGCAGAAGTTCCACCACTTCCACGGCGACGCGCTCACGGTCCCCTTCCCGACGGGCGCCGACCGGCGGCTGGACCTCTGGCAGGTGGCGGCGGAGCTGTCGCGCCGCCTCACCCGGATCTTCCTGCGGGATGCCGGCGGCCGCCGGCCCGTCTACGGCGGCACCGAGAAGTTCCAGCGCGACCCGCACTGGCGCGACCTGGTCCTCTTCTACGAGTACTTCCACGGCGACAACGGCGCGGGTATCGGCGCCAGCCACCAGACGGGCTGGACGGGGCTGGTCGCCAAGCTCCTGCAGCAGAGCGGCGAATGACGCCGGCCGCCGCGATCATCCTGGCCGGCGGCGACGGCACCCGGCTGCGCCCGCTGACGCGCCGGCTCGCCGGCGACGACCGTCCCAAGCAGTTCTGCGCGCTTCTGGGCCGGGAGACCCTGCTCGAGCAGACCCGCCGGCGCGCGGCACGGCTGATCGTGCCGGAACGCACGCTGTTCTCGGTGACGCGGACCCACGAGCCCTACTACACCGCGGCGCTCGCCAGCGTGCCGCCGCCCCGGCTGGTGGCGCAGCCGTCGAACCGCGGGACCGCGCCGGCGGTGCTCTACGCGCTCCTGCGTCTCCACGCGGTCGCCCGGACGGAGGCGGTCGTCGTGCTGCCGAGCGATCATTACGTCTCCGACGACGACGCGCTCATGGCCCGCGTGGAGGGCGCGCTGGACGCCGTGCGCTCCCGGCCTGACGTCGTCGTCCTGCTCGGGGTCGAGCCCGACCGGCCCGAGGTCCAGTACGGCTGGATCGAGCCCGCCGACCTCCTTCTCGGGCGCTGGGCGTGGCCAATCTATCGCGTGCGCCGCTTCTGGGAGAAGCCTCCGCTGGAGGAGGCGCAGCGGCTCCTGCACCGGGGCAGCCTCTGGAACAGCTTCGTGATCGTGGCGCACCCGGCGGTGCTCGAGGGGCTGATCTGCAGCGCCCTGCCGTCGCTGGCGCAGGCCTTCGAGCCGCTCCGCGGGCAGGGGGGCACCGCCTGGGAGGACGATGTCGTCCGCGCGGTCTACCGGACGCTGCCGGCCCGGGACCTGTCGCGTCACGTGCTGCAGCGGCACCCGGAGCGCCTGGCCGTCCTGCCGGTAAGCGGCATCGGCTGGAACGACCTCGGCGATCCCGCCCGCGTCCTCGTGACGCAGGAGCGCCTGGCGGCAGCGAGCGCCTGACGCTCCCGGCTTGACGCGGCCGCGTGGTCCGGGTGGACTCTCACCCGATGGAGACCCAGCTCGATCTCTTCCTCGACGGTCGGGACGCGTTCCTGGTCCACGACGTCACCACGGGTCTCGTCGCGCGTGACCGCCGTCGCGCCGAGACCGGCCTCGAGCGCCTCCGGGACGAGCATCCGCTGCATCCCGACCTGCCGGCGCTCGCGCTGCTCGTCGAGGCCCTCGGCTCACCGCCGACGGCGCCGGCGAGCCACACGACCATGACGGCGGGGACCGAGGAGCTACGGCACCGCCTTGCGCCGGCGGCGCGACGTCTGCTCGGCGAGGGCGCCGCAGCCTTCCTCGAGCCGTTGTGGCAGGCGTTGGCAAGGCAGGCGGCCGACCTGGCCTTCGATGAGGCGTATCCGCTCGCTCACCGCAGCTGGCTCTGCCGGCAGTACGGTGACTGGGCGGCCGTGCGCGCCGCGGTCGAAGCCGCACCCGATTGGCCCGCGAGTCCGCGCTTGCGGTACCGGCTCGGCCTGGCGCGCTACCACCTCGGCGAGGCGGATGCCGCGATCCGGCTGTGGCTGCCCCTGTGCTGGACGGATCCCGGGTTCTTCGCGCGGCGGGCGCCGACGTTGCCGAGCACAACCCTGCGCGAGGGATGGGAGGCGTTCGAGCGGGCGGCGCCCTACGAAGAGTCGCTCGCCGAGACGGGCGACGCGACCGGGTGGTTCCCCGCCTGGCTGCTGCTGCGTCACCGGGGCCTCGCCCGACTGTTCCGTGCCGATGAGATCCCGGACACCGGCGTCGCCTCCCGGGTCTTCCGCCACCTGCTTGCGCTCCTGCCTCTCGAGTCTCAGGGGCTCAGTGACGCCCTGATCGCCGGGCGCCGCGCGCTCCGACAGCTCAGTCCGAGCTTCTTCGGCTCCTACATGGACGTCGTGGCACGAACCGGGGCCCGACCGCCGCGCCCGTCGTCGTCATGAATCGATGAGCCGGATGGTCAACAGCAGCATCAGCGCGGCCAGGACGGCTACCAGCGCCAGAGCCGTGCCCAGCGTGGTGACGAACTCGAACCAGGTCATGCTCAGGCCTCCGTCCCCTGCATCACCGCACCTGTTACTCGGACATGCGACACCGGGATGGCGATGCGCAGTGGCTAGCCCGGCCGAGGAAGTTTGCAGATTGGTCACAACTGCCGCGCCTTTGGGATTCAGGATGTGAGCATCATGCCAGTACCGCTCCTCGTCACCTTCGCCGCCGGCGTGGCCGGCGACTGGCGGGTCGACCGAATCGAGCCGGTCCGGGGCGCAGGCCTGGAGGGTGCTGCGCGGCTCGCGGTCGTCGAAGGCACCGGGGTCGGCGTTCCCACCGGAGCCCGCTGGACCCTGCGCGGCGTGACGAGCCATCTGCGCTACACGACGGAGGTCGAACGCCGCTTGCTGATTGCGCGCCAGCCGGAGCTCGGCCGCCTCCAGGCCACGCGGGCTGCTCTCATCCCCATCCGCAAGCGCGAGGCGTGGTGGATGCTGGCGCAGGACGAGCGCCGCGCGATCCTCGAAGAGCGCACCCAGCACATCAGCACCGGAGTGAAGTACCTGCCGGCCGTCGCGCGGCGATTGATGCACTGCCGCGACCTGGGTGAGCCGTTCGACTTCCTGACCTGGTTCGAATACGCCCCGGAGGATGCCGGCGCGTTCGAGGAGCTGGTGGGCCGGTTGCGCGAGAGCGAGGAGTGGTCCTACGTCGAGCGCGAGGTGGACGTGCGCCTCACGCGTGGGATCGAAGACGGGGTGCGCACACCGTGACGGCGCCGCACATCCTCGTCACCGGCGCCACCGGCTTCATCGGGCGTGAGATCGTCCGCCGCCTGTGGGCGGCGGGTCGCCCGGTGCTGGTCATGGCGCGAGCCCGCGCGGATCTCGGTGCGACCGCGCGGGTGGCAGCCGCGCTCGGCGCGGACCCCGCGGGCGCCATCGACATCATCGAAGGCGACCTCGCCCGCCCCGGCTGTGGACTGGCCGCCGCCGCCTGGTGCCGGCTGCGCGAGACCATCGAAACGGTGATCCACTGCGCGGGTGACCCGGCCTTCGTGCCCGATGCGCCGGCCACCTTCCGCGCCGGGCACGTGGAGGGGCCACGTGAATTGCTGGAGCGTCTTGGCGCCGGGCGGTTACGCCACTGGGCCCAGCTCTCGACGGCCTACGTGTGCGGGCGGCGCTCGGGCATCGTTCTCGAGAGCGAGCACGACGTCGGCCAGACGTTTCACAATCCCTACGAACAGGTGAAGCTGGAGGCGGAGCTCGTGCTCCGGGCGACGGCCCGCCGGCTCGGCGTCGACCTCCGCGTGTTCCGGCCAAGCATCGTGGTGGGCGCCGCGCCCGGCACGACCGGAGGCGCGCCGTCGAACCTCTTCTTCGACTTCCTGCGCCTGGCCGCTTCGCTCGCCTCCGTCGCGGGAGGCACCGAGACGCGGCTGCGGATCGAGGCGGCGCCGAGCGCGCCATTCAACATCGTCCCCGTCGAGTACGTGGCGACGGCGATCGTCGCGCTCGCAGACGATCCCGGCGCGGCCGGCCGGACCCTTCACCTTGCGGTGAAGGACGCGCCCACCCAGGAGACCATGCTCGCGCTGATCAGCGCGCGACTGGGCGTCCGCGGCCTCATCCTCGCCGATGGTCACCGGGAGCCGCTGCGTGATCCGACGCCGCTCGAGCGCGCGCTCGGACGCGCGCTCGCGCCCTATCGCGACTACCTGCTCCAGCCGGTCCGCTTCGACGACACCGTCGCCCGCGGCTGCCTGGCTCAGCTCGGGATCGCCAGCCCGACTCTCGATGCTCCCGACGTGGCGCGCCTGATCGATCAGGCGCTGACAACGCCCGCCGCCCGTCCGGGGATGGAGTCGGCGCGCGCCGGACGCTGAGATGCGACAGGGAGCGCTGGTCGGCAGCCTGCTCGTTCTGGCGCTGGCGACGTCGGCCGCGGCCCAGTCGCCGCTCGTGGCCGAACTGGAGACGGTGGCCGCCCGCTACCACGAGAATCCGGGTCGGCTCGATACGCTTCGCGAAGGCTTGGCGCAGGCGGTCACGACCGACGCGCACCCGGACAATCTCATCGCGCTTGCGCGCGTCTCGTTCATCTGGGGCGACATCCGCGCCGCGACGCCCGAGCAGAAGCTCGAGGCGTATGACCGGGGCCGCCAGGCGGCGAAGCGCGCGGTCGAGCTCGCGCCGAGGAGCGCGCTTGCCCACCTCTGGTACGGTGTCAACATGGGGCGCTGGGGCCAGACCAAGGGCATCGTGCGCTCGCTGTTCCTGCTGCCGACGGTGCAGGAGGAGATCCGCCTCGCGCTCGAGCTCGATCCCGAGCTCGCTGCCGCCTACGCGCTGGCCGGTAACGTGTACTACGAGGTGCCGTCCCTCCTCGGCGGCGACCTCGCGCGCGCCGGCGAGATGTTCCGCAAGGGTCTGGCCCTCGACTCGAAGTTCACGGGGATGCGCGTCGGCCTCGCCAAGGTCCTCATCAAGCAGAACCGGCTCGCCGAGGCCCGGCGCGAGCTCCAGGCCGTGCTCGACGAGACGGCGCCCAGCAACCTCGCCGACTGGACGCTGAAGGACTCGCGGGACGCGCGTCAGCTTCTGGAGTCGATCCGGGATCGGTCCCGACAGGCTCTTAGATTAGCAGGGGCGCGGGCGTGCCGAGACGGCGACGAGCGCGACCATCCCGGCCGGCGCCGGATGACGCTCGACGGTGAACCCCGTTCGCTCGAGCCGCGTGGTCACGGCATCGGGCCCGAGGCGCAGCTTGCGGTAGGCGCCCTTGCGCAGGCGCCAGCCGTCCGGCTCGCGCACCCAGATGAGATCGTGCACCCTCACACGGGCGGGCTCGTACTCCAGGAAACACGCCATGATCAGGTCGTCGGAGGCCAGGAGCGGGATGAAGCGATCGAGCCCCTCCAGTTGTCTGCTGAGGTCGCGGAACGTGAGGACGAATCGACCACCAACGGCAAGGCGTGACGCGACGCCGCCGAACACGCGGTCAAGGTCCTCCTCCCGTTCGAGGTGGGACAGCGTGTCGCCCATGCACACGACCAGCTGGACTGCTGCCGGGGCGAGCGCGGCGACGTCGCGGATGTCGCCCGCGATCGGCTCGACCGGCAGGCCGCGCGCGCGCTCCGTCAGTTCGGTGAGGAGCCGACGACTGAAGTCGATGGCCAGCACCTCGAAGCCGAGGCGCGCCAGCGCGATGGACTGGAATCCGGAGCCACAGCCGAGGTCCACCGCCACGCGGCCCTGCGGCACGACGGTGACGCCGAGCCGCTCGAGCAGCGCCTGTTGCTCGACGACCTTCGCCTCGAACTCGCCGAACATACGCGAGTAGTGGCGGGACAGCACCTCGTCGTAGTGCTCGCGCACGGAGGCCATGACCGCGAGTGGGTCATTCATGACGTCCCGCTCGTCCCGAGACGACGCCACCAGTACGTCCAGAGCACGCTGAAGAGCGCGAAGATCACGGCGAAGACCCATCCGATCGGGGGGCCCGTGGTGAGGGCCGTCCACCCGAAGCCGAGCGCAGCGGTGGCCGACCAGAGGATCTTGAGCGACAGCATCTCACGGTAGACCGCCACGCCGGCGTTTCGTGACAGCAGCGACTGCGTGCCGATGCCAACGAGCGCGGCTGCGACGCCGCGCGCCGCCATCGGGTCGACGACGGGCCAGCCAAGTGCTCGGAGAAAGGCGTCGGGGAACACGAGCAGCGGGAGCGCGAACACCCAGTCGACCACGAAATGCGCGACGAACCAGCGCCGCAGAGCGCCGGGGACCTCATCGCCGGCGGGCGCCTTCCACCGTTCTTCCACCGGTCAGTGCCGCAGCCCCAGACGCCGTACGGGCGCCCCGGAGTCGCGGTGGCGTCCCAGCCGGTTGCCGATGGAGGGCTCCGAGGTGGAGCAGGATCTCCGCAACTGAGGTCCTCCCTGCGTGCCGATGGTAGCAGCCCCTCAGTCCTGACGCACCGCCTGCCATCGGCGCCCGGCCGGCCCGAGCCGGGGCCCGTCCGATCGGCCCCTGGCCGACGGAACGCTCGACGATCCTGAGTTCACGCCGCTGTGACAATTGGAGGAGACTCAGCGTTACCATCCGACATCGGAAGGGAGCTCCCATGAACCGACGTAGCGTGATCATCGGCGCCGCCGCCTTGGCGGTGGCGGGCATCGTCGGAGGCCTGGCTCACGCCGCCGACGTGGCCCCGTTCGACTCCAACGCCTTCAGGGCCGCGCAGGACGCCGGCGCCGGCATCGTGGTGTTCGTCCACGCGCCCTGGTGACCCGTCCGCAGGCGGCAGGAGCCTATCGTGCATAGGCTCGCGACGGACCCGAGATTCGCCGCCGTGAGGGTCTTCAAGGTCGATCTCGATTCGAGCAAGGCGCTCTTGAAGGAGTGGAAGGTCGAGTACTGAAGCAGAAAGGCCTCACGATCTTCGCACGGATCGATCACGCGGCCGGCGCGGCGAGAGTGGGACAGACACTCCGGTCAACCGAGGTGCTGATCTTCGGCAATCCGGAAGGTGGTACACCGCTCATGCAGTGCGCCCAGACCGTCGGGATCGACCTGCCGCTGAAAGCCCTCGTGTGGCGGGATGCCTCGGGACAGGTGTGGCTGGGTTACAACGATCCTTCGTTCCCCGCACAGCGGCACGCCGCGCCGCCGTGCCCGGTCACGGAACATCTGAAGAAGGCGCTGGCTGGTTTCGCTCGAGAGGCCGTTGCACCGTAGAGTACGGTGTCGATGACTCGGGCGATCCGGCCACTCCGGCTCCGTGCCTGGCAACGGCTGAGCGTCCGCGCCGTGGGGCTGCTCGTCGCCGTGACGATCGTGGCCATCGGCGTGGTCGGGACGCTCGTCTACCAGCACCAAAAGCGGGATCTCCAGGCGACGCTGGGCACGCTGCTGCTCAACATCGCGCGGACCGGCGCGCTCCTGGTGGAGCCGGCGCTCCACGCCGAAGTGCAGCGCACGCTCAGCGGCGATTCCGACGCGTACCGGCGCGTGCGCGCGGCCCTGGCCGCGATCCAGGACGAGAACGGCCTCGAAACCCCGATCTACACCCTCACCGACTTCGATCAGGTGTCGCGACGTGCCCGCTTCATGGTGACGAGCCGGGGGCCGGGCGCGCCCGGAGAGCTCTACCCGCTGGTCCCGGAGCTCATCGAGCCTCTGTCGCAGAGCTTTCGTGACAACGTCGCCGCCCACACGGGTATCTATCACAACCAGAGCGGCACCTGGATCACCGCCTTTGCCCCCATCAGAGACGGAACCGGGCGCGTCATCGCCGTCCTGGATGTGGACTACCGGGTCAATGTCTATGTCGACCGCCTGGCCGCGCTGCGCGTCACAGTGCTGCTGGCGTCCGTGGCCGGAGCCATCGGCTCCCTCCTCCTCGGCGTGCTGTTCGCGCACCGCCTCACGGGCTCCATCAGCGCGCTCACCCACGGGGCGCTGCGGGTGGCGGAAGGGGACCTGTCCCAGCGGTTGAAGGTGCGCTCGAGCGACGAGGTGGGGCAGCTCACGCAGACCTTCAACGCCATGCTGGATGGTTTGCGCCAGCGCGACTTCATCCGCGACACCTTCGGGAGGTACGTCTCCCCGGAGGTGGCGCGCCAGATTCTCGAGTCACCGGGCGGCCTGCGCTTCGGCGGAGAGAAGCGCGACGTGACCGTGCTCATGTCCGACCTGCGGGGCTATACACGCTTTGCCGAGATCGGAGAGCCCGCCCGAGTCGTGGCCGTCCTCAACGACTATCTGGCCCGGATGGCCGACATCATCATCGCCCACGGCGGTACCATCAACGAGTTCATCGGGGACGCGATCTTCGCCGTGTTCGGCGCGCCCGCTGCGCATCCCGACCACGCCGAGCGCGCGGCCGGCGCCGCGCTCGCCATGCAGCGGGCGATGACGGGGATCAACGCGGCGCACGAGCGCGGAGATCTGCCCCGCTTCGAGATGGGCATCGGCATCAACACCGGGGAGGCGGTCCTGGGGAATATCGGCTCGGAACAGCGAGCCAAGTACGCGGTCCTCGGCAACGCCGTCAACGTGGCCGGTCGGGTCGAGGGCTGCACGGTGGGCGGGCAGATCTTCATCAGCGCCGCCACCCTCGAGCGGATCCGTCACATCGCCGAGGTTGGATCCCCGATCCCGGTCGAGGTGAAGGGGCTGGCAGGGGCGCTCCTCCTCTACGAGCTTCGCGGGCTGGCTGGGCGCTTTGCCGGGCGTTTACCGGATGTAGAGAGTGGCGCCGATCCCCAGGTTGACGTGACCCTGCCGCTCCTAGCTTCGATCATCGACGGGAAGATCGTCTCCTCGAAGCGCGTCTCGGGTGTCGTGCTCCGCCTCGGGACGCGGCAGCTCGACGTACGCCTGGATGAGCCGGTGGCCCCGCTCACGAACGTGCGCCTCCGACTAACCTACCCCGGCCTGGGCTATGATTCGGGCGACCTCTACGGGAAGGTGGTGGGGGACGACTCGCGGAGCGGGAGTCGCCTGACCAGGATACGGCTGACGTCCGTGGAACCGGTGGACCAGACGATCCTCGAGGGCTTCCTCGACGATGTCACATCTTCGTGACAATTCCCTATCCCCGGGCGGTCTAGGCTTCCGCTTGGAGGCGCCGTGCGCGTCAGCGTCGTCATTCCGGCCCTGAACGAGGAGGCGGCGATCGCCGGCGTCGTCGCCGAGGTCCCGCGCGAGCTGGTCCAGGAGATCATCGTCGTGGACAACGGCAGCACCGATCGCACGGCCGCACTGGCGTCGGCCGCCGGCGCGCGCGTCGTCCGCGAGCCCGTGCGCGGATACGGCGCGGCGTGCCTGGCCGGTGCTCTGGCTGCGGCCGACGCGGACGTCATCGTGTTCCTCGACGGTGACCGCAACGAGGATCCTCGGGAGCTGTCGGTCGTGCTGGCGCCGCTGCTCGCCGGCCAGGCGGATCTGGTCATCGGCTCCCGCACCCGGGGCGGCGCCCAGCCTGGCGCGCTCACACCCCAGCAGCGGGTCGGTAATCGCGTCGTCACGCTGCTGCTCCGCGTGCTGTACGGCCTCGCGCTCACCGACATCGGACCCTTTCGGGCGATCCGCGCGCACGTGCTGCGCGATCTCGCGATGGAGCACAAGACGTACGGCTGGCCGGTCGAGATGGTGGTCAAGGCGGTGCGGCGCGGGTATCGCGTGGTCGAGGTGCCGGTGACCTGTCGCACGCGCCTGGGGCGCTCGAAGGTGGGCGGAACGCTCAAGGGCAGCGCGCTGGCGGGCTATCACCTTCTGTTCACGACGCTGAAGTACGCGTGGAGGCGCTAGCGCGATGACGTTCTCCGTCGGCATCGGCCTCACCAACGAGTGCAACCTCAAGTGTCCGCACTGCTACCGGCCCGATCAGGTCGTGGAGCGGCTGACCCTTCAGGACGTGCAGCAGGCGTGCGAGTCGATCCCGGTTCGCTCCATGAACCTGGGGGTCGGTGAAAACGGGTTGCACAGCCAGTACGAGGCGATCCTCGACTACCTGTGGACCCGGAGCATCAAGACGAGCATCACCTCCAACGGGCTCAGCATCCAGGCGCTGGGCGACGAGGTCGTCAAGCGCTTTCACAGCGTGGAGTTCTCGCTCGACTTTCCCGGTGAGCGGGAGCACGACGCGTTCCGGGGCGACGGGAACTGGCGCACGGTGATGGTCGCGCTCGAGCGCTGCGTCGCGCTGGGCGTGCCCGTCACGGTGACGGCGGTCATGATGAGCATCAACCACGACCGGCTGGCCGAGCTGGCCCGGGTGGCCGGGGTCTTCGGCGCCAATCTCCGGGTGAACGTCTATCAGCCCGCCAGGACCGACCGGTTCACGCTGAGCTATGCCCAGTTCTGGGACGGCTTCCGGCGGCTGGCCGGAGCCACCCGCCTCGTGGCCACGACGGAGCCGGTTCTTGCCGGCGTGCTCGGGCTCCCCGACTTCGCCGGCCCCGGGTGCGGACGTTCCACGGTGCGCGTGGCGCCCGACGGGCGCATCTTGCCGTGCACCTACTGGCCTTCGAGTCGCCTGGGCATCGGCGATCTGACCCGTCTCGGCGAGGCGGTCGTCGATACGGCCGAGTTCGTCGAGGCCCGTCGCGCGCCGGCGGCCTGCGCCGGCTGCCCCTGTCGAGGCGGGTGCGCCGGCCGGCGGGCGCTGATCGGCCGCATCGACAGCGCCGACCCCTTTTGCCCCTTCGCGCGCGGGGAGCGCCTCGCGCTCGACTGGGAACGGGCCAAGGGCCAGGACCTCCCCAAGGTGGGGAGCGCCTGCACGACCGTCGTCGCCGCCGGCTGAGCACCACGTGGACACCGACCGGCGTCCCGCGCAGGTGACCGGACTTCCCCGATCGCTCTATCTCGAGACGACCAATCGCTGCGACTCCGAGTGCCAGACCTGTGTCCGGACCTTCCGGACGCTGGAGCCGCCCGCCGATCTCACGCTATCGCGCGTGAAGGAGATCGTCGCCCAATTCCCCGTCCTGGACCGGGTGGTGCTCCACGGCATCGGCGAGCCCCTGCTCAACCGCGAGATCTTCGACATCGTCGCGTATCTCAAGGGGCGCGTCCCCCTGGTGCTGTTCAACTCGGATGCGATCAGCCTCACCGCACGCCGCGCCGGCCGGCTGATCGACAGCGGCCTCGACGAGTACCGGGTGTCGATGGACGCGGCGACGCGGGCGACGTATCGACTCATTCGTGGCGTCGACCAGTTCGATCGGGTGGTGGACAACGTCCGGCGGCTGATCCAGATCATGCGCGAGGTCGGGCGGGCGACGCCGCGCGTCTCGCTCTGGTTCACCGCCTCGCGGGCGAACCTCGACGAGCTGCCCGAGTTCGTACGCCTGGCCGCCGGCCTCGGCGTCGCCGAAGTCTACGTGCAACGGCTCGTCTTCAACGGCCTGGGGTTGGCCACCGAGGACAACGCCCTGCACGGTCAACTGCTCGCCCGCGAGCAGACGCTGCTCGGCGAGGCGGAGACGCTGGCCCGCGGCAGCGGGCTCGCCCTGCGCGCCTCCGGGCTCACGACGCCGCTGGCGAGTCTGGGCCGTCAGGCCCCGGCGACGCGGCCCTGGGCGGGCTGCCAGCGACCGTGGACCCTGAGCTACGTCACCGCGAACGGCAACGTGCTGCCCTGCTGCATCTCGCCGTGGGTTGCCCGCGACTACGCAGCCCTCGTGCTCGGCAACGCCTTCGCGACACCCTTCGGCGAGATCTGGAACGGCGAGGGATACCAACGCTTTCGCGTCCAGTTCGAGAGCGACGTGCCGCCCGACCCGTGCCGCGGCTGCGGGTCGCTCTGGAGTCTCTGATGGCGACCGACGGCATTCTCACCACGCGCGTCCCCGGCTGGCCCCTGGCGCTGTTCCGGATCGCGTACGGGCTGCTCTATCTGGACATGGCGCTGCAGAAGGCGCCCTGGGTCGGCTACGGCTGGCTCCGCGGATTCATCGAGAAGGAGATTGCGCACCCCACGTTCGGGTGGTACGCCGCGTTCTTGCAAGACATCGTGCTCGCGAACTTCGCCGTGTTCGGCTTCCAGACGTTCGTGGTGGAGTTCGCCCTCGGCGTGGCGCTCCTCTTCGGTGTGCTCACGCGGCTGGCCGGCGCCGTCGGGTTCCTCTGGCAGGCGCAGATCGCGCTGGGCGCGTTCAACGTCCCCGGCGAATGGTACTGGATCTGGCCGCTCCTGACGCTACCGCTCTTTTGCTTCGCGCTGTCGGGCGCCGGCCGGGTGCTCGGTCTCGACCACTGGCTGGAGCCGGCCCTGGCGCGGCGGGCGGCGACGGGTTCCGCCTGGGCGCGCTGGCTGCGGTGGGCCGTGTGAGTGCATGCGTGTGAAGATCCCTCGGCTGGTCCTCGGCGCGCTGGGCCTCGTGAGTCTCACCGGGTACGCCGTCGACCTGCGGGCAGCCGTCGGATCCGACATGCACGGGATGGCCTGGTACGTGCTGCTTTTCGCCGGACAGTTCGCGCTCTACCTCGCCGCGAGCTGGCTGGTCCTCAGGTGGGCGGCGCGCGACCGCGGGGCCCTGGTCCTGGTGCTCGCGTTCGGCCTGCTCTTTCGTCTGGCCGTGGTGCCGACGCCGGTCCAGCTCTCGTCGGATCCGTACCGCTACCTCTGGGATGGGCGCGTGCAGCACGCCGGCGTGAATCCGTACCGGTACGCGCCGGCGGCGCCCGAGCTGTCGCACCTGCGCGACGAGACGATCCACCCGAACATCAACCGCCCGACCAAGCGCACGGTCTATCCGCCGGGGGCGGAGGTGCTCTTTGCGCTCGTCGCCGCCGTGGCGCCCGGCAGCCTCGTCGGCTGGCGGCTCTTCCTGCTCGGCTGCGAGATCGTGACCGGGGGGCTGCTGCTCCGACTGCTCCGCCGGATGAGCCGGCCCCCGACCGCGGTGATCCTGTATGCATGGGCGCCGCTCGTGATCTACGAGGGCGTCCAGGCGGCGCACGTGGACGTCGCGTTCCTGCCGCCACTGCTGCTGGCCCTGCTCTGGCGCCAGGGGGGCCGGATGACCGCCGCGGGCCTCGCCCTCGGCGCCGCGATCTTGATCAAGCTCTATCCGGCCGTGCTCCTGGTCGCGTGGTGGCGCCGCCGCGAATGGCGACTCCCGGTGGCCTGCCTCGCCGCCCTCGCGGCCGGCTACGTGCCCTATGCCTGGCCGGTCGGCCTCGGTGTGCTCGGCTTCCTCCCCGAGTACTTCTCCTCGAGCGGCGAGGATTTCAACGTCGGCCTCCGGGCGCTCCTGACGGCGGCGATCCCCACCGGCGGTGATCGCGTGCTCGGTGAGGTCGTGCGCGGGCTCACGATGCTCGTGCTGTTCGGTCTTCTCGCCCGGGTCCTGATCGCCATCCGCCGGCGGCTTCGGGAGGACGCCGACGGCGTGTTCGCCGCCGGGTTCGCCGCGGTCGCTGCGTACCTCGTGCTCGTGCCGACCGCGCTCCACGCCTGGTACGTGGTGTGGATGGTCCCGTTCCTGGCCGTCCGGCCGGCACCGGGTTGGCTCTGGTTCACCGGCGCGGTCGCGCTGTCGTACCTCGACTACGCCTGGAAACCGGCGCTGTTTCCCGCCTGGGCGTGGGCCCTGGAGTTCCCGCCGCTCTGGGCGTTGCTGGCGTGGGAGCACCGGCGAGCGCTCGGGCTGTCCCGAGGGACTCCGGCGCTCGCGCGCCCGCTCTCGGCGCAGACGCCTGTCCCAGCGCCGTCGATGAAGGCTTCGGGCCCCTCATGCTCGTGACGCTCGGAACACTGCTGGGCATCCTCTACGCCGTGTGTGTCCTGGGCCTGTTCGTCTACGGGGCGAACGCCTACCTCATGATCGCGCTCCATCGGAGAGGCCGCCGGCAGCCGACGGCCACGGCGCCGCCCCTCACCGTGTGGCCGGCCGTCACCGTCCAGCTGCCGATCTACAACGAGCGGTACGTCGCGCGCCGCCTGCTGGAAGCGGTCGGAAGCCTCGACTACCCGGCCAGCCGGCTGGAGATCCAGATCCTCGACGACTCCACCGACGAGACGACAGCGATCCTCGCCCAGACGGCCCGTGCCCTCGCCGCCCGCGGCCTCAACGTCGTCCACCTCCACCGCCGCGACCGTGCCGGCTTCAAGGCCGGGGCGCTGGCCACCGGGTTGAAGGAGGCCGGCGGCGAGTTCGTCGCGATCTTCGACGCCGACTTCGTGCCGCCGCCCGACTTCCTGCGGCGGGCGCTGCCGTACTTCGGCGATCCCGGCGTGGCGGTCGTGCAGACCCGCTGGGGCCACCTCAACCGCGACTTCTCGCTGCTGACCGTCGCCCAGGCGCTCGGCATCGACGGCCACTTTGCCGTCGAGCAGCCGGCCCGGTCTCGCGCCGGGCTCTTCCTGAACTTCAACGGCACGGCGGGCGTGTGGCGCCGGATCGCGATCGACGACGCCGGCGGCTGGACCCACGACACGCTGACCGAGGATCTCGACCTCTCGTATCGCGCGCAGCTGCGCGGCTGGCGGATCGAGTACCGGGCCGAGATCGTGTGCCCCGCCGAGCTGCCGGTGCTCGTCACCGGCCTCAAGAGCCAGCAGCGCCGCTGGGCCAGGGGGTCGATCCAGACGGCGGTGAAGCTCCTCCCCGACGTCCTGAGGTCGTCGCGCTCCGTCTGGGTCAAGTATCAGGCGGCGATCCACCTGACCTACTACGCGATCCATCCGTTGATGCTGCTGGTGGTCGTGCTCTCGGCCCCGCTGCTGCTGGCTCGACCGGTGATGCCGGCGCCGGCGTCGCTGGCCGCGGCCAGCCTGATCTTCGGCCTGGCGGCGTCGGGCCCGGGCTGCATGCTCGTCTACGCCCAGCGGGTCCTCGGCGACGGCTGGCTGGCCCGCGCGTGGCGCCTGCCGGCGATCATGGTGATCGGTGTGGGCCTGGCGTGGAGCACGAGCCTGTCCGCGCTCGGCGGGCTGCGGAGTCGCGACCGGACGTTCGTGCGAACGCCCAAGTTCGGTATCGAGCGGGCCGGCGGCGAGTGGCGCGACAAGGGCTACGCCGAGCGGCGGCCGTCCGGCGCGCTCGTCGAGATCGCCCTCGGCGGGTACTGCGCGGTCACCACGTGGCTCTACTGGCACCACGGGGAGTACGCCGCCATTCCGTTCCTGCTGCTATACACGTGCGGTTTCCTCACCGTCGGCAGCTTGACGCTGCTCCACACGGGCTGGCGTCCGCGGTGGCGTCGGCGGCGCCGCGCATGAGCGCGCGCCGGATCGCGCTCGGCGTCGTCCTGGTGGTGACAGCTGGCCTGCTGATGCAGGCGGTCGGAGGGCACGCCGCGGACCACGTCTCGCTCGCCGCCGCTGGCGAGCGCTGGTGGACCACGTCCCCCGATCCGGCCAACCCGGTGGCCTGCGCCACCTGCCATCACGAGCCGGCCGAGACGCGCGGCTGGGCTGCGAGCTTCCCCAAGTTCAAGCCGCAGCCGCCCCCCCACGCCCGCGTGATGACCTTGCTCCAGGCCAACGCCGAAGCCGTGCGCCGGCACTACCGTGTGGCGGATCCCCTCCCGGTGGCGAGGGCGATCACGGCGTACCTCACGACGCTCGGCGCGGGCGTGCCTCCCTCGCCCGGGGTCGTCGCCGGCCAGCCGGTCTTCCCCGCCCGGCTCCGCGCGCTCGGCGAGAGCGTCGCCCGTGGCCGGCGACTCTACGCGCGTCGCTGCGCCAGCTGTCATGCGGCGCCCGCGATCGCGTCGGCCGTCACGGCCTTTCCCCGAGGGCGGGAGGACGGCGTCGAGTCTCTCGAAGATTTTCTCGACCGGCACGCGTTGCCGCGAGGGCTGCTGCCGTGGGACAGTCCGGCGATGGCTGACGTCATCAGCTATCTGGCGGCGGAGCGGGCCGGAGGCTTCAGGAAGGAGGGACCATGATCTTTCGCATCTTCGTCGGAGCGCTCGCGGCCTGGGCCCTCACGCTCGCCGTGCCGTCCGGCGCCGGGGCGGCGACCGTCATCAGCGGCACCGTCAAGAACAAGGCCGGCCAGCCGTTGTCGGGGCTGGCGCTCCTCGAGAAGGGGGAGATCCACAACAACGTCTGGGACCGCGGGGTCCGCGTGGACGCCAACGGACGCTTCCGTATCGAGGTCGTCGCCGGTGGCCAGTACGGGCTCCACGTCTACTCGAGCGGCTACATCTATGCGCCCCAGCCCGTTCGGGTGGAGACGGGCAAGACCCTCGAGCTCAACGTTGTCCTCGTCGCGGAGCCGACGCGCGCGAACGACCCGGTGATCAAACGAGCCGGGTTCTTCCCGTGGGCAGAGCGCCAGGGCAAGGTGACATTCGTCAAGCTCGACGTGGCCGACCCGAACGACGACCTCGGCCCGCAGGTCCTCGCCTTCAACGCGGCGTCGGGGCGCGCCCATGCCTTGCAGCCCCCGCGACGGGTGCGGAATCTCAAGGACAACTTCCCGCAGGGCGTCTACCAGCTCGAGGTCGATACCGCCGGCGCCGCCGTCAACCCGCGCGACTGGCTCTTCGTCGTCGCCGACCACCAGTGCAACACCACGGACGTCCTGAGCTTTCCGCACGAGCCGAAGCCGCCCGGGGTCATCCGGCCGTGAGGCGAGTCGCCGTCGCCATCATGGCCAAGGCGCCGGTGGCCGGCGCGGTCAAGACGCGGCTCACGCCGCCGCTGACGGCCGCCGAGGCGGCGGACCTCTATCGCTGCGCGCTGCTCGACAAGATCGAGCAGGTGCGCTCCCTCGAGCACACGCACGCCGTCGTCGCCTACACGCCGGCGGAGGCCAGCGGGGTGTTCGTGGACATCGCCCCGGGCTTCGAGCTGCTCCCCCAGCGCGGCCCGGAGCTGGGGGCCCGGCTCGCCAACGGCCTGGCCGAGCTGCTCACGCACGGCCACGCCGCCGCGGTGGCGATCGACAGCGACACGCCCACGCTGCCGACCGCGTTCCTCCAGCAGGGCGTGGATATCCTGCGACGCGGCGATGCCGACGTCGTGGTCGGCCCCTGCGACGACGGCGGGTATTACCTGATCGGCGTCCGCGCGGAGCGGCCGGAGCTTTTCGAGGACATGCCCTGGAGCACGCCGGGTGTGCTGCCGGAGACCCTGCGTCGGGCCCGCGCGGCCGGCCTCACGACGGCCTGTCTGCCGGAGTGGTTCGACGTGGACACGGCGGCCGACCTGGAGCGCCTGCGGGCCTCCCTGACCACGCCCGGGGCGGCGATCGCCCGGCACACCGCGCGCTTCCTGGCCGGGCGCGGACGATGACGCGGCGGTCGGAAGCGCCCTGGACGACGCTCTCGACGACGCCGATCTACGCGAACAAGTGGCTCTCGCTGCGCGAGGATCTGGTGGCGCTGCCCGATGGGCGGACGACCATCTACGGCGTGGTCAGCTGCGGGCAGTGCGTGGGCATTCTTCCGTTCGTCGACGAGGACACGGTGCTGCTGATTCGCCAGTATCGCTACGTGGCGCGCCGCCCGACCTGGGAGATGCCGACCGGGGGCCTCCACCAGGGGGAGAGCGCCGAGGAAGCCGCCCAGCGCGAGCTGGCCGAGGAAGTGGGCTGCCGCGCCGGGCGCCTCGTCCACGTGTGCACGTACCACACGAGCAAGAGCGTGATGGACGAGACCGCGCACCTCTTCCTGGCCACGGACCTCGTGGATGCGCCACGGCCGCCCGACGACACGGAGTTCATCGACGTCCACAGGATCCCCTTCACCGAGGCCCTCGACATGGTGCTCACCGGGGAGATCCAGGACAGCATGACGATCATCGCCGTGCTGCACGCCGCTCGCCGGCGAGAACGTCCCGGCGCTCGTGATCGATGAGTCGCGCCCGGATTCGTCTCGCTGGCTCCTTGGTCCCGCTGGTCGCTGTGGTGGCCCTCGTGGCAGCGGCGGCGGCCGCCCAGGACGCGCTCCGCTTCCCGAAGCCGGATCGGCCTGTGGCCGGGATCATCTCCCCGAGCTACTCCACCGAGGAGAAACGCGACCGACACGGCGAAGCCGAGCGGGTCATGGACCGCCTCGGCATCACGCCCGGGATGCGCGTGGCCGACGTGGGAGCCGGCGACGGCTACTACACCGTGCGCCTGGCGCGCCGGCTGGGGCCGGGCGCGACGATCTACGCCCAGGACGT
>DASTOJ010000172.1:0-6871 GCA_035762565.1 Candidatus Methylomirabilota bacterium | reverse complement strand
CTCGAGGTGAACGTCAACAGCATGCACCACCAGGCGCTCGGCCGGCTCGGCGAGGGCCTGTGTCCCGTGGCGTGGGCGCCCGACGGCGTGGTCGAGGGCGTGGAGATGCCGGGCGACCGGTTCGTGCTCGGCGTCCAGTGGCACCCGGAAGAGCTGGTCGGGCACGACCAGGCCGCGCGCAACCTGTTCGCCTCGATCGTCGACGCCGCCCGTGGCCGCGCCCGTCCCTGACGCGCCCCCGGGCTGACCGGGTCGGCTAGACCGGCTCCCAGCGCGAGGGCGCGTCGGGCACCGGCATCTCGCGCACGCGCCCCTCGCGCGCCAGCTTCTTCAGGTGCGAGGCGACCGACTGCCCGGCCATCAAGTGGAGGTTCTTCGGGACCGCCGCGTAGATCCGCTCGACCAGCGCGGGGATCGTGCGCAGCCCGTCGCCCAGCGCCTCGAGGATCTGGCGCTCGCGCAGCAGGCGGTGTGCGATGTACTCGGCGATCAGCGCCGGGCCGTCCTCGACGACGGGGCCGTGCGCCGGATAGATGCGGCGCACGCCGAGCGCTTGCAGCCGCGCGAGCGAGTGCATGTACTCGAGCAGGTCGCCGTCCTCGGCCGGGATCACCGTGGTGGAGCCGCTCAGCACGACGTCACCGGTGAAGACGGCCTTCTCCTCGGGCAGGTAGTAGCAGAGGTGGTCCGAGGCGTGGCCGGGCGTGTGGAGGGGGACCAGCGTCACGCCGTCGCCCTCGATCGGCTGCCCCTCGCGCAGGTCCTCGACGCCCTCCGGCAGGTCGGCGTCGCGATGGATCATCTTTCCGACCCTGAGCCCGCGGAACCGCTCGCGCAGGTGCGCCACGCCTCCCAGGTGGTCGCGGTGACGGTGCGTGAGCACCACGCGCGAGGGCTGCTTCCACCCCCGCTCGTCGAGGTACTCTTGCAGCCCGGTCATGTACTCCGGCACACCGGCCCCCGTGTCCAGCAGGATGGGATCGCGCCGCCCGATCAGATACGTGTTCGTCCCGGGCCCCGTCATCATCCCCGGGTTCAGCCCGAGCACCCGCCCGACCAGCGGACTCACCGTGGCCGTCCTGGGAAAGTTCGGGTCGATCCAGCTCACGGCGAGATCATACCCCCAAGTAGCGACGCTGGACGTCGGCGCTGGCGCGCAGCTCGGCCGAGGTGCCGTTCCACACGACGCGGCCCTTCTCCAGCACGTAGTGATGATCGGCCAGCCGCGTGAGCGCCTGGACGTGCTTGTCGATGAGCAGGATCGACAGCCCGCCCGCCTTGAGGCGCCCCAGGCAGGCCCAGATCTCGGCGCGGATCAGCGGCGCCAGGCCCTCCGTGGCCTCGTCGAGGATCAGCAGGCGCGGGTTGGTCATCAGCGCGCGGCCGATGGCGAGCATCTGCTGCTCGCCTCCCGACAGCGTGGCGCCCAGTCCCCGGGCGCGGGCGGCCAGCTGGGGGAACAGCTCGAACACCCGGTCGACGGTCCACGGCTCCGGCGCCTGGCGATGATTGGCGGCGGTGGCCACGAGGTTCTCGCGCACCGTGAGGTTGGGAAACACCTGGCGCCCCTCGGGCACGAGGCCGAGCCCGGCCCGGGCCACGCGATGGGGCGGCAGGCCGTGCAGCGGCCGGCCCTCGAAGTGCACGCGGCCCGCCCGCATCGGCAGGATGCCCATCATCGCGCGCACGGTCGTCGTCTTGCCCATGCCGTTGCGGCCGAGCAGGGTGACCACCCGGCCGGCATCCACGCTCAGCGTGATCCCGAACAGCACCTGGCTCAGGCCGTAGGCGGCCTCCAGCCCCTCCACCCGCAGCATCAGGCGGAGACCTCCTCGCCCAGGTAGGCGCGGCGCACCTCGGGGTTGGCGCGGATCGCCTCCGGGCTGCCGGTGGCGATGACCCGGCCGTAGACCATCACGCTGATCCGGTCGGCCAGGGCGAAGACCACGTCCATGTCGTGCTCGACCAGGACGAGGGTGTGCCCTCCGCGCAGCGCGCGCAGCAGCTGCACCATCCGCACCGACTCGTCCAGCCCCATGCCGGCCACCGGCTCGTCGAGCAGCAGCAGCCGCGGCCGCGTGGCCAGCGCCATGGCGATCTCCAGCTGGCGCTGCTCGCCGTGGGCGAGCGTGCCGGCGGCGACGTCGCCGCGGCCGCCGAGGCCGACTTGCTCGAGGACGGCGCGCGCCGGCTCGCGCAGCGCGGCCTCGGCGCGCGCGGGACGCCAGAACCTGAAGCTGTGGCCGGCGTGGGCCTGGACCGCCAGCGCGACGTTGTCGAGCGTCGAGAACTCGCGGAAGATGCTCGTGATCTGGAACGAGCGCGCCAGGCCCCGGTGCGAGCGCGCGAAGGCCGGCAGCGCGGTCACGTCCGCGCCCGCGAAGCGGATCGTGCCCGCGTCGGGCCGCAGGTCGCCCGAGAGCTGGCCGATCAGCGTCGTCTTGCCGGCGCCGTTGGGCCCGATGACGGCCAGCGTCTCGCCCTCGGCCACCTCGAGGTCGACGCCGTCGGTGGCGACGAGCCCGCCGAAGTGCTTGCGGAGACCGCGCACCGCGAGCAGCGGCTCAGCCATCGCGGGCGCCGCCGCCGGGCACCAGGCTCCACAGGCCGCCCCGCGCGTAGAGCACGACGAGCACGAGCAGCGGACCGAGGATCGCCTGCCAGTGCACCGTCCACGCCGACAGCACGTTCTCCAGCAGCAGGAACGCCGCGGCGCCCAGCACGGGACCGGCCAGCGTGCCCATCCCCCCGAGGATCACCATCACCATGATGTCGCCCGACCGGGTCCAGTGCATGTAGCTCGGCGTCAGGTACTCCGTCTGGTTGGCCAGCAGGGCGCCGGCCAGCCCGCACACGGCGCCGGCCAGCACGAACACCGCGAGCTTGTAGCGGAAGGACGCGACGCCGATCGCCTGCAGGCGGGCCTCGTTGGACTTCACGGCGCGGATCACCGTGCCGAACCGCGCGTGGATCACCCGCTCGCCCGCGAGGAGCAGGACCGCGAGGATCGCCAGCACGACGTAGTAGAAGACGTGGGGATCGCCCAGGTCGAGGGGGCCGCCCAGCCGGCTGCGGCCCGGCAGGCGCATGCCGTCGTCGCCGCCCCAGGGCTCGATCGAGATGCCGACGTAGTAGAGCATCTGGGCGAAGGCCAGCGTGATCATGATGAAGTACACGCCGCTCGTGCGGAGCGAGACGGCGCCGATGACGAGCGCGGCCAGCCCCGAGAGCGCCATCGCCAGCGGCCACTGCAGCCAGGCGCTGTGCAGCCCGTGCAGGGCGGGAATGGCGACCGCGTAGGCGCCGATGCCCAGGTAGGCGGCGTGGCCGAGGCTCACCATGCCGCCGTAGCCGAGGATGATGTCCAGGCTGACGGCGGCGATGGCGAAGATCATGATGCGGCGGAAGAGATCGAGGTAGAAGGGCTGGTTCAGCGCCGCGGCGGCCAGCGGCACCGCGGCCAGCGCCGCCAGCGCGACGGCCATCGTCAGGGCGCGCCGGCGGGACGTCATCAGCTCCGGGCCGCCGGGAACAGCCCCTGCGGGCGGAAGTAGAGCACCGCCGCCATCAGGATGTAGATGAGCATCGAGGCCAGCGCGGGGCCCGCGCTGTCGGCGGCGGCCGGGGAGACGACGGTGGCCAGCATCGGCTTGAGGAACGCCCGGCCCAGCGTGTCCACCATGCCGACGACGACCGCCCCCACCAGGGCGCCCCGGATGGAGCCGATGCCGCCGATGACGATCACCACCAGCACCTCGATCAGCAGCTCCTCGCCCATGCCCGGCTGCACGGTGTAGATCGGCCCGGCCATGAGCCCGCCCAGCCCGGCCAGGGCCGCGCCGAAGCCGAACACGATCGTGTAGAGCAGCCGGATGTTCACGCCGAGGGCGGCCACCATCGTGCGGTTGCTGGCGCCGGCCCGGATCAGCATGCCGAGCCGCGTGCGGCTGACGACCACGTAGAGCAGCAGCGCCACCGCCAGGCCGACCAGGATGATGACCGCGCGGTAGACCGGGTAGCGCAGCCCCGGCAGCAGCTCCACGAACCCGCCGAGGGCGGGCGGCACCGAGGCGAACAGCGCGGCCCGGCCCCACACGATGGCGACCGCCTCGTTGAAGAACAGGATCAGGCCGAAGGTGGCGAGCACCTGGTCGAGGTGGTCCCGCTCGTAGAGTGTGCGGAGCGCGACCACCTCGACCAGCATGCCGACCGCCAGCGTGGCGAGCAGGGCGAGGACGACCGCCGCCGCGAAGGAGCCCGTCCACCCGAGGAAGGCGACCGCGAAGTACGCCCCGACCATGTAGAGCGAGCCATGGGCGAGGTTGACCAGGTTCATGATGCCGAACACGAGCGTCAGCCCGGCCGCCACCAGGAACAGCATGACGCCGAGCTGGAGGCCGTTCAGCAGCTGCTCGACGACGAGGAGCCCGGTCAACTGGCGCGCGCTACCACTTCATCGGGCAGTCCTGGTGGTAGGCGTCCTTGTGGTTCTCGAAGACCGGCTTCTGGATCTGCATCTCGATCTCCCCGCCGGCCCCCTTCACCGAGCGCAGCAGGTAGAAGTTCTGGATGGGATGGTGGTTGTGGTTGTAGGCGAACTTGCCGCGGGTCGACTTGAAGTCGGCCTTGCGCATGGCGGCGACCATGCCCTTCTTGTTTGATAAATCGCCCTTCACCGCCCGCACCGCCGAGTCGATCAGCATGATCCCGTCGTAGCTCTGGGCGCCGTAGAACGTGGGCGTGTAGCCGAACTTCTTCTTGAAGTCGCCCACGTATTTCGCGTTCGCCTCGTTCTTGAGGTCCGGGCTCCAGTAGCGGGTCTCGAAGTTGCCGAGCGCCGCCTCGCCCACCGCCGGGATGCTGATCTCGTCCACGGTGTAGACGGAGTAGAGCGGGATCTGGCCGCGCAGGCCGGCCTGCGCGTACTGCTTGAGGAACTGGATGCCCATGTCGCCCGGGTAGAACACGAACACCACCTTCGGGTTGGCGGCGCGCAGCTGGGTGATCTCGGCCTGGTAGTCCTGCTGGCCGAGCTTGGTGTAGACCTCACCCACGATCTTGCCTTTGAAGTACCGCTTGAACCCCGAGATCATGTCCTTGCCGGCGGCGTAGTTGGGCGCCATCGCGTAGACGTCGGTGAGGCCCTGGTCCTGCATGTACTTGCCCATGGCCTCGGGCGTCTGGTCGTTCTGCCAGGACGTGGTGAAGTACAGCTCGTGGCACATCTTGCCGGCCAGCTCGTGGGGCCCGGCGTTGGTGCCGACCATCAGCGTGCCGGCGCCGGTCACCGTGGGCGCCACCGCCAGCATCACGTTCGACCAGATGACGCCGCTGACGAAGTGGACGCGGTGCTTCTTGAGCATCTCGTCGGCGAGCTGCTTGCCGACGTCGGGCTTGCGCTGGTCGTCGCCGTAGATCACCTCGGTCTCGAGGCCGCCGACCTTGCGCCCGAGGTGGTCGAGGGCCAGCTCGACCGAGTCCTTCATGTGCTTGCCGATGATGCCGGCCGGGCCGGACAGCGAGGTGATGAACCCGATCTTCAGCGTCTCGGCCGCGCGGGCCGGGGCCGCCAGCAGACCGGCGACGAGAACCAGGATGAGGGCACCCTTGAGTGTGCGCACGCTGACCTCCTTGGTCGTCCCGCTTGGGGCGGCGGTCGTCCCGCTCGGCGGCGGGATTCTAACACACGGCCGCGACGGCCCCGCGTCCTACGCGTCCGGCGCCGCCAGCGAGATCACGTAGTTGCCGCTGCCCGACGATGGGCCGTAGGCGTGCACGGTGGCGGTGTAGCGCGCCCCGGTCTCGATCAGCGCGCCCAGCATCATCGCCAGGTGCCGCCCGCCCATCTCCGGCTCGGCTGCCTGCCTGTACGCCGGCAGCCAGGCCCACAGCCGCTCGTACTCGCCGTCGGCGAGCAGGCGCGCGAGCCGGTGGTCCAGCTCCTGCTCGGCCGGTTGCGGCCACTTCTCCGGCCCGCGCACCAGCTTGTGCGACACGCTGCCGCTGGCGGCGAACGCGGCGCGCCGCCCGAGGTCCCGCGTGGCCCGGGCGATGATGCGCCCCCAGGCGAAGGCCTCGGGGAGGTCGGCCGACAGGCACACGGACACCGGCACCGCCGGGATCCGCTGCGGCCTGTCGAGGTAACACACCAGCGGCATGACGGTTCCGTAGTCGAGCGGGTAGTGCACGTCGTTGGCCAGCGTGCACTGCAGCCCCGCCGACGTGCCCGCCTCGACGAGCGCGGCCGCGAGGTCGTAGTCGCCGGGGAAGTCGTAGGCGACGCCGTGGATCAGCTCCGGCGCCTCCTGCGCGGTGAGCACGCCCCGGTGGCGCGGCGTGCCGTCGATCACCGTGGGGAACGTGGTGACCAGGTGGCAGGAGTTGATCAGGATCACGTCGGGCGCGGCATCGGCGACGTCCCGGCCCTGCTCCACCATCCCGTCGCGCACGGCCTTGAAGTCGGGATGGGCGAGCCTGCCGGCGAAGGCCGCCTCGTAGGTGCAGTAGCGGGGCGTGTGGACCGTGAGGTAGACGCGGATCAGGCCCGCCATCACAGCACCCGGCGGCCGCGGTTGGCGGGCGGCACCGCGAGCCCGAGGTCGAGGATCTGGGCGTCGATGTCCTGCCGGTACATCTCGCGCAGCTCGGCGTTGCCCCAGCGGCGGATGCCGTAGGCGACCGCGAGGTCGCTGAACCGCGACTGCGACTTCCCGAAGGTGTCGAGCGCCCTGGGATACCACTTGTCGACGGCGCGCTGGGCGTCCTCGGGGCGGGCGCCGCACAGGCGCGTCGGCCCCCGGTTGATCCACGGCTGGTGCTGCTCGACCGAGGCGAACTCCGTCGAGGCCAGGGCGTAGAGGAGCTTCAGGAC
>DASTOJ010000171.1:0-22978 GCA_035762565.1 Candidatus Methylomirabilota bacterium | reverse complement strand
CTCGGCCCCCCATCCCCCCAAGGGGGCTCGGCTGCGGACCAGTCGAATCGCTGGCGGCTCGCTCGCCGTGCCCTGCGCTCGAACGGCGACGACGGCTCGCCATGATGGCGCACCCGCGGCCCCCACGCCCAGCCCCCGGCGCCACCGGATTCCACGAGAATCATTAGATGGCCGCGCTGCTGAGCGTCGAGGAGATTCATACCTACTACGGTGAGGCCCATATTCTCCAGGGCGTGTCGCTGCGGCTGGAGGAGGGCGAGGTCGTCACGCTCATCGGGCGCAACGGCGCCGGCAAGACGACCACGCTGCGCTCCGTCATGGGCATCGCGCGGCCGAGTCGCGGGCGGGTGACCCTGCGTGGCGAGGACCTCACGCGGCGGCCGACCCACGAGATCGTCCGCCGGGGCATCGCCTGGGTGCCGGAGGAGCGGCGCATCCTGCCCAATCTGACCGTGCTGGAAAACCTCCGGCTCGGCATGCTCGGCCGGCCGGGGGCCGGGGCCGAGGGCGCCCTCGACGAGGTGTTCGACTACTTCCCGCGGCTGCGCGAGCGCATCGAGCAGCGCGGACGGTTCCTGTCGGGCGGCGAGCAACAGATGCTCGCCATCGCCCGCGGCCTCGTGGCGCGGCCATCGGTCATGCTGGTGGACGAGCCGACCGAGGGCCTGGCCCCGCTCATCGTGCACAACCTGACGGCGATCCTGGCGCGCATCAACCAGCGGGGCACGACGCTGCTGCTGGTCGAGCAGACGCTGGAGGTCGCGATGGCGCTGTCCCACCGCCTCTACGTGATGGACCAGGGGCGGATCCAGTTCGAGGGCACGCCGGGGGCGCTCCGCAGCGACCCCACCATCCAGCAGCGCTTCCTCGAAGTGTAGACCCGATGGCCCGTTCCGGCCTGACGGCGCCGTGGAGAACGGGCATGCGGGAAGTCGGGTCCGGGATCTTCGCGTACGTACAGGCCACCGGCGAGACCGGCATCGCGAACGCGGGACTGATCATCGGCGGTGACGGCGCGGTGGCCGTCGACGCGCTCATGGTTCCGTCGATGACGCGCCGGCTGGTGGCGGCCATCAAGACGACGACGCGCAAGAGAATCGGTGCGCTCATCAACACCCACCACCACCTGGATCACACCGGCGGCAACCGGTACTTCCGCGGCGCCACGATCATCGCCACCGAGGAGTGCCGGGAGGCGCTCGTGCCCGGGTTCCCGCCGGTGGCGATGCTGCGGCGCTTCATGCCGCGCTTCGCAGCGGAGTTCCCGCTGCTGAAGGTGCAGTTACCGACGGTGACGTTCCACGACCGGCTGGTGATCCACGACGGCGACCGCGAGATCCATCTCTGGCACCCGGGCCGGCCGGCCCATACGACCGGTGACGCCACCGTGTTCCTGCCCAGGGAGCGCGTGCTGTTCACCGGCGACATCGCCTTCCACTACGTCACGCCGCTGGCCTTTCAGGGTCACGTCGGCAACTGGATCCAGGCCGCCGACCGCGTGCTGGGATTCGACGCGGACGTGATCGTCCCCGGCCATGGGCCCGTCGGGACGAAGAAGGACGTGCGGCTCATGCGCGACTATCTCGCGCTCGTGTGGCGTGAGGCGAAGAAGCGATTCGACGCCGGGATGCCGGCCGAGGCCGCCGCTCGCGACATCAAGCTCGGCGTCTACGCGTCGTGGCGGGAGGCCGAGCGCATCCTGCCGAACGTGATGCGCTGCTACCAGGAGTTCCGCCACGAGACCCACCACGAGCTGGATCTCGGACGGGTGCTCGAGGGGATGGAGGCCCTGCGCGGCGCCACCGCGGACCACACCTGTCTGTGACGCGGCGGGCTACGCCCCCGGCGGCCCGCCGCTGATCTTGAACATGCCCTCGGTGAGCCCCAGCGCGCCCTTGCCAATGGCCTCCAGCATGCGATCCATGGTCGGCGGCATGAGCGTCGCGGTGCGGGCGTCGCGGAAGGCGCGCTCGACGGGGTACGCGCGGTGGGCGCCGCGTCCGCCCACGACCTGGATGGCCTTGGAGGTGACCTCCAGGCTCGCCTCGGTGGTGAGGTACTTGGCGCGGTTGGCGAGGTTGCCGCGCTCGGCGACGTCGGCCGGCTCCCAGCGCGCGGCAGCGTCACGGAGCACCAGGCGGGCGGCGTCGAGACGCACGACGAGGCCACCGAGGTGGCGCTGGACGGTCGGATCCTGAGCGACCGCGATGTTCTCGGGCTTGACCACGCGCTTCTTGACGTAGTCGAGGGCGAAGTCCAGCGCGGCCTCGGCGACGCCGACGTACACGGCCGCGTAGCCGAGGCTGAAGCTCTCCACGATGCCCACCTGGATGGCGGAGCCCGGCCGGCCGAGCATCGCGTCGCCGGAGATACGCACACCGGTCAGCGTCACCGACGGACTGAAGGTCCCGCGCATGCCGAGCGTGTCCCACGCCCCGTCGGTGGCCAGCCCCGGCGAGTCCGCCGGCACCAGCGCCAGGCACAGGGCCTTGCCCATGTCGGCCTCGCCGTCGAGCGCGCACCAGATCATGTAGACCGACGCCCCCAGCGCCATCGTGCAGAAGTGCTTGACGCCGTCCACCTCCCAGCCGTCGCCGTCGGCCCGGATCGCCGTCTCGAAGAGCAGCGCGCGCGAGAGACTCACCGCCGGCTCGCTGCCCCACGAGCCGAAGAGCCGACCGCCGTCGACGACCTGGGAGAAATAGCGACGCTTCTGGGCCTCGGTGCCGAGCGCGTCGATGAAGCGCAGGACCGTGGAGTGCATGTGCAGCGTCATCGCGGTGCTGGCGCAGCCCTGGGCCAGGGCGCGGATCACCTCGATGTAGGTGGGCATGTCCAGGCCGAGGCCGCCGTGCGAGGCGGGCACCGTGCAGGCCAGGAGGTTGTCGGCGTGCAGATCACGCCAGCTGTCGACGGGGTTGACGGCCTCACGGTCGTAGCGGGCGGCGCGCGGCGCGAGCTTCTCCCGCGCCGACCGTTCGGCGATCTCGACGATGCGCACGTTCACCCGGTCGTCTCGAGGGCTTCACCGGCCATGGGACCGTCCGATCAGCGTGCCCCAGATGCCCTTGGGCAGGAAGAGCACGAACGCCACGAAGACGCTCCCGATCACGATCGGCCAGGAGTCGACCAGCACCAGGCTCAGCCGGTCGCCGAGCACCAGGACCGTGGCCGCCCCCACGAAGGGCCCGAAGAACGTCCCCGCCCCGCCGAGCAGGGTCATGATCACGACCTGGCCCGAGGTCGACCAGAACATGGCCTCCACCGGGACGACGTTCAGTCGCAGCGCGTCCAGGCTCCCCGCCAGTCCGGTGATCAGCGCGGAGAACACGAACGACAGGAGCCGTGCGCGGTTCACGTCGTAGCCGCACGCGGTGGCCCGGTCCCCGTTCTCCCGGATGGCCGCCAGCACGGCGCCGAATGGCGACTTGAGCACGCGCTGGAGCGCCGCGACCGCCAGCGCCGCCCAGGCCAGCGCGAAGTAGTGGAAGGCCAGGGGGCTCTTGATGGGGATCGACCACCCGAAGAACCCCAGCGGCAGCTGCGGGATGCCGCGAAGCCCGTCGTCGCCGCCCGTGAGGTCGGCGAGGTGGAACGCGATGAAGTAGAAGAGCTGCGCGAAGGCCAGTGTCAGCATCGCGAAGTAGATGCCCCGCCGGCGCAGCGCGAAGAAGCCGACGAGGGCGCCCCCGAGCCCGGCAGCCAGGACGCCGACGGCGAGCGCCGCCCACAGCGAGGTCCATCCGAGCTTGGCCAGCACGATGCCGGCCCCGTAGGCGCCCAGGCCCCAGTACGCGGCGTGTCCGAACGACAGGAGGCCGGTGTAGCCGTAGAGCAGGTTGAAGCCGAGCGCGAAGAGGCCATAGACCAGGATCTGCGTGGCCAGGGACGTGTAGGGCAGCACGAACGGCAGCGCGGCGAAGAAGGCCACGATCGACACCACCGGATGGACGGCCACCCACGCGGCGCCGCGGCCCACCAGGCCGCGACTCATTCGGCCAGGCCGGCCTCGCCGAACAGCCCGCTGGGCCGGGCGAGGAGGACGACCGCCATGACGATGAAGACGACGATCTCGGCGAGCTTCGGGGCGAAGAACGTGGTGAGGCTGATGACCTCGCCGATGAGCAGGCCGGCCACGATCGCGCCGGGCAGGCTGCCCATGCCGCCGACCACGACGACCACGAAGGCCTCGATGATGATCTCGATCCCCATCTCGGCGTACACGCCGCGCAGCGGCCCGGCCAGGATCCCGGCCAGCCCCGCCATGGCGATGCCGAGGCCGAAGACGAGGAACCACACCCGTCCGAGGTCGATGCCGAGCGCGCGAACCATGAGGGCGTCCCGGGAGCCGGCGCGGACGATGAGGCCGATGTTGGTCTTCTCGAGGAACAGCCAGAGCGCGACGAGCACGACGGCCGTCACGGCGAGCACGAAGAGCCGGTAGGCCGGGAACTTCATGAATCCGAGGTCGACGGCGCCGGCCAGCACCGCGGGCGGGTCCAGCGTGAGCCCGAGCTTTCCGGCCACGAGCTTGACCGCCTCCACCAGGACCAGTGACAGCCCGAAGGTGAGGAGCAACGGGTCGTCGGGGCCGCGACCATACAGGGGGCGAATGAGCAGGCGCTCGATGACCAGCCCGAAGGCCCCGACCACCAGCGGGGCGATCACGAGCGCCGCCCAGAAGCTCTTGGTGTAGCCGAGCACGAAGAAGCCCGTGTAGGCGCCCAGCATGAAGAACGAGCCGTGGGCGAAGTTCACCACCGTCATCAGCCCGAAGATCAGGCTGAGTCCGATGGCGAGCAGCACCAGGATGCCGCCGAGGACGAGCCCGGTGAAGAGCTGGGCCGCCAGGGCGGAGAGCGTGATGTCGGGCACGCGCTACGCGTGCCCCTTCTCGGCGCAGGTGCGCTCGAGCCTCTCGTCGGCCGCCACCTTGCCCGCCACCTCGAAGTAGCCCCACTCGCCCTTGTTCTGCGGGCGGCCCTTCACGAGCCAGAGGTCCTGGAAGGCCTTGTTGTCGCAGGCCCGCCAGTACTGCTTGCCCTTGTAGTGGTCGTAGGTGGGGTTCTTTCGAAGGGTCTCGGCCACCTTCTCGGAGTCGGTCGACTTGGCCAGCGTGACGCCCCGGGCCACCTCGAGGATGCCGCTGTAGCCGTAGCCGGCGTAGCCGTCGGGCGGTATGCCGAACTTCTTCGTGAACGCGTCCACGAACTTCTTGGCCTGGGGGTTGGTCTCGGCGAGCTCCCAGTAGAAGTTGGTGCCGCCGTAGACGTCGGCGTACAGCTCGGCCCCGCCTTCCTTCGCGTAGTAGAGGAAGTGGAGCGGGACGAGGATCTTCATCTCCTTCTTCATCCCGAAGCTGATCGCCTGCTTCATGAACGCCACGCCGTCGGCGCCGGGGGTGGCGGCCAGCAGCACCTCGGGCTTGGCCGCCTGGATCTTGGGGATATGGGCGGAGAACTCGGGCTTGCCCAGCGGGTAGGGCGTGTTGCCGAGGACCGTGCCGCCCGCCTTCCTGACGACCTCGCTGAACACGGCGTTGTTCTGCTTGCCCCAGGCGTAGTCGGCGTAGACGACCCACCACTTCTTGCCGAGGTTCTGCACGGCCCAGCTGCCCACCGCCCGGCCGGTGATGGTCGGGTTCAGGGCCTCGTGGAAGGTGATCGGGCTGGTGTCGGGCTTGGCCGAGATCTCGTCGGACTGGCTGATCGAGATGAACAGCTTGCCGGCCTTCTTCGTCTGCTCGTTGATGGCCATCTGGACGTGGGCGGCCAGGCCGCCGACGACGAAGTCGACGTTCTGGTTCTCGATCAGCTCCTTCGTGCGCTGAGCACCCGTGGCCGGCTTCAGCTCGTCGTCACGGAACAGCACCTCGACCTTGCGGCCGAGCACGCCACCCTTGGCGTTCAGCTCGTCCATGGCCAGCTCGGCCCCGCGCTTCTGGTCGGCGGCGATGGCCGCGAACGGCCCGGTGAGGGGCAGCGGGAAGCCGATCCGGAGGGGGCCACTCTGGGCTCGCAGGATCGCCGGAAAGCCGAGGACGCTGATGGCGGCGGTGGTCGAGCCGAGGAACGTGCGACGGTTCATGGAATCTCCTCCTGAGGAATATCCTCCGTCGGGATACGCTGCCGGGCGCAAGTGGCGGAATTCTAGGCGGCCGTCCGGTGGGTGTCAATGTCGTGCTAGAGTCCGACGGGCCCGTGACGTACGTCGGCTCGCCGCTCCCGTGCCTCGACGATCCGCGGATCCTGACCGGCCGCGGCCGCTACGTGGACGACATCGCGCTCGCGCGCATGGTTCACGTCGCGTTCGTCCGCAGCCCCCACGCCCACGCCCGCCTCGGCGCCCTCGACCTCGTCGCCGCGCGTCGCGCGCCCGGCTTCGTCGCCGTGCTGGCCGGCGCGGACGCCGCGCGCCTGTGCAAGCCTTGTCACGGAATCCTGAACCACTACCAGGGGATGAAGACCGGCGCGATCCTGCCGCTGGCCGTCGACCGCGTGCGCTACGTGGGCGAGCCGGTGGTGGCGGTGGCGGCCGAGACGCGCCCGGCCGCCGAGGATGCCGTGGTCCGGGTGCGCGTGAGCTACGAGCCGCTGCCGGCGGTGCTTTCGCCCGAGCAGGCGACGGCGCCCGGCGCGCCCGTGATCCACCCCGAGCTGGGTGACAACGTGATCTACGACACGCGCCTGGCCGCTGGCGATGCCGAGCAAGCGCTGCGAGCGTCGCACCGGGTCTGGCGCCGCCGGTTCACGACCGGACGCCACACCGGCGTGCCGATCGAGCCGCGCGGCCTGGTGGCCGACTTCGAGCCGGCCACGCGCAGCCTCACGGTGTGGATGTCCACCCAGGTTCCCCACATGATGCAGGCGGTCCTGGCCCAGCTGTTCGGCCTGCCCGAGCACCGCGTGCGCGTGATCGCGCCCGACGTCGGGGGCTCGTTCGGCATCAAGATCCACGTCTACCAGGACGACCTGGCCGCCGTCGCGCTCGCGATCGCGCTGGGCCGCCCGGTGAAGTGGATTCCCACGCGCCGCGAGTCGTTCCTGTCCGACATCCACGCCCGCGAGCAGACGATCGACGTCGAGGTCGGGGCGTCGGCCGCCGGCATCCTGACCGGCATGCGCGCGCGGATCACGGCCGGCGTGGGGCCGTACTCGGCCTTCCCGCGCTCGAGCGTGGTCGAGGGGGGCCAGGTGCTGCGCCTGCTGCCCGGTCCTTATCGCCTCCGCGACTACGAAGGCTCGCTGCGCGTGGTCGCCCAGAACAAGGTCATCACCTCGCAGTACCGTGCCGTCGGCCACCCGATCGCGGCGGCGGTGACCGAGAGCCTGCTCGACCAGATCGCGCACGATCTCGGCCTGGACCCGGCCGAGATCCGGCGGCGCAATCTCGTGCGTGCCGACGAGCTGCCGTGGACCTCGCCGACCGGCAACGTCTACGACAGCGGCTCGTATCAGGCTGCGCTGGCCCGCCTCCTGGAGGTCGCGCGGTACGACGACCTGCGCGAGGAGCAGGCGCAAGCCCGCGCCGCCGGGCGGCACCTCGGTATCGGGCTCGCCTGCTTCCTGGAGCTGACCGGGCCCGGCGCGCGGTTCTACGGCGTCGGCGGCGCGCCGATCTCCGGCCAGGACGGCGCCACGCTGCGGCTCGAGCCGTCGGGGACGGTGACCGCGCTGGTCGGCGTCACCAACCAGGGCCAGGGCACGCCGACCGCCCTGGCGCAGATCATCGCCGACCAGCTGGCGCTGCCCCTGGCGAGCGTCACGGTGCTGTCCGGCGATACGGCCATGACCCCCTACGGCGGCGGCACCTGGGCGAGCCGCGGCATGCCGATCGGCGGCAGCGCCACGCTGCTGGCGGCCCGCGCGCTGGCGGCGAAGGTCCGCACGGTGGCGGGGGTGCTGCTGGAGGCGCATCCCGACGACATCGAGCTGGCCGACGCCCGGGCCGCCGTGCGCGGCAGTCCGGCGCGCGGCCTGGCCTACGGCGAGCTGGCCCGGACGGTGCACTTCCGCTCGGACGCGCTGAAGGGGCTGGAGCCGAGCCTGGAGGCGACCGTGCACTACACGAACCCCCAGGCGTGGACGTTCACCAACGGCGCCCATCTCGCGGTGGTCGAGGTCGACGTCGAGACGGGGCGCGTGCGGGTGCTCCGCTACGTCGCGGTCGACGACTGCGGGCGGATCGTGAACCCCGCGCTCGTCGAGGGCCAGATCGCCGGCGGCGTGGCCCAGGGAATCGGGGGCGCCCTCCTCGAGCACTGCGCCTACGACGACTCCGGCCAGCTGCTCACCGCCACCCTGATGGACTACGCAGTGCCCACTGCCGCCGACCTGCCCGCCTTCGAGCTGCACCACCTGGAGACCCCGGCCCCGTCGATCGCCGGCGGCTTCAAGGGCGCCGGCGAGGCGGGAACGACCGGCGCCCCCGCCGCCATCCTCAACGCCGTGAACGACGCGCTGGCGCCCCTCGGCGCCCTGGTCTCCGACCAGCCCATCACTCCCGAACGCATCCTCCGCGCCCTCGGCCGCCTCGCCCCCCGGCGCTGAGGACAAGACATCGGCAACGCTGCAGCAGGACCGAGCCGGCGCAGCCGGCTCGCGACGCGAAAGGACCGCGCTCGATCGAACGATCCCCCCTCGATGGATTATCCGTTACACTCGCGCCAGCATCACCGGGAGGTGCCGAGATGGCCGTGCGCGCGCTCTTGCACTATGCGCTGGAGGTTCCCGACCAGACGGTCGGCGAGGCGTTCTACCGCAGATTCGGCTTGGTGGACGAGCCCGGCCGCGACGGCGCCGTCCACCTGCGGCCGGCCCCGCTGAAGCGGGAGAGCGTGCTCCTCTACGGCGGACCCAGGAAGCGGCTGCACCACCTGGCCTTCGGCGCGCCGGGCGCCGAGTTCCAGGCCACGGTCGAGTCGATCCGCCGCGCCGGCGTGCGCGAGGTCGACCCGCCGCGGGAGGTGCCCGAGGGCGGCGTGTGGGTGCGCGATCCCGACGGCAACCTCGTGACGATCCGCGACGAGGCGCCGCAGGCGCCACCACCCGATCCGCCGCTCAGGCTCAACAGCCCCGGCCACGTGGCCCGGCAGGCCGAGCGCGGCGCGCCGGAAGCGACGGTGACGGCCAGCCCGCGCCGGCTCGGCCACGTCCTGCTCTTCACGCCCGACGTCGACCGCCAGCTCGACTTCTACACTCGCGTGCTCGGCATGAAGCTTTCCGACCGCTGCCAGACGATCATCGCCTTCCTGCGCTGCACGACCGACCATCACAACGTGGCGTTCCTGACCTCCAAGGGGCCGGGCTTCCATCACGGCTCGTTCGAGGTCGGCAGCGTGGACGAGATCGCCATGGGTGCGCTCCGGATGCAGCAGTCGGGCTTCGAGCCGGGCTGGGGCCTGGGCCGTCACGTGATCGGCTCGAACTTCTTCTATTACATCCGCGATCCGTGGGGGTCGTTCGCGGAGTACTTCCACGATCTGGACTACATCCCCGAGCAGTGCGCGTGGCAGCCCCGCGATTTCCCCGAGGGGGATGCGCTCTACCGCTGGGGCCCGCCCGTGCCGGAGGACTTCGGCCTCAACCGGGAGGTGGAGGGCTGAGCGCGCCCGTGGCCGCCCGCCGCGTGCTCGTCACGGGGCTGAGCGGCCTGATCGGCACGGCGCTGCGCAAGCACGTCGAGGGCCGCTACGCGCTGCGCGCGCTGAACCGGCGCGCCGTGCCCGGCGTGGAGACCCATCAGGCCGACCTCGGCGACCTCGACGCCGTCAAGCCCGCGTTCGCCGGCGTCCACACGGTGGTGCACCTGGCGGCGGCCGCCGGCGACAACCAGCTTCCCGCCGACATCATGCGGTCCAACGTGGCCGGCGCCTACAACGTCTTCGAGGCCGCGCGCCTGGCCGGCGTCACGCGCGTGATCTTCGCCAGCAGCGGCGCCACCGTCAGCGGCTGGGAGCGCGAGCCGCCGCTGAGCCACCTCGTGGCCGGACGCTACGACCAGCTCGGCGAGTGGAAACCCCTCACCCACGAGTCGCCGCTGCGGCCCAGCGGGCTCTACGGCGCCAGCAAGATCTGGGGCGAGGCCCTGGCCCGCCACTACGCCGACGCCTACGGGATGTCGGCGATCTGCCTGCGGATCGGCCGCGTGCGCGCCGAGGACCGCCCGACCAACTCGCGCGAGATGTCGGTGTGGTGCAGCCAGCGTGACGTGGTCCGGATGATCGCGACCTGCATCGAGGCGCCTGCCAGCGTCCGCTTCGACGTCTTCTACGTCGTCTCCGACAACCGCTGGAGCTACCGCGACGTCGAGCACCCCCGCGCGGTGCTCGGCTGGACGCCGGTGGACCGCGCCGAGGACCACCGCGCCTGAGCCGTTAGAGCGTCGTGCTCCACTACCTCGTGCGCAAGTCCCTGCACACCCTCCTGGTCGCGGTCGGCGTGGTCACGCTGGTCTTCGTCGCGCTGCGCCTGAGCGGCGACCCCGCCGCCACGATGCTGCCCGGCGACGCCTCGGTCGACGAGCTGCGCGACCTGCGCCACGCGCTCGGCCTGGACCGGCCGCTGCACGTGCAGTACGTCGCCTTCCTCGGCAGCGCCGTGCGCGGCGATTTCGGCGATTCCTTCCGCCACCAGCAGCCGGCCTTCGGGCTGGTGCTGGAGCGGCTGCCGGCCACCCTCGAGCTGGCCTTCGCCGCGCTGCTGCTGGCCGTCGCCGTGGCGCTGCCGCTGGGCATCGTGGCCGCCATCTACCGGGGCCGGGCCCTCGACGTGCTGGCGATGGGCTTCGCCGTCGTCGGGCAGGCCACGCCGTACTTCTGGATGGGGATCATGCTGATCCTGGTCGTCTCCGTGGAGCTGGGCTGGCTGCCGACCTCGGGGCGCGGCGACTGGCGGCACCTGATCCTGCCCGCGGTCACCCTCGGCACGCACTTCGCGGCCTCGCTCGCCCGGCTCACGCGCACGAGCATGCTGGAGGTCCTCGGGCAGAACTTCGTGACCACGGCGCGCGCCAAGGGCCTGGGCGAGCGGCGCGTGATCCTCGCCCACGCGCTGAAGAACGCGGCGGTGCCGGTGGTGACGCTGATCGGATTGCAGTTCGGAACGCTGCTGGGCGGCGCCGTCGTCACCGAGACGATCTTCGCGTGGCCGGGCGTGGGCCGCCTGGCCGTGCAGTCGATCTTCGTGCGCGACTACCCGGTCGTGCAGGCCGGTGTGCTCGTGCTGGCGCTGACGTTCGTGGCGATCAACCTGTTCGTGGACCTCCTCTACGGCGCGCTCGACCCCCGCATCCGCGATGAGTAGGGCGCTCGCGCTCGAGGTCGCGCCGCCCGCGCGGCGCCGCCGGATCCCGTGGCCTCTGGTGCTGCCGGCCCTCCCCGTGCTGCTCGCGGTCGCGGCGGCGTTGCTCGCGCCCTGGGTGGCGCCCGCCTCGCCCACGTCGGGCGAGCTGGCCGCCCGGCTGAAGCCGCCGGCCTGGCAGGAGGCCGCCGTGGCCGGCCGCCCCCTCGGCACCGACCTGCTGGGGCGCGACGTGCTCAGCCGGCTGGTCTGGGGCGCGCGGGTCTCGCTGCTCATCGCGCTCATCGCCACCGTGCTGGGGGCGACGGCCGGCTCGCTCCTGGGGCTCGTGACCGGCTACTATCGCGGGCGGGTCGACCGGGTCGTGACCAAGCTCATCGACATCCAGCTGGCGTTCCCGTTCGTGCTGCTGGCGATCGCCGTGATCGCCGTCGCCGGGCCGTCGATCCCGGTGCTCATCGTCGTGCTGGCGATCGGGGCCTGGGTCGGGCACGCCCGCATCGTGCGCGGGCTGGTGCTCAGCCTGCGCGAGCGTGAGTTCGTCCAGGCGGCCATGGCGCTGGGTGCCGGCACCCCGCGCATCCTGTTCCGGCATCTGCTGCCCGAGATCCTCTCGGTCATCGTCGTGCTGGCGACGTTCGACGTCGGCCGGATTATCATTCTGGAGTCGACCCTGAGCTTCCTGGGGCTCGGCGTGCAGCCGCCGACACCCTCGTGGGGCTCGGACCTGAGGGACGCCGCCGCCTACGTCCGCCAGGCGTGGTGGACGGCGACGTTCCCCGGACTGGCGATCATGGTCGTGGTGCTGGGACTCAACCTCGTGGGCGACGCGCTGCGCGACGCACTCGACCCGCGTCTGAGCCGGAGGGCGAGGGGGAGCCCGGCGAGGGTTCCCCTTCAATGAAAGGGGAGAATGACGCGATGACGACCCCGTGGACCCGCCGCCGCTTCCTCACCGTTGCCAGTGCCGCCACGCTCGCGGCTGCCGCTCCCGTCCGTGCGCAGCCGCGTACGCAGCTCGTCATCTCCTCGCCGGCCGACGCCACGACCATGGACCCCGGCCGCTCCACCCAGGTGCTGACCGTCAACTACTTCGCGAACCTCTACGACACGCTCACGCGCTGGGACAATTCGCTCAAGCTTCAACCGGGTCTCGCCGCGGCCTGGAAGAGCGTCGGCGACACCGCGTGGGAGATCACGCTCCGGTCGGGCGTGAAGTTCCACGACGGCACACCGCTCACCGCCGCCGACGTCAAGGCCGTGTACGAGCGCAACCTGGACCGCGGCAAGACGGTGGTCACCGCCGGGTTCGCCACGATCGAGGCCGTGCAGACGACGGGACCGACAGGCCTGCGGATCACCACGAAGAAGCCGGACCCGCTGATGCCGGTTCGCATGGCCCAGATGGGCGGCTACATCTACCCGGCGCGCTATGCGACCGACGACGGTGCCAAGGAGCTGGCGCGCAAGCCCGTCGGCACCGGCGCCTACCGCTTCGTGGAGTGGGTGAAGGACGACCGGCTGATCATGGACGCTCACCGCGAATGGTGGGGCTGGGGCGGGAAGCCGCCGGCGATCGACCGGCTGATCTGGAAGCCGATTCCCGACGACTTCGCGCGGATCTCGGCCCTGCAGCGCGGCGAGGTGGACGTCATCACCAACGTGCCCCCCGACCAGATGAAGATCGTGCGCACGCTCACCGTCCCCGCCACCCGCACGGTGACGTTCTGGATCAACACCACCCAGCCGCCGCTCTCGGACAAGCGCGTCCGCCAGGCGCTGCACCACGCGATGGACACCGCCTCGATCGTCAAGAACCTCTACGCCGGGCAGGGCAAGCCCTTCAGCGGAGGGCTGGCCGACACCGACTTCGGCTACAACCCCGAGCTCAAGCCGTACCCCTACGACCCCGAGCGCGCGCGGAAGCTGCTGGCCGAGGCCGGCGTCGGCGGCGGCTTCGACGTCGCGCTCTACGCCGGCAGCGGCACGATGGTCAACGACAAGCAGCTGCTGGAGGCCATCGCCGACATGTGGTCGAAGGTGGGCATCCGCGCCCGGGTCGAGATGATGGAGATGGCCGCCCGCCAGAAGATGAACAACGACCGGACGGTGCCGCCCCACGGGCTGATGCTCATCAACCCGCAGTCCACGCTCCTGGACGCCGACGGCAGCCTGTGGCGGCTGTTCCACCCCAACGGCTTCGGCGGCAAGTACTGGGCGGGCAACCAGCCCGGCCAGCGCTTCCACGAGCTGATGGAGTCGGGCCGCTACACGCTCGATCCGAAGAAGCGCAAGGAGCTCTACACGGAGGCCACGCGGATCATCCACGAGGACAAGCCCTGGCTGGAGCTCTTCCAGGAGGTCGTCATCTACGGGGTGAGCAAGCGCGTGGCGTTCAAGCCGCGGGCGGACTACCGGCTGATCGCGGCCGAGATGGCGCTGGCGCGCTGACGCGGCAGCCGGCGCGCGTGGTCGACATCGCGGTGGCGCCGGGCCGGCGGCCGGCGCCGCTGCCCGCCTGCCGTTTCCGGTTCCCCGATCCGGTCCGCGCGGACGCCGAGGGGCTGCTCGCGCACGGCGGCGACCTCGAGCCGGCCACGCTGATCGACGCCTATCGCCGCGGCATCTTCCCGTGGCCGTACGACGACGAATCGCTCCTGTGGTGGTCGCCCGATCCCCGGGCGATCCTGCCGCTGGAACGGCTGCACGTCGCGCGCCGCCTCGCCCGCACCCTCCGGCAGGGGCGCTTCCGCTTCACGGTCAACGCCGCGTTCGCCGCGGTCGTCGACAGCTGCGCGTCCCGCGAGGCGACGTGGATCACACCCGCCATGCGCGCCGCCTACGTGCGCCTGCACGCGCTCGGCTGGGCGCACAGCGTCGAGGCGTGGTCGCCGGACGGGACGCTGGCCGGCGGTCTTTACGGCGTGGCGGTGGGGGGCCTGTTCGCGGCGGAGTCGATGTTCCATCACGCGCGCGACGCCTCCAAGGCGGCCGTGGTGGCGCTCGTCGAGCACGCCCAGCGCGTGGGCGTCACGCTGCTCGACGTCCAGGTGCCCACGCCCCACCTGGCCTCGCTGGGCGCCCGGGCGATCCCCCGCGCCGAGTACCTGGCCCGCCTGGCCGAGGCGCTTGGCCGGCCGGTGAGGTTCGCGGGGTGAAGACGGCGCCTCGTCCATCCGTCTCCCACCCGGGAGGGGGCTCATGTACAGTGACGTCATGACCCGAGGGCGGTTCGCCGCGCTGGCCGTCGTCGTGCTCCTGCTCGTGGCGGTCCCCGGGGCCCGGGCCCAGGCCCCGGCGCCGGCCAAGGGCGCCCCTCCGGGCGCCGCGCTCGAGGAGACCGTGCGGAGCGTGGAGGCCGCCTACGCGAAGATCAACGACCTCAAGGCCGAGTTCGACCAGACCGCGTTCAACAAGAGCCTCAACCAGAGCATCCCGGCCAAGGGCGTCGTCTATCTCAAGAAGGGCGGCAAGCTGCGCTGGGAGTATGCCGATCCCACCCCCCAGCAGATCGTCTCCGACGGCAAGACGGTCTGGATCTACACCCCGGCCCTGGCCCAGGTGAACGTCGGGCCGGCGCCCGAGGCGCTGGCGGGCCCGGCCGGCTCGTTCCTGGCCGGGCTGGGCCGCGTGCGCGAGCATTTCAGCGTGCGGCTCCTGAACCCCGCCGAGCCGCGCGACCGCGACGGCAACGTGGTGCTCGACCTCACGCCCAAGCAGGCGCTGCCCACGATGAACCGCCTCATCCTCTCGCTCGATCCACGCGCGTGGGAGGTGCGGCGGGCGGTCGTGTACGACCAGTTCGAGAACACGGTGACGATGCAGTTCCGCAAGACGACCGTGAACTCCGGTCTCGCCGACACGCTCTTCACCTTCGTCCCGCCCAAGGGTGTCGCCACGGTCCCGTTGCGGTAGACTGCCGGCATGGCCGCCGACAACTCGTTCGACATCGTCTGCAAGATCGACATGCAGGAGGTCACCAACGCGCTCGACCAGGCGCGGCGGGAGATCGAGACCCGCTACGATCTCAAGGGGACCCGCAACGAGGTCGCGCTCGAGAAGACGGACATCACGCTGACCTCTCCCGACGAGATGAAGCTCAAGGCGGTCGTCGACATCATTCAGTCGAAGCTCCACAAGCGCGGGGTACCGCTCAGGGCGCTGACCTACGGCAAGGTGGAGACCGGCGCCGGCGGGGTGCTCCGCCAGAAGATCGGGCTGCAGCAGGGGATTCCCATCGAGAAGGCGCGCGAGATCGTCCGCCTGATCAAGGACGCCAAGCTCAAGGTCCAGGCCTCGATCCAGGAGGACCAGGTGCGCGTGTCCGGCAAGAACCGCGACGACCTGCAGCGCGCGATCGGGCTGGTGCGCGAGCGCGACCTCGGCATCGCGCTCCAGTTCACGAACTACCGCAACAACTGACCGTCTCCGATCGGGGACGTCGACA
The DNA here is from genome assembly GCA_035762565.1 of Candidatus Methylomirabilota bacterium. Lineage (GTDB taxonomy): Bacteria > Methylomirabilota > Methylomirabilia > Rokubacteriales > CSP1-6 > AR5. The sequence goes on along the minus strand of DASTOJ010000171.1, from coordinate 7,231 downwards.
CCCTCGGCGCCACCGGACGACACTTCGCTCGTGGACACGCCCACCCCCGACTCGGCCATCGACGCGCTGCGGCGCGACGTGCTGGACGGCCTCGGCCAGCTCGAGGAACGCCTGCGCCGCTCCATCGAGGCGGGCACCGTCGAGAGCCGGCGCGACCTCGATGACGGACTGGCAGCGCACCGACGCCACAGCGACGAGGGTTTGGCTGCGCACGGCCGCGACATCGATGAACGGCTCGATCGGCACCGGCGCGACATCGACGAACGACTGACCGAGCAGCGGCGCCACGCTGACCAGGGGCTGGCCGCGACCCGCCGCTCCATCGAGGAGAGTACGGCCGAGACCCGGCGCCACGTGGACGACAGCGGAGCAGCGACACGCCGGCACTCCGGTGTCGTTGCCGAGAGCCTGATGACGAAGCTGGAGTTGGTGGCCGAGGGAGTCCAGGCGAACAACGAGCGGCTCGACCGCTTCCAGGTCGAGGTCCGCGGGCAGTTCGCCCGCGTCGACCGGCGGCTCCTCCGTCTGGAGGCTCGGCTCCCCCGCGCGCGTCGCCGCTAGTCCTCCCGCGGTATACTTGCCTCTCGCCGCATGAAGGTCCATCTCACGACGCTGGGCTGTCCGAAGAACCAGGTCGATTCCGAGCTGATGCTCGGACTCCTGGACGCCGCCGGCTTCCCGCTCGCCGAGCGCGCCGAGGACGCCGAGTGCCTCATCGTGAACACGTGCGCGTTCATCGACCGGGCCCGCGAGGAGTCCGTGCAGACGATCCTCGAGCTGGCCCGGCTCAAGGATCAGGGCCGGTGCCGGGCGCTGATCGTGACCGGCTGCCTCACCCAGCGGTACGGCGCCGAGGTGATGAGGGAGATGCCGGAGGTCGACGGCATCCTCGGCACCGCCAACCTGCCGGCCGTCGTGGATCTCGTCCGCCAGGCCGCCAACCGCCACGACTGGGCGACGGCGGCGCCGCCCGGCTATCTCTACGACGCCGGCACCCCCCGCCTGCTCACCGCCAAGGTGCCGTACGCGTACGTGAAGATCGCCGAGGGCTGCGACATGGGCTGCACCTTCTGCGCGATCCCCCAGTTCCGCGGCCGGCACCGCAGCCGCGCGCTGACCGACATCGTCCGCGAGGTCGCCGGGCTGGCGGCGCGCGGCGTGCAGGAGGCGATCCTCGTCTCCCAGGACACGCTCGCCTACGGGCGGGACCTGCCGGGCAACGGCGACATCGGCGCCCTGCTGCGGGCCCTGGGCGACACGCGGATGCCGTGGATCCGCGCCATGTACCTGCACCCCGCGCACGTCAACGACCGGCTCGTGGAGACCTGGGCCCGCGCCCGCGTCGTGCCCTACCTCGACCTGCCCATCCAGCACGCCGACGACGCGATCTTGAAGTCGATGCGGCGCGGGGTGACCGCCCGCCGGATGCGCGAGGTCGTCGCGCAGTTCCGTGCCGCCGTTCCCGGCGTCACCGTGCGCACCACCGTGCTGGTCGGCTTCCCCGGCGAGACGGACGCCGCCGTCGAGCGGTTGCTCGAGTTCATCGACGACGTCCGCTTCGACCGGCTCGGTGTCTTCACCTACTCGCCCGAGGAGGGCACGCCCTCGCCCGGATATGCGGGCCAGGTCGATGCCGAGGTGGCGGCCGAGCGCGCGGCGCGCGTGCAGGAGGCGCAGGACGCCATCGCCTGGGAGCGCGCGGGCAAGCTCGTGGGCACGGTCGCCGAGGTGCTGGTGGATGGGCCCGCCGAAGACAGCACCTTCGACTGGGAGGGCCGGACGGCCGGCCAGGCGCCCGAGATCGACGGCGTCGTCCACCTGCGCGGCCCGAGCGACTTCGCCCCGGGCCGGTTCGCCCGCGTCCGTGTCGTCGAGGTCGACGGCTACGAGCTCGTTGGCGAGCGCGCCTAGCCTTTCCGTCCGTACCCGCCTGGCCGTCGCCATCGCCACCGTGGGCGGCGTGGGCCGGGCCCCGCTGGCGCCGGGCACGGCCGCCAGCGCGCTCACCGCGCTCGGGCTCTGGCTGCTGAATCCGTCTCCACGGCTCCTCGGCGGGCTCGTCGTCGCCGTCACGCTGATCGGCACCTGGGCCGCCGGCGAGGCCGAGCGCGCGCTCGGCGGCAAGGATCCCGGCGCGATCGTCGTGGACGAGGTGGCGGGCATGGCGCTCTCCGTCCTGGCGGCGCCACCGACCCCGGCGGTGCTCGCCACCGGCTTCCTGCTCTTCCGGCTGTTCGACATCGTCAAGCCATTTCCGGCCGGCCGCTCGCAACGGTTGCCGGGCGGCGTGGGCGTGATGGTGGACGACGTGATCGCCGGCCTCTACGCGCTCGTGCTCGTCGCGCTGGCCCACCGATCGGGATGGCTGTGACGCCCGCCGCCCGGCTGGTGGTGATCGGCTCGCCGCTGGCGGCCCCCGACGACGACGCGGCGGCGGTCGCGGCGGCGCTGGCGAGAGGCGGCGTGGCTCTGGAGAGCCGCACGGTCGTCGACGAGGACGAAGGCGCGCTCGAGCGCGCGCTGGCGCCGGCCGCGCGGCTGACCGTGCTCGTGGCCGGGTCCGGCGGCTCGACGGGCGACGTCGCCCGGCACGTGCTGGCCCGCGTGACCGGCGCGCGACTCGCCCTCAACGAGCGGATGCTGGCGGCCCTCGAGGAGCTGCACCGGCGCCGCGATCGTCCGCTGCCGCGCCGGGACGAGCGGCTGGCGCTGCTGCCCCAGGGGGCCACGGTCTGGCCGCAGTCCGACGGCGAGCCGGGGTGGGTGCTGGAGACCGACTCCGCCGCCTGGGTGGTGTTGCCCCGCGGCGGCCTGCCCGCGACGACCGGGGCGCTCCTGCTGGACTTCGCGCGCACTCGCCTCGGCCGGGGGCCGGCCGTGGCGGTCCGCACGCTGCGCACGGCCGGCGTGGCGGCGGCGGACCTCGAGGAGCGCCTGGCGGCATGGCTCGCGCCCGGCGAGGGCGACGTGGCCCTGACAGCCCCCTCCGGCGAAGCCGAGGCGTGGGTGCGGCTGCGCGCACGCGGGGCCACGCCGGTCGCCGCGGCCGAGGCGCTCGCGGCCCTGGAGCGCCGCGTCGCGGAGGCGCTGGGCGAGGATTGCTACGGCCGTGACGGCGACACGCTGGAGCAGGCGGTCGGCCGGCGGCTGACCGCGCGGGGCCTCACGCTGGCGCTGGCGGAGTCCTGCACAGGTGGACTGGTCGGCCATCGGATCACCAGCGTGCCTGGCTCCTCCGCGTTCTTCGAGCGGGGTGTGGTGGTCTACTCGAACCGTGCCAAGGAGGAGCTGCTCGGCGTGCCGGCCGAGATTCTCCGCACGCACGGGGCCGTCAGCCGGCCCTGCGCCGAGGCGATGGTGCGGGGGATCTGCGAGCGCTCGGGAGCGGCGTGCGGCCTGTCGATCACGGGCATCGCGGGTCCGGACGGGGGAACGCCGGCCAAGCCGGTCGGCACCGTCTTCATCGGCCTCGCGGTGGAAGGTGCGGTGGAGGCCCGACACTTCCGCTTTGCCGGCGACCGGCCGACGGTGAAGTGGCAGTCGTCGCAGATGGCCCTTGATATGCTCCGCAGGGCGCTCGGAGGTTCCGGATCATGATGCGCAAGACGTCGACCATCGCGGTGCTCGCGGGCGTCGCCGCGCTCGCCGCCGGCTGCGTGACCGCGCTGGGACCGTTCGAGCGGGGCCTGGCGTACTACGAGAACGGGCAATTCCTCTTTGCCGCCGGCGAGTTCGGCCGGGCGCTGCGGCAGAACCCCGAGTCGGCCGCCGCCCACGTCAACCGCGGTGTCACGCGCGTGCGGCTCGGCGATCTCACGGGCGCGCTCGCGGACTACAACCGGGCGCTCCAGCTCGAGCCGGGTGACCCTGCAATCTACTTCAACCGTGGCAACGCGCTGGTCGCCGCCGGCCAGCACGGCCTCGCGATCGAGGACTTCACGCGGGCCGTCGAGCTGTCGCCGCTGTTCGCGAAGGCCTGGTTCAACCGGGGCACGGCCCGCTCGATGGCGGGCCAGCGCGAGGCCGCGAGGCACGACTGGCGGCACGCCATCGAGCTCGAGCCCGATCCGTGGGCCCGCGCGGCCATGCGGCGCAGCGCCGGCCTCGAGCCGCTGCCGGCCCTCGCGGCGGCCGCGCCGCCGGCCGGCCAGCCGACGACCGTGGGCACCGTCGCGCCGCCGCCGCCGCCCGGAACGGCGACCGACGCGGTCCCGCTCCCGCCGTCCGCGACCGTCGCCGTCACGCCGCCGGTGGCCCCCGCGGCCTCGCCGTCCTCGCCGCAGTCGATCGACGCCCGCGCGCTCGCGACACGAGCGTTCGGCCGCGAGCTGGACGGCGATCACGAGGGCGCGCTGCAGGATCTGCAAGCGGCGCTGGCGCTCGAGCAGGACCCGGCCCGCCGCGCGTCACTCCAGAACCTCCTGCGGTTGCTGGGCGCGCCCCGATAGACACCGTCCGTGCCTTCGTCGCCGTCCTGCTCACGGAGGAGATTCGCGCGCGGCTCGCGGCCGAGGTGGAGCGCCTGCGGGCCCCGACGCGCGACGTCGCCTGGGTCGACCGCGACAACGTCCACCTCACGCTGAAATTCCTGGGCGGCGTCGAGGCCGCGCGGCTCGACGCCGTCGCGGCGGCCCTGGGAGCCGCCGTGGCCAGGCGCGCCGCCTTCCACCTCGTGCTGCAGGGGCTCGGCGCCTACCCGTCCGCCGGGCGGCCGCGCGTGCTGTGGGCCGGGGTTGGCGAAGGCGCCGCCGCCATGAGCGACCTCGCCGGCCGCGTCGACGCGGCACTGGCACCGCTCGGCTTTCCCCGTGAGCTGCGCCCGTTCGCGGCCCACGCGACGCTGGGCCGCGTGCGCGTGTCGCGGGCCGATCGAGGGCTGGGCGAGGCGCTGGCCTCGGGCGGCGTCTTCGGCGGCCAGCAGGTCGCCCACGTGTCCCTGATGCGCAGCGACCTGTCACCGCGCGGCGCGCGCTACACCGAGCTGGCTTCGCTGCCGCTCGCGTCCGACCCGGCCGGGTAGAATGAGCGCGTGCCGCCGGCTTCACGGTTTCGACGCCCCCGCCCGTCGCGCGCCGCTGGACTGATCGCGGTCCTCCTCGCGGTCCTCGTCTCCGTGCCTGCCCACGCTTGCGAGCCGCTCCGCGGGGCGCCCGGAATCCCGGTCGCGCTCGTGCTCTCCGGCGGCGGAGCCAAGGGGGCGTGGGAGGCGGGGGCCGCCGCCAGGCTGATCGAGGGCGGGCTGCCGATCCGCCTGGTCGCCGGCTCCTCGGCCGGCGCGCTGAATGCGGCGATGCTCGCCGACGGCCGGCTCGACCGGCTCGAGGCCCTCTGGCGCTCGGTGACCCGCGAGCAGGTCTACGGCCTGCGTCCAGGCGTGTTCTTCGCTGGCCTCCTGCCCGGCTGGCTCACGCTGCTGGCCCTGGACGGGGCCGGCTCGCTGCTCGATCCCGCGCCCCTGCGCGAGCTGATCACCGGCGCGCTCGACTTCGAGCGGGTGCGCGCCTCGCCGCTGCGCCTGCTCGTCATCACCACCGACCTCGCCCGGCGCGCGCCGCGGGTGTTCGACAACGCCAGCGTGAGTGTGGAGGCCCTGATGGCGGCGGCGGCCGTGCCCGGCGCCTTCCCGCCGGTGGCCGTGGACGGCGCCTTGCTCGTCGACGGTGGTCTCACCGGCCGCGCGCCCGTGCTGGAGGCGCTGGAGGCGGGCGTGCCGCTCGGCCGGGCCGTCGTCCTCCTGAGCTACGCGGCGGACGAGCCCGGGCGGGCGCCGACCCGCCTGCGCCGTACGCTCGAGGAGGCGTTCGAGATGGCGATGGTCCACCAGATCCGGCGCGACGTCGAGCTGGCGCGGCTCAAGTACCCCGCGGTCGACGTCCAGCTGCTGACCCCCGCGACGCCGCTGCGCCTGCGGCCGCTCGACTTCGACCCCGGGGGAATGGCCGAGGCGCTGGCGCGGGGGCGCGCCGACGCCGAGCGCTGTCTCGAGCGGTGGCAGGTTACCCCGCGGTGAGGCGCCGCGCGTGGATGGCGCTGGTCCTCGGCCTGCTCGCGGGCTGCGCGACCGAGCGCTGGAGCTACACCAAGCCGGGCGTCACTCCGGCGGGCCTGGATCACGACCTCGGCGCCTGCCGGAAGGACGCGAATCGCCCCTACCGGTTCGCGCTGACGCGCTCGCGGCGCGTGGACCTGGATGCGCTCAACCGGTGCATGGCGCGCAAGGGTTACGCGGTCCGGCCGGACGAGTGAGCGGGCGGCTGTCTGCGTTCCGGGACATTGACGGCTTCGTGGACGCGCACCTAGAATGCACGCGTGCATGAGTCTCGCGCGCGATGCTCGCTCCGGGCCCTGACCCCCACCCGACACAAGGAGCCCAGGCATGGCTGAGAGCAAGAACGACCGGCGGCAGGCCCTCGAGCTGGCGATCTCGCAGATCGAGCGACAGTTCGGCAAGGGCTCCGTCATGCGGCTGGGCGCCGGCGGTCCGCTCGAGGAGATCGCCGTCATTCCCACCGGCGCGCTCTCGCTGGACGCCGCGCTCGGCATCGGCGGCCTGCCCCGCGGCCGCGTCGTCGAGATCTACGGTCCGGAGTCCTCCGGCAAGACCACGCTCGCCCTGCACGTCATCGCCGAGGCCCAGCGGCTGGGCGGCATCGCCGCGTTCATCGACGCCGAGCACGCGCTCGACCCGATCTACGCGCGTAAGCTCGGCGTCAACATCGACGAGCTGCTCATCTCCCAGCCGGATACCGGCGAGCAGGCGCTCGAGATCTGCGACATGCTCGTGCGCTCGGGCGCGCTGGATGTCGTCGTCATCGACTCCGTCGCCGCCCTCACACCCCGCGCCGAGATCGAGGGTGAGATGGGCGACAGCCACGTCGGCCTGCAGGCTCGCCTGATGAGCCAGGCGCTGCGCAAGCTCACCGCCAACCTCAACAAGACGAAGACCATCGCCATCTTCATCAACCAGCTGCGGGAGAAGATCGGGGTCATGTTCGGCTCACCCGAAACCACGCCGGGTGGCCGGGCGCTCAAGTTCTATTCGTCGATCCGCCTCGATATTCGTCGCATCGAGTCGATCAAAGACGGCGTCGAGGTCATCGGCAACCGCACCCGCACCAAGGTGGTGAAGAACAAGTGCGTGGCCGCCGGCACCACCGTCTTCGATCCCACGACGGGGCTGACCCACCCGATCGAAGAGATCGTCGAGGGGGGCGCGGGCGAATCGGTGGTG
>DASTOJ010000170.1:0-15411 GCA_035762565.1 Candidatus Methylomirabilota bacterium | reverse complement strand
CACCCCCTGCGCCATCTCGTGCACGAACCGCTGAGCCTGCCCGACGACCCGGCCGGTTGTGGCCAACAGCCGCTGGTAGAGCGCCTGCAACTTCTCTTTCGCCGGACCGCCCCGGGTCCGACTCGCCCGGCCGATCTCCAGCAGCCGATATTTCACGCTCCGTGTCCGATCGCGCAGCGTCGTCCCCCCCTTGCCGGCGATGGCCGTCACTCGCTTCATGACCCGCGTGAGGACCCGTACCCCGTCGCCCAGCAAGCTGCTGTCCGTCGGATGGTGAATGTTCGTCTCCACGACGGTCGTATCCACCCGCAGCTTCCGTCCCGTGACGACCTTCTCCTGGTGCGCGATCGTCACGACACGCTGATGGAGCGCCGCGACCACGGCGGGGCCGATGGCCTGGGCCAGCCGCCCCAGCGTCTTGGCGTCTGGCACCCTGCCGCCCCGTATCCGCGTGAACTCGCGGTACAGAAGATTGGTGCGCACTTCCCGTTCCAGGCTCGCGAAGCTCCAGGCGCGGATGTGCTTGAGCAGCAACAGCCGCAAGACGATCTCGGCCGGAAAGCCCAGGCGGCCGCGCGTGCGGCTCTGCGGCCGGCGCTGCCCCAAGGCCGCATAGACGGTCGCCACCAAGTCGTCGTCGTCCAGGACCCGGTCGACCGCCCGCATCCAGTCATCCCAGAACTCGTCGACAGCCTCACGAAGAAATCCTTCGGCAAAACTGCGCTGACGCCAGCGGACCTCAATCACGCCCAGTCCTCCGGGCGCCGGCCCGTGGGGGCTTCGGTCTCAACAGTTGCTGGTTCAACTCGCAGATCTTCTCCAGGGCCGCTTTGCTCTTGCGATAGTTCGCCAGCCAGGCGCGGATCTGGGGCACCTGCTCGGCGCGCAGGCTCAACTGCCGGGTGCGCCCGCCGCGGTAGCCGACGGTGAGGATCCACATCGGATGGCCCTCGCCCGCCTCGCACTTGGGGCAGCCTTGCCGATGGCGGATGGTGCGCTGGAACAGCGACCCGCGCACGATCTGGCGCAGGTCAGGCAGGCTCGCAAGCACCCGCTCCCGCGCCTGGGCCACCCGATCGTGTTTCATCACTAGAAGTGAAACATACTCCCCGTCGTGGCGGCAAGACTTTTCTTCATGCCGGGTGGAGGTCGCTCGGTCGATCGCTGGGCGCGGGCCGCTCAGGCGCGATCACGCCTGTGCGCCCCGCGTAAAATCGGGGCCTGCCGGCGGCATTTTGCGCCGGAAAGTAGCTAGAAGAGAGGAGCACCCGCATGGACCGCTCGCGGTCGCCGGCCCGTCGGAGCTGCGGGCCTTCCTGGAAGGGCTGCGCTGAAGGCGCGTGGTAGGATTCGCGAAATGCCGGTCCCCGACGCCGTGGCGCAGTTTCCCCGCGAGCGGACGTGGCTGCTGCCGGCGCTGCAGGCCGTGCAGCACGCCGAGCGCTGGCTCTCCCCCGCCTCGCTCGAGGCGGTGGCCGCCCACCTGCGCGTGCCGAAGAGCGAGGTGTGGGGCGTGGCCAGCCACTACCCCGAGCTGCGGCTGGCCGAGCCCGGCCGGCGCCTCGTGCGGGTCTGCACCGGCGTCGCCTGCCTGGCGCGCGGCGCCCGCGAGATCCTGTCCGCGTGCGAGCGGCGTCTCGACGTCCGCGCCGGCCGGACCACGGCCGGCGGCGCCGTCACGCTGGAGGAGCTGGACTGTGCCTTCGCCTGCGGGAGCGCGCCCGTGGTCGAGGTCGATCACGGTTATCGCGGCCGCGTGAGGGCCGGCGACGTGGACGCATTGCTCGCGGCACCGGCGCCGCATCACGCGGCGCGGGCGACGGGACGCGAGGAGCCGCCGGCAACGCCGCCGGTCGCAGGCTCGCCCGGCGCGCGCTTCGCCGTGCTCAAGCGCGAGGCGAAGCGGCGCCGCACCGGCGCCCGGCTCGCCGTCGGGCTGGGCACGTGCGGGCTCGCCGTCGGCTCCGCCGAGACGTTCGAGGCGTTGCGCGCGGAGACCGAGCGCCGCGGCCTGCCGTTCAGCGTCGTCGGCGCCGGCTGCAACGGGATGTGCTGGGCCCAGCCTGTCGTCGAGGTCCTGCGCGACGGGCGCCCGCGGCTGACGGCCGGTCCGGTCACGGCGACGGCGGTGCCGCGGCTGCTCAACGCGCTGGTGGCGGCGGCGCCCGACGGCGAGATCGCGGCCGGCGCCGAGTTCATGGCCCCCCAGCGGCGCGTGCTCCTCGAGCGCTGCGGCATCGCCGATCCGTACGACATCGCCGACGCTCTCCGCCACGGGGCCTACGCCGCCCTCGCGCGGGCGCTCGACGACGGCCGGCCCGAGGCGGTGATCGAGGAGGTGCGGGCAGCCGGGCTGGCCGGGCGCGGCGGCGCCTACTTCCAGACGGCCGTGAAGTGGGCGGCCTGCCGCGCCGCCGCCGGCGCGCCGAAGTTCCTCATCGTCAACGGCGAGGAGGGCGAGCCCGGCATCTTCAAGGACCGGCACCTGATGGAGGGGGATCCGCACCGGCTGCTCGAGGCCGTCCTGCTGGCCGCCTTCGCCACCGGGGCCTCGCGCGCCATCCTCTATATCCATGGCGAGGCGGAGCTCTCGGCCGAGCGCGTCGGCGTCGCCCTCGCGCAGGCGCGCGCATGGGGGCTCGTCGGCGAGCGGGTGCTCGGCTCCGACCTCTCGCTCGCGGTCGAGATCCGCCGGGGGGCCGGCGGCTTCGTGCTGGGCGAGGAGACGGCGCTGCTCGAGTCGATCGAGGGGCAGCGCGCCATGCCGCGCACCCGCCCGCCGTTCCCGGTCGAATCCGGGCTGTTCGGCAAGCCGACGGTGATCAACAACGTCGAGACGCTCTTCGCCGTCCCGGTCATCGTCGAGCACGGCGGGAGCTGGTTCGCCGGCCTCGGCGGCGGACGCGGCACCAAGCTCTTCGGCCTGTCCGGCCACCTGCGCCGTCCGGGCGTCGTCGAGATGGAGCTCGGCTGCACGCTGCGCACGCTCATCGACGAGGTCGGCGGCGGCTCGGCGACGGGTCGGCCCATCCGGGCGGCCATCGTCGGCGGGCCGTCAGGCAGCGTCGTCCATCCGCGTCGCTTCGACGCGCCGCTGATCCCGGGGGGCCCCGTCAACCCCGGCACCGGCGGCGTCGTCGCGCTCGACGACACCTTCCCGGTGCGGGAGGCGGTGCGCGCGCTGCTCGCGTTCAACACGCGCGAGTCGTGCGGCAAGTGCACACCCTGCCGGGAGGGCACCGTGCGGCTGCTGGCGATGCTGGACGGCACCCTCGAGGAGGCGCACGTGAAGGGCCTCAGCGAGGCCATCCAGCTCGCCTCGCTGTGCGGCCTCGGCCAGGCCGCGCCGCTGTCGGTGCTGTCCGGGCTCGCGGAGTTCCCCGCCGAGTTCGCTATCATGAGCGCGCGATGAGGGTCACGATCGACGGCCGCGTGGTGGAGCTGGCCGAGGGCGCCACGGTTCTCGACGGCGTGAACCGCCTGGGCCTGCCCTTGCCCCAGCTCTGCAAGGATCCCGACCGCCCGCCGCTCGGCGCCTGCCGCACCTGCCTCGTGCACGTCGAGGGCATGCGGGGAGTGCCGGCGGCCTGCCACCTGCCGGCCCGCGACGGCATGGTGGTCGCGACCGAGCACCCCGAGGCCGCGCGGGTGCGCGCCGCCGTCCTCGACCTCACGCTGTCGATGCTGACGCCCGGTGGTGAGCGCAACGGCTTCGGCCAGGTCCGCACGGCCACCGCCCGCCACGGGGTGCTGGAGCCCTCGTGGCCGGGCCTGCACCGCTTCGAGGTGGACGAGACCAAGTCGTTCTTCGTCCTCGACCGCGAGGCGTGCATCCTGTGCGGCCGCTGCACGGTGGCCTGCGACGAGGTGCAGCAGATCGGGGCCATCTCGCTCCTCGGCCGCGGTCACGCCACCAAGGTCGGCGTGTTCGGCGACGACGTCATGGCCTCGTCGGTCTGCACCTCGTGCGGCCAGTGCGTCGCCACCTGTCCCACCGGCGCGCTGCGACCCAAGGAGGCGCCGGCCAAGATCGTGCGCCGCGTGGAGACGACCTGCCCGTACTGCGGCGTGGGCTGCGGCATCGAGGCGCGCGTGACGGACGCCGGGCGCCTGGCCGTCATGGCCGACGACGCCCCGGCGAACCGGTCGAGCCTCGGCATGCTCTGCGTGAAGGGCCGCTTCGGCACCGGCTTCGTGCACGCGCGCGACCGCATCACGACGCCGCTCGTCCGGCGCGAGGGGCGCTGGGTGGAGGTGGGGTGGGGCGAGGCCCTGGAGGCCGCGGCCGAGGGGTTCGCCCGCCACCGCGGCCGGTTCGGCGCGCTCGCCAGCGCCAAGGCCACCAACGAGGACGGCTACCTGGTGCAGAAGTTCTGCCGCGTCGTCATGGCCACCAACGACGTCGATCACTGCACGCGGCTGTGCCACTCGCCGTCGGTGGAGGCCATGCTGGCCTCGATGGGCTCGGGGGCGACGTCGAACTCGTACCGGGACTACGAGGAAGCCGGCTGCGTGATGGTCGTCGGCGCCGACGCCTCGGCCAACCACCCGGTCATCGCCGTGCGCTTCCGCCGCGCCGTGAGCCGGGGCGCCCGGCTGGTCGTCGTCAACCCCAAGCGCGTGGAGCTGTGCGACCAGGCCGACCTCTGGATCCGCCAGCGCCCCGGCACCGACGTGGCGCTCTTCAACGCGATGGCACGGGTGATCGTCGACGAGGGGCTGGCCGACGAGGCGTTCATCCGCGAGCGCACCGAGGGGTTCGACGCCTGGCGCGGCTCGCTCGAGCGGTTCACGCTGGCCGAGGCCGAGCGGATCACGGGCGTGCCCGCCGCCGACATCGCCCAGGCCGCCCGCTGGTACGCCAGGCCCGCCTTCTCCGGCTCCTGCCTCGTCTGGGGCATGGGCATCACCCAGCACGTCAACGGCATCCACAACGCCCACGCGCTGCTGAACCTCTCGCTGGTCGCCGGCCAGCTGGGCCGGCCCGGCAACGGGATCTCGCCGCTGCGCGGCCAGAACAACGTGCAGGGCTGCGGCGATGCCGGCTGCATTCCCACGAACCTGCCCGGCTACCAGCACTACGTCCCCGAGACCCTGGCGCGCTTCGAGGCCGCCTGGGGCGTGCGGCCGCCCGGCCGGACCGGCCGGGTGGTGACCGAGATCGTCGAGGGCTGCCTCTCCGGCGACACCCGGGCGATGTACGTGGTGGGCGAGAACCCGCTGCTCTCCGAACCGGACCTCCACCACGCCGAGAAGGCGATCGGGCAGCTCGACTTCCTGGTCGTGCAGGACCTGTTCATGCACGAGACGGCCGAGCGCGCCCACGTGTTCCTGCCGGCGGCGGCGTTCGCCGAGAAGGAGGGCACGTTCACCAACTCCGAGCGCCGCGTCCAGCGCGTCCGGGTGGCGCTGCCGCCACCGGGCGAGGCGCGGCCCGACTGGTGGATCACCGCCGAGCTGGCCCGGCGAGTCGCCCGCCGGGTCGGCGTCGAGGTCGGCCGCCAGTTCGACTACGCGGGCCCGGCCGAGGTGTTCGACGAGATGGCGCGCCTGACGCCGTTCCTGGCGGGCCTCTCGCACGCGCGTCTGGACCGCGAGGGCGGGCTGCAGTGGCCGTGCCCCGCCGCCGATCATCCGGGGACGCGCTATCTCTACGCCGAGTCGTTTCCGCGCGGGCGCGCGCGCTTCATCCCGGCGCGCCAGATCGAGGAGGCCGCCGAGCTGCCCGACGGCGACTACCCGTTCGTGCTCAACACCGGGCGCCTGCTCTACCATTGGCACGGCGGCACGCTCACCCGCCGCGTCCAGGGACTGCTCGAGCTGGCGCCCCGGCTCGAAGTGGCGATCCACCCGAGCGACGCGCGGCGGCTGGGCGTGGACACGGGATCGCGCGTGCGCGTCGAGTCGCGGCGCGGCGAGCTGACCGGTTACGCGCTGGTGACGGAGGCGGTACGGGCGGGCGCCGTCTTCGTGCCGTTCGTCAAGCTCGCCGACTCCGCCGCCAACTTCCTGACGAACGCGGCGAGCGACCCGGTCTCAAAAATCCCCGAGTACAAGGTCTGCGCCGTCCGTCTCGAACGCCTGCCCTGAGGAGGCCGTCGATGGCCCGTCCCGCCCTCTTCGTCGTGAAAGCCACGATCGCCGCCGACAAGGAGGCGGCCTTCAACGAGTGGTACGACACGGTGCGCTCGGCCGAGGCCGCCCGCGTGCCGGGCTGCCTCGGCATGCGGCGTTACGCGGCGCTGCCGCTCGACGGCGCGCACGCCGGCGCCGAGCCCTGGCAGTACATGGTCTGCTACGAGTTCGAGTCGGAGGAGGCGCTCCGGGCGTTCGTGCGCTCCGACACCCTGCCGGCGATGACCAAGGACTACAACGCCCGCTTCGGCGGCTCCGGCGAACGGGCCCGCTTCGCCTACCGACAGATCTATCCCTGACTCGGAGGGGGCTTGGCCCCCCTTCCGACCCGCCTCGAAGCGAGCGGTCTACAGGGTTCTGAGGAAGTCGCCGAGCGCCGTAGTGAAGGCGGCGGGCGCGTCGAGGGTGAGGTGGTGGTAGGCGTTGGGGATGGTCACCAGTGAGGCGCGCGGAATCGTGGTCCGCACGCGTTCGGCCATCTCGGCGGTGAGGACGGGGGAGAGCCCGCCGCGGACGACCAGGGTGGGGGCGGTGATCCTCGGCAGGAGGGGCCAGGCGTCGACGGGCTGGCGCTCGCCGTGGGTCTGGGGATCGAAGCGCCAGCCCCAGCCCCCGTCGCGGCGGGCCACCGCGGCGCGGGCCATGTGGGCGAGCAGCGCCGGGTCGGCGTGCGTCTCGCGCGGCAGGAGCCGGAACGCGGCGGCGGCCGCCTCGGCGCTCGGATGCACGCGCGGCGCCCTCAGCCCGCGCGCGTGCATCACGTTCAGACGCTCGGGCGGAATGGCCGGCCGGGAGTCGATGATCACGAGCGCGGCCACCCGCGCGGGGTGCCAGGCCGCGAATGTCATCGCGTTGTGGCCCCCCATGGAATGGCCGGCCAGGATCATGCGCGCCCACCCCAGGGCCTTCATCACTTCCAGCAGGTCGCCGACGAAGTCCGCCGTCCCGTACGCGGGCGGCACGGCCCACTGGCTCTCGCCGTGGCCGCGCTGGTCGAGCGAGACGACGTGGAAGCGGTCCGCGAACGCCGGGGTCACGGCGTCGAACCAGTGAGCGTGGGCGGCGCCGCCGTGCAGAAAACACAGGGCGGGCGCCCCCGGCGTGCCCGATTCCAGCAGGTGCAGCCGCAGGCCGTTGACGGCGAGGGTCTGCGCGCGCGCGTGGTCGCAGCCGAGCGTTGGCGTCATGTGCGCGATTGTACGTCGGTTGCCGTGGCGACGATCGCACCGGGGAAATTTTGCTTTGAGGCGTTCCGACCGAACCGTTATTGTCGAAAAGCCAATGCACGAGGTCCTCGCCGAGGGCGACACGCGTCGAAACGACCTGCTCGACGGCGGCTACACCGTGCTCCTCCTGGTCCTCGCCGTCGCGACCGGCTACGGTGTGCTCGCGCCATCCGCCACGCCGGCGGCGCCGGTGGCCCGGGTCGACCGCGTGGCCGTGGCTCCGAGCGCCGTGCCGCCTCCGGCCCCCTTGCCGCCCTTCCCGGCGCGTGAGGCCGCCAAGCCCGCCGACTCTCCGGCGGCGGCGGCCCGCCTCGCCCCGCCGGTGGCGGCGCTCGCCCGACCGAGGCCCGAGGTTCAGCCGCCGGTTCCGGAGCCCCGGCCCTGGAAGCCGGCCGAGAAAGCGCCGGCTCCGGAAGCACCGTGGCCCTCCCCGACCGTGAGCGGGCGCGTGCTCGACGACGACCGCAAGCCGCTGGTCGGCGCCTCGGTGGTGGTTCGCGGAGTCGAGGTACGCAGCGATGCGGACGGGGTGTTCAAGCTCGACAAGGTCGGCCCGGACGCCGCGCTGCTCGTCAAGATGCCGGGCTTCGAGAAGACGGCGATCACCCCCACCCGGGGTCCCGTGGAGGTCGTCCTCAAGCCCCAGATCATCAAGGCCGCCTACCTCACCTACTACGGTGTGGGCGACCGCGGGATTCGCGGCCGCGTGCTCGACCTGGCGGCGCGCACGGAGCTGAACGCCGTCGTCATCGACGTCAAGGGCGACCGGGGCTGGATCCTCTACCGGACCGAGGTCGACCAGGCGCTGGCGGCCGGCGCCCAGGGGCCGGGAACGCTGCGCGACTTCGACGGGCTGATGGCCGACCTCAAGGCCCGGGGCATCTACACCATCGCGCGCATCGTGGTCTTCAAGGACAACATCCTGGCTTCTGCCCGTCCCGACCTGGCCGTCATCGACACCCGGACGGGCCGGCCCTGGATCGACAACGAGAAGCTCGCCTGGGTCGATCCTTTCCGCGAGGAGGTGTGGGCCTACAACATCGCCCTCGCCCAGGAGGCGATCCGGCGGGGCTTCGACGAGATCCAGTTCGACTACGTGCGCTTCCCCACCGATGGGAAGCTCGGCGCCGCCCGCTATGCCAGGCCCGTCAACAAGGAGACCCGCCTGCCGGCGATCGCCGCCTTCTTCGAGCGGGCCCGCCGTGAGCTGGGCGCCTCCGGCGCCTTCGTGGCCGCCGATCTGTTCGGCTACACCGCCTTCAACGAGAACGACACCGACATCGGCCAGCGCATCGAGGAGCTGGCGCCCCACCTCGACTTCATCTGCCCGATGGTCTACCCGTCCGGGTATCACAAGGGCATCCCGGGCCACCCCAACCCCGTGGTCGTGCCGTACAAGGTCGTGCACGAGAGCGTGCGGCTGATCCGCAAGCGCTCGGCCGGGACGGTGGCGCGCGTACGGCCCTGGCTGCAGGACTTCCGTGACTACGCGTTCGACCGGCGGATCTTCGGCGTTCCCGAGGTCCAGGCCCAGATCCGGGGGAGCGAGGAGGCGGGCGGCGCGGGCTGGATGCTGTGGAACCCGCGCAACGACTACACCGGCTCGGCGCTGCGGGCCAAGGATGCGCTGGCCGCCCGATGAGACTGGTCCTCGTCGGCGTCCTGCTGCTGACCGCCGCCCTCATCATCGCCTCGTTCGCGGTGGCCGAGTCCCCCCCGGCCAACGAGCTGGGCCGCGTGATGATCCTGGAGTATCACAAGATCGACGAGCCCGAGGAGCGCTGGACGCGGACGCCCGAGAACTTCCGCCGCGACCTGCAGACCCTCCACGCGCGCGGCTATCGCCTGCAGAGTCTCAACGGGCTGCTCGAGGGGCGGATCACCGTGCCCGCCGGCACGACGCCGGTGGTGCTCACCTTCGACGACTCCTCGCCCGGACAGTTCCGCTACCTCGCCGGCAACGGCGCGCTCCAGATCGATCCCCGGTCCGCCGTCGGCGTCCTGGAAACGTTCATCCGCGAGAAGCCCGACTTCGGTCGGGCGGCGACGTTCTTCGTGCTGCCGGGGGCGAGCCGTCCCAACCGCCTGTTCGACCAGCCCGAGCACGAGGGTCGCAAGCTCCGGTGGCTGGTGGAGCAGGGGTACGAGCTCGGCAACCACACCCTCTGGCACGCCAACCTCGGCAAGTACGAGGAGGCCACGGTGCGCGCGCAGCTGGCCGACGCCCAGGTGTGGGTCCAGCGCCACGTGCCCGAGTACCGTTTCCGCACGCTGGCGCTCCCGCACGGGGTCTACCCGAAGAACGTCAGCTGGGCCGTGAGCGGCACCGCCAAGGGCACGACCTACCGCCACGACGCGATCCTCATGGTCGCCGGCGGCGCCGCCCCCTCCCCCTACGCGAAGTCCTTCGACCCCGTCCGCCTGCCCCGCATCCAGGCCGTCGAGCGCGACCTGAACTTCTGGCTCACTTACTTCGACCGCAACCCCCAGGACCGCTTCACCAGCGACGGCGACCCCGCCTCTGTCACGATCCCCGCCGCCAAGAAAGACCGCCTCCGCGACACCCTCCCCAAGCACCTGCGAGTCGTCGAACGCTAGACCCTCTGTGGGGCTTCCACAGCGGTCCCTCGCCGCGCCGCTCGTGGTCGGCGGACCCTGCCCACGCCTCACCCCAGCGCACGGCGTGAGAGGTGAACCCCAGACCGCGAGGAGGTCAGCGGTAGATGAGATACGACGCGCGGCGGTTCAGAAAGCTCGTGCGCGCCATCTCGGCCCAGGCGAGCACCCGCGGCAACGGCTCACCGCGCAAGAAAGCCCACATGGTCGACCGGTTGACGAGGAGGTTCTGGATGGCTTCGGGCTTGAACTGGTCGCGGTAGCGCGCCCGCAGCACGCGGGCCAGCGCCAGCCCCACCGTCACCGGCCGGATCGCCTCGCGGTCGGTGACGAGCAGGCGGACTCCGCCGCACGGCAGCCGCGCGTAAACGTTGTCGCTCGGGGTGAACACGATCGGCTCGAACGTCACCCCCGGCAGCCGCACGTCGTTGAGCGCGCTCGCCAGGCCGTGAGCCTCGATCCACGGCGCCCCCACCACCTCGAACGGCGCCTCCGTTCCCCGCCCGACCGACAAGTTGGTGGCTTCCAGCAGCCCGACGCCCGAGTACAACAGCGCCTGCGTGACCGAGCGGATGTTCGGCGACGGGTTCACCCACGGCAGCGCCGTCTCGTCGTGCCAGCGGCCGCGGTCCCAGCCCTCGAGGGGCACGACGGTGAGCGAGACCGGGATGCGCCGCTCGGCGGCCGCCATCCGCCCGAACTCGCCGATGGTCATCCCGGTCCGCACGGGGATCGTGTGCGGCGCGGTGAACGAAGCGAGGTCGGGGTCCATCAGCGGCCCCTCGACGTACCGGCCCGTGATGGGGTTGGGGCGGTCCAGGACCAGCACCGGGATCCCCTGCCGCGCCGCCTCTTCCATGACGTACACGAGCGTCGTCAGGTAGGTGTAGTAGCGGACGCCGACGTCCTGGATGTCGAACACCAGCAGCGTGATGTCTTTCAGCATGGCCGCGGTCGGACGCTTGACCGTGCCGTACAGGCTCCAGATCGGCACTCCGGTGACCGCGTCGCGGCCGTGGGCCACGTCGGTGTTGGCGTCGCCGGTGATCCCGTGCTCGGGCGAGAAGATCGCTGTCAGCCGCACGCCCGGAGCGGCGGCCAGCAGGTCGATATTGCGACGGCCATGGGCGTCGACGCCGGTCTGGTTGGTGACGAGGCCCACCGAGTAGCCGGCCAGCGGCGCGAAGTTCTGCCGGGCCATGACGTCCAGTCCGGTGCGGACGGGCTCCACGGACGGCGCGCGGCGCGGCGCGTCCGGGCCGTCGGCGGCAGGCGAGGTCGACTCCACCTCGGCCACCGGCACGGTGCCGCCGCCGAACAGCGTGGCGCCCACCGCAGCGGCAACCCGCACCCGCAGCTCGCGAATCTTGGCGGCGCCCCCCCCGTGGGGGTGCACGCGGTTGGTCAGCACGATCAGGTAGACGCCGGTCTGCGGGTCGATCATCACCGAGGTGCCGGTGAACCCGGTGTGGATCATCGACTCCGGCGGGAAGAAGGGCAGCATCGAGCGCGCGAAGACGGAGGAGACGTCCCAGCCCAGCGCGCGGCTGCCGCTGCCGTCGGCGGTGCGCGTCCACATCGCCCGGACGGTCGCCGGCTTGAAGATCTGCACCTTGTCCAGCGCGCCGCCTGCCACCAGCATGCGGCAGAGACGAGCGACGTCCGCCGCCGACGAGAACATCCCGGCATGCCCGGCCACGCCGCCCAGTGTCCTCGCCCGCGGGTCGTGCACCTCGCCGTGCAGCATCCGGCCGTTGGCGTACTCGGTTGGCGCGATGCGACCAAGCAGGGCGCGGCCGGGGTTGAAGGTGGTGTCGCGCAGGCCGAGCGGTTTGAAGACGGTCCTGTCGAGATACCGGTCCAGCGGCTGGCCGCTCACCCGCCGCACGACCTCGCCGAGCAGGATGAAGCCCACGTCGCTGTACTGGGTGCCCGAGCCGGGCGCGTAGTCGAAGGGCAGCCGGTGCAGCGCCCGCACTGTCTGCACGGCCCCCGACGTCACTGTGCCCGGCGGCGGAATGGCCGGGAAGCCCGCGCTGTGGGTGAGCAGGCGCTGGATGGTCACCTGGGTGAACGCCGGCTTGCGGAACTCCGACAGGTAGCGTCCCAGCGGCGCGTCGAGCCGCACCTTGCCGCGCTCGACCAGCGACATCATCGCCAGCGTGGTGCCGAGCGGCTTGGTCAGCGACGCGATGTCGAAGATCGTGTCCACCGTCATCGGGGCCGCGTCAGGGACGAGACGCCGCCACCCGTAGGCGCGCCGGAACAGGACGTCGTCGCCGCGCCCGACCAGCACCACGACGCCGGGGATCTCGCCGGACTGCACGGCCTCGCGGGCGACGTCGTCCACGGCGGTGAAGTCGAGCGCCTGGGCCGGGGCGGGCCGGGCCGCGAGCAGCACGACGGCCACGGCGAGGAGAACGGGCACGGGGGAAAAGAGGTGGAAGCCGCACGCGCGAACCACGTGTCGATCTTAGCAGGCGGCGCGGGCGGGTCTGGAGAAGATATATCCTAGTGGCGATGACAGGGACGCGTCGGATCTTCGTGACCGGCGCCACGGGCTTCGTCGGCCGCGCGGTGATCCCGGCGCTGCAGGCCCACGGCTACGCCGTGCGGTGCCTGGTCCGGCGCGGGTCGGAGCCCGCGCTGCGCGGGCTGGAGGCGCTCGAGCGCGTCGAGGGCGACGTGCTGTCGCCGGAGACGCTCGAGCGCGGCATGGCTGGCTGCGACACCGTCGTCCATCTGGTCGGCATCATCCGCGAGCAGCCCGCGACGCTCAGCACTTTCGAGCGCATCCACACCCGGGCGACCGCCAACGTCCTCGACGCCGCCACCGCCACGGGTGTCCGTCGCTACCTGCACATGAGCGCGCTCGGCAGCCGCGCCGGCGCCCGCGCGCGGTATCACCGCAGCAAGTGGGAGGCCGAGGAGGCGGTGCGGGCCAGCCCGACCGCGTGGACGATCTTCCGGCCGTCCATCATCTACGGCCGCGGCGACGCGTTCGTGAATCTCCTGGCCTGGATGGTCGGTCGCTATCCCGTCGTGCCGGTGATCGGCGGCGGCCAGCAGCGCCTGCAGCCGGTGGCGGTGGAGCACGTGGCGCAAGCGTTCGCCCGGGCGGTGGACCTGCCAGCGACCGCGAAGCACGCCTACGACGTGGGCGGCCCCGAGGCCGTGACGATGGTGCGCCTGCTCGATCTGATCGGCGAGGCGCTCGACCGGCCGCGCGTGCGCAAGGTGCACGTGCCGCTGGGCCTCGTGCGGCCCCTCACGCGCGTGCTGCATCGCGTGCCCGGCTTTCCGCTCACGCCCGACCAGCTGCTGATGCTCGAGGAGGACAACGTCTGCGACCCGCAGCCGTTCCACGCCACGTTCGGCCTGTCACCCTTGCCGCTCGGGGCCGGACTTCGGGCAATGCTGGGCTGACGGCCGTGCCCTTCCGCCACCCGGACCGCTCGCAGGGCCTCGCCACGCGTATCGAGCTGGAAGTCCGCGAGCGCGTCGAGGAAGCCGTCGACTACGTATGCCTCGAGGCGCTCGTGCGCGCGCGCCGGGCGCGCGGGCTGCCGCCGCCCGCCGCCGACGACCGCGCCGACCGCCGCGCGTACGGGGCGAACGTCCTGGCGTTCCTGCAGCTCCTGCGCCAGGAGATCCCGACCGGGTTGAGCCCGGAAGAGCGGCGGAAGGTTGCGAGCGCCGCCGCGGCGCCGACCGACGACGAGGCGCGCCTCGTCGCGCTCCAGGTGGCGCTGGCGCGCCTGCTGCCCGACTACTGGCAGCGATTCGAGGCGATCAGCGCGCGCTATCTGGCTGGGCCCGACGCGCCGTCACGCGGCGAGGGCAGCGGCCTGCTCGCCCGCCTCTTCGGGCGCCGCTGAGCGCCGCCACGCCGCCACCGCCCACAGATTCTCCACGTCTTCGAGGGCGCGTCGCCAGCGGCCATAGCCTTCGAGCAGCGCGGCCCGGGCGGCCGCCACTTGCGCGTCGGCCTCGTCGAGTCGGGCGCGCAGCAGCGGGTTGGCGGCGGTCGCCTGGGCGAGGCTGCCGTTCGGCACGGACGTGGCGAGACGATCGACCAGGAATGTGAGCTCTTCGTGCATCACGCGATCTACCGGGTTCATCGGGCACCTCCGGCCGCTTTCGGCCTCCGGACCCATATACTCAACATTTGTTGATATCAAAGTCAAGCCCCAACGTGTCGCCCTTTCTGTGAGACACGCCACAAGATGAGCAGGTTCCGTGCCGGCCGCGGGATCGCGGCGATATTCGTCGCCAAGGGTATCCGGACCTTCTGCTACGGATATCTGGGCATCCTGCTGCCGCTTTACCTGGCCAGCCTCGGGCTGTCCGCCACGGGGGTCGGGGCATTCGTGACCATCACGCTCGTGGCGAGCGCCGCACTGACATGGGCCGTTCGCGCGCCGGCCGAGCGCCTCGGCGCCCGGACCACCCTCGTCGCGCTCGCCCTGCTCTCGGTCGTGGCCGCCGGGCTACTGCTGGCGACGCGCGATCCGTGGCTCGTGGTCGTGGCGGCGATGCTGGGCAACGTCGCCGTCGGCGCCGGCGAGACCGGGCCGTTCCTGTCTCTCGAGCAGGTGATCATCGCGCGGGTCGTGGAGCCGGCGCGGCGGACCACGCTGCTGAGCCTCTACAACCTGCTCGGCTACGGCGCGGCGGCGCTGGGCGCCGCGGCGGTCATCGCGGGGACGCCGCGCGCGCTCTTCACCGCGTTCCTGGCCGGCGCGCTGCTCCAGGCGGCCGCCTACGCCGCGCTGGGCCCGGTCTCGCCGGCCGCGCGCCGGCCGGCGACGGCGCCGGGCGCGACCCCGGTCATCCGGCGTATCGCTGCCCTGTTCGCGCTCGACTCGTTCGCCGGCGGCTTCGTGCTGCAGTCGCTGGTCGCCTACTTCCTGCACGCCCGCTTCGGCCTCGGCCTCGAGGCGCTCGGGCAGATCTTCTTCGTCGCTCAGGTGCTGACGGCCGCCTCGCTTCTGCTGGCGCCGCCGCTGGCCCGCACCTTCGGCCTGCTCCCCACCATGGTGGGGACCCACCTCGTGTCGAACGTGTTCCTGATCGCCATCGCCGCCGCGCCGGTCCCGTGGGTGGCCGTCGCCCTGCTCTTCGCCCGCCAGCTCCTTTCCCAGATCGACGTGCCGACCCGCCAGTCATGGGTGATGAGCGTCGTATCCGACCGCGAGCGCGAGGTCGCCGCGACGACGACGACCCTCTGGCGTACCGCCGCCCAGTCCATCACCCCCACCCTCACCGGCTGGGTCATGCAGACCATCTCGCTGTCCGCCCCCTTCGTCCTGGGCGGCGCCCTCAAAATCGCCTACGACCTCCTCCTCTACCGGCTGTTCAAGGACCTCGAATCCCCCGACGACACTTGACGAGTCGCCGCTGGCCGACAGGGGGTCTACGAGCGAATCCGGGA
>DASTOJ010000169.1:0-5629 GCA_035762565.1 Candidatus Methylomirabilota bacterium | reverse complement strand
TGGTTCGTTCGGGTGCGCCCGCTGCCGTATGGCGAAGTCCGGCTTGGAGGCGGTGCACCATCGAAGCCAACGGAACGGCGCGCAGCCCCCCCAGCCCGGCCCCACCCGCGCCGCCCGCGGGCTCTCATCGTCTGCCTGCTCTCTCCTGCTCTCATATGGCTCTGGACAGTGTACCCAGGGCGATGGCGACGGCTTTGAGGGCGGCGGCGGTACCGGCGCGGAGGGCCATGGCGTCGGCCAGGGCCCGCGGGCGGGCGAGCACGGCGCTGACGGCGCGCATCGGACGCACGCGGCCGTCGTGGACGACGCGGGCCAGGTCGGCGGGCACCCCCCGCCCGGCCGGATCGGACACGGCCCGGACGACGGCGCCCGGCACCCCTCGTTCCAGCGCCCACGCCAGGATCGCGGCCGACTCCATGTCCACGGCCAGCGCGCCGGTGGCCAGCCACAGTCGCGACTTGGCGGCGGCGTCCTCCAGCACGTGATCCGTCGTGAGCAGCGTGCCGCGGCGCCGCAGTCCACCGTCAGCGGCGGTGGCGAGGCGCCGCCCATCCGGTGCCAGCACGGTCTCGGGGACCACGAGCGCGCCCACGGCCAGCTCGGGCGCGAGGGCCCCGCAGGCCCCGGCGGACACGACGAGCCGCGGGGTGGAAGGTGGCGCGAGTCGCACCGCCAGGTGCCCGGCGCCGACGCCGATGGCGACGATCTCGATGGCGCCGCCGGAGAAGCGCGGCCAGGGGCTCCCGGCGACGGGCGCCAAGCCGAGATGCCGCGCCAGCTCGCGCGCCTCCAGGTCGATTGCGGTCAGGACCAGCAGGCGGGTCACGCCCGTCGGCTCAGCCCCCGGCGTCCGCCTTGGCCGCCTGTCGCAGCCGCAGCCACGCGGCGAACGAGTTGCCCGCCGCCGTATCCTTGCCGGTGAAGCGGATCGCACGGATGCGCGCGTAGGGGATCGTGGCCGGGTCGTCGCCGCCGCGCTCGAACATCTGCACGAACGGTTCGGACACGTCGGCATTGCGGTTGAACAGATAGCCGACGAGCTGGCGGCCGTCGGCGAGCACGAGGGTGACGTCTCCCCGGTAGTCGAAGGCGCGATCGATGACCTCGGCCAGCGTGGCGGAGTCGGTGATCTCAGGCGCCCAGCCTTCGAGGCTCCGGTCCTCGTCGCTCATGGCCGCGGTCAGAACCGTCCGGTGACGGTGGCCACGACGGAGTCACGGAAGCCGCGCCAGGACCCGAACGTGGCGTCCACCGCGCTCGGCTCGTGGCCACAGTGGACCATACAGTCCCGGCACTTGTCGTTACCGCTGCGGCGCCCGTACTGCTCCCAGCGCGTCGTCTCCAGCAGCTCCTCGAACGTGGCGGCGTAGCCCTCCTGCAGCAGATAGCACGGGCGCTGCCAGCCGAACATGTTGTAGGTGGGGTTGCCCCACGGTGTGCACTCGAAGTCGCGCCGTCCCATCAGGAACTGCAGGAACAGAGGGGACTGGTTGAAGCGCCAGCGCTTCTTCGGGCTCGCCAGCATGGTCGAGAACAGCTCGTGGGCCCGCTGGCGGCGCAGGAAGTGCTCCTGGTCGGGCGCCTTCGAGTAGCTGTAGCCGGGCGAGACCATCATGCCCTCGACGCCGAGGTCCATCATGGCGTCGAAGAACTTCCGCATCCGATGCGGGTCGGCGCCGTCGAACAGGGTGGTGTTCGTGGTGACGCGGAAGCCCCGCCGCAGGGCCTCGCGGATCCCCTCCACCGCGTCGTCGAAGACGCCGACGCGGCACACCGCCTCGTCGTGCTCCTCGCGCAGCCCGTCCATGTGCACGCTGAACGACAGGTACTTGGACGGCTGGAAGAGGCCCTCCTCGAGCTTCTGCTTGAGGAGGATGGCGTTGGTGCACAGGTAGACGTACTTGCGGCGGGCCACCAGCTCGCGCACCAGGCGGCCGATGTCGGGGTACATCAGCGGCTCGCCGCCCGGGATGGACACCATCGGCGCCCCGCACTCCTCGACGGCGGCCAGGCACTGCTCGACGCTGAGGTGCTTCTTCAAGACATGGGCGGGGTACTGAATCTTGCCGCAGCCGGCGCAGGCGAGGTTGCAGCGGAACAGCGGCTCCAGCATCAGGACCAGCGGATAGCGCTTCCGCCCGCGGAGCTTCTGGCCGAGCACGTACGTCGCCACGGTCCACATCTGGGAGAGCGGAACACTCATGCGCGCTGCTTCTCCAGACCCAGCCGGACGGCGGGTCGCTGAAGGATCATCAAGAGTCCCGCGGCCGCCGTCACGTGCAGGGCCGCGCCCACCGCCAGCAGCAGCCACTCGCCGATCCACGCCGTCACACCCAGGTTGAACGCGAGCACGGCGTAGTATAACGCG
This sequence comes from Candidatus Methylomirabilota bacterium, assembly GCA_035762565.1. Lineage (GTDB taxonomy): Bacteria > Methylomirabilota > Methylomirabilia > Rokubacteriales > CSP1-6 > AR5. The sequence continues at coordinate 3,261 of DASTOJ010000169.1, read as the reverse complement.
ATCCCCGGCCACGCCCGTCTCCCATAGGGGTCCAGCGCCCGCGCCGCGACAGGCCCGGCCGGGTGAACGGTAAGACCGGGCGTGTCGGAGCCCCGGCCGCGCCGAACGGGAAGACCGGACGTGTCGGAGCCCCGCGGTCCTGGATCAGGCCACCTGCGGCCCAAGCCGGCCTCAAGCCACCCGCCACAGCAGACATACGCCCCCGTGCCCACGGCGCCGACGAGGACCCACCCGGCGAAGTTGGACAGCGGCACCCCGAAGTAAGCGCCGGCCTCCGCGTAGTAGAAGACGCGCCCCAGGAACCAGCGGTCGCCGCGCACCGCCACGGGGTCGATCACCACGTCGAGCAGCATCATCAGGCCGCCGGTCGCGAGGGCCATCGCGAGCGGCGGCACCTGCCGTCCCCGCAGCACGGTCCGGGCCAGGCAGAAGGACGCATAGGCCAGGAACGAGAACGACAGCGGGTCCATGAAGGGCACGTTGGCCAGGAACAGCTCGCGCCCGTGCGTGTCCCCGGTGTAGTGATAGAGCCCGAACGGAACGCCCGTCCGGGTCGAGCTGGCCTCCGCGAGCCAGGCCACGGGCGACACGCAGGCGCCGAACAGGAGCGTCCGGCGCCAGCCGAGGTCCGACCTTCCCGCCGCGAGGAACGCCGCGAGGAACCCGAAGACGTAGGGCCGCAGCACGAGGGTACCGGTCAGGAGGTCGATGCTCACGCTCAGGTGGTCCCGGGCCGAGTGTGCATGTTACCATCTGCGCTCGTGACGGCCGTTCAGGACGCCCTTGCCCGCGCGCAGGCGCATCTCCTCTCCGTCCAGGCGCCCGACGGCCACTGGATCGGCGTGCTGCAGGCCGACCACGCGCTCACCGCCGAGTACCTGTTGCTCTGTCACCTGATCGACCGCGTCGACCGAAACATCGAGCAGCGGGCCGTCCAGTACTTCCGCCGGCGGCAGGGCGCCGACGGCGGCTTCAGCCTCTTCGAGGGCGGCCCGGCCGACCTGTCGGCCTCCATCAAGATCTACTTCGCCATGAAGCTGGCCGGGGTGCCCGTCACGGACCCCGCCATGGCAGCGGCGCGTGAGCGCATCCGGGCGATGGGCGGGCCCGCCAAGGCCAACGTCTTCGCCAAGATCCAGCTGGCGCTGTTCGGCGAGTACGACTGGAACGGCGTGCCCACGATGCCGGCCGAGATCATGCTGCTGCCGCCGCCGTTCTTCCTCTTCAACATCTACGAGGTCTCGTACTGGTCGCGCTGCGTGATCGTGCCGCTCCTGGTCATCATGGACCGCAAGCCGATCAAGTGGCTGCCGCCCCACCAGTCGCTGGACGAATTGTGGCCCGAGCCCCGCGAGCGGACGAGCCTGCGCTTCCCCCGCGTCCCCGAACCGTTCTCCTGGCGCGGTCTGTTCTGGAAGAGCTTCTTCATCGCCGTCGACGATGGGCTGAAGATCTGGGAGCGGTTCTCGCCCCGCCCGCTGCGCAAGCGCGCGATCGAAGCCGCCCGTCTGTGGCTGGAGGAGCGGATGTCGGTGCCGGGCGGGCTGGGCGGGATCTATCCCGCCATGGCCAATTCGGTTTTGGCCCTGCGCGTGCTCGGCTACCCCGACGACCATCCGCTCATCCTGGGCCAGCTCAAGGAGATCGAGGCCCTCGCCGTGGAGCGCGGGGACGAGCTGTACATCCAGCCCTGCCCGTCCCCGGTCTGGGACACCTCGCTGGCCGTCAACGCGCTGATCGAGTGCGGCATGCGCCCCGACCACCCCGCGCTCGTGCGCGCCGTCGAGTGGATGCTGGCCAAGCAGGTGGCGCTGCCCGGCGACTGGCAGGTGAAGCGGCCGCACGTGCAGCCCGGCGGCTGGGCCTTCCAGTACGACAACCCCTACTACCCCGACCTCGACGACACCGCGATGGTCCTCATGGCGCTGGAAAAGGTGCAGGGCGGCGACCCGGACCGCACGCGGCTGGCCAAGGAGCGCGGCCTGGGCTGGTTCCTCGGCATGCAGAACCAGGACGGCGGCTGGGCGTCGTTCGACGCCGACAACAATCGCCTGTACCTGAACAACATCCCCTTCGCCGACCATGGCGCCCTGATCGACCCGTCCACCGAGGACCTGACCGGGCGGGGGCTCGAGCTGCTCGGCACGCTCGGCTACGGGCTCGACTTCGAGCCGGCCGACCGCGCGCTCGACTTCATCCGCCACAGCCAGCGACACGACGGCCCCTGGTACGGCCGCTGGGGCGTGAACTACATCTACGGCACCTGGTCGGTGCTGCGCGGCCTGGGCGCCATCGGCGTCGATCCCCGCCACGAGTTCGTGCAGCGCGCGGCGCGCTGGCTCCTGCGGCGCCAGAACGTCGACGGCGGCTGGGGAGAGACGTGCGAGAGCTACACCAAGCCGGAGCTGGCCGGGCGAGGCGAGTCCATTCCGAGCCAGACGGCGTGGGCGCTGCTGGCCCTCTTCGCCGTCGGCCACGGCTCGGGGACGGCCGTCGACAACGGCATCGCCTATCTGTTGCGGACCCAGCAGCCGGATGGCTCGTGGGAGGACGTGTTCTGGAACGGGACGGGCTTCCCGCGGGTGTTCTACCTCAAGTACCACCTGTACGCCCGGTACTTTCCGCTGTGGGCCCTCGGCGTGTACCGCAAGCTCCGCATGCATGACTGAGCCGGGCGTCACGCCGGCCGTGCGGCCGCTGGAGGGCCTCGGCCGGTGGGTCATCGGGATCGTCGAGTCCCTCGGCCGGTTCGGCAGCTTTCTGATCCAGGCGGTCGCCGCGGCGCTGACGCCGCCGTTCAAGTTCGGCGCGCTGCTCGGCCGCATCCACTACATCGGCTTCCGCTCGCTCCTCATCATCATCCTCACCGGGGCCTTCACCGGGATGGTGCTGGGACTGCAGATCTTCCTCACCCTGTCCCGGTTCGGCTCCGAGGCCTTCCTCGGGCCCGCGGTGGCGCTCTCGCTGATCCGCGAGCTGGGGCCGGTGCTGGCGGCGCTGATGGTGACGGGGCGAGCGGGCTCGGCCCTCACGGCCGAGCTGGGCATCATGCGGATCACCGAGCAGATCGACGCCCTCACCGTGATGGCGCTGTCGCCCATGCGCTACCTGGTGGCGCCGTCGATCGTGGCCGGCATCGTCACGTTCCCGCTCATGACCGCGCTGTTCGACGTGGTGGGCATCTTCGGCGGTTACCTGGTCGGCGTCGAGCTGCTGGGCCTGAGCGAGGGGACGTACTTCGGGGAGATGCAGACCTTCGTC
>DASTOJ010000168.1:0-41654 GCA_035762565.1 Candidatus Methylomirabilota bacterium | reverse complement strand
TCGGCCGAGTGAAAGCCTCCGGCGGGATCGGCCATGTCGCGCAGCAGGTAGTCGAGCGTCTCCTCGCACACGCGCCGGCACTCGGGGTCGCCGAAAGCCAGCCACGCGTGCAGGTAGAGCGAGGCGAGCTGGGCGTTGTCGTAGAGCATCTTCTCGAAGTGCGGCACCAGCCACTGGGCGTCGACCGAGTAGCGCGCGAAGCCGCCGCCGATCTGGTCGTACATGCCGCCCCGGGCCATCCTCACCAGCGTCGTGTGAACCATGCGCTGCGCGTACGGGTTACGGGTCCGCTTGAAGCATCGCAGCACGAACTCCCAGATCATCGGCTGCGGGAACTTCGGGGCGCCGCCCAGCCCACCCCACTCTTCGTCGAACTGCGAGGCGATCCCCTGGAAGGCGGTCGAGAGCACGTCCTCGGAGAGCAGTGTGGCGGCGCGCCGCAGCCGCTCGCCCTGCCCGAGCGACTGGGTCAGCTCGTGACCGGACCGGAGCACCTCGTCCCGCCGCGAGCGCCAGGCGTCGGCGATGGCGGCCAGCAGCTTCGGAAAGCCGGGCAGGCCGTGACGGTCCTCGGGCGGGAAGTACGTGCCACCGTAGAACGGCGTGCCGTCGGGCGTGAGGAAGACCGTCATCGGCCAGCCGCCGCGGCCGGTCATCGACTGGACCGCCTGCATGTAGATGTGGTCGACGTCCGGGCGCTCCTCGCGGTCGACCTTGACGTTGACGAAGCCGGCGTTCATGACGCCGGCGATCGCGGGGTTCTCGAACGACTCGCGCTCCATGACGTGGCACCAGTGGCAGGCCGAGTAGCCCACCGACAGCAGCAGCGGCTTGTCCTCGGCGCGGGCGCGCGCGAACGCCTCCTCGCCCCACGGATACCAGTCCACGGGGTTGTGGGCGTGCTGCAGCAGGTAGGGGCTCGTCTCCTTCGCCAGCCGGTTCTCGCTCATGGGCGTGCCCGCCGACGCCGGTTCAGCGGGCAAGGGGTAGATCGCTCACCCTGGCCCGCACGACGCGGCCGCCCACGCGCACGCCGACGGCGGTGCCAGGCTCGGCGTACTGGCGCCGCACGAGGGCCAGGGCGATCGACCGGTCCAGGCCGAACGAGTGCGCCGCGCTCGTCACGGCGCCGACGGTGGTGTCGCCGGCGAGCACCTCGCTGCCGGCCTCCGGCACCACGTCGCCGTCGAGCACGAGCCCGCGCAGGTGGCGATTCACGTGACCGCGGTCGCGGATGCGGACGACGACCTCCTGCCCCGGATAGCAGCCCTTCGTGTAGGACAGCAGATGCTGGAACGGCACCTCGGGCAGCAGCACGTGGGGCCCGATGTCCTCCGGGTACCGCGGCGTGCCGGCCTCGATGCGCAGCGACTCGAGTGCCGCCGGCCCGACCGGCCGGGCGCCGCCAGCACGCGCCGCGCTCGCCAGCTCGGCGCCGGCCGCGGCCGGCGCCACCAGCCAGACCTCGACCTCGCCGGTCTCGCCGCCGCCGCGGACGACACGGACGGGCGCCCCGCCGAAGGCGCCGACCACGTGCGACCACGCCGTGTCGGGGGCTCGCGCTCCGGCGAGCCGCTCGGCGAGCGCCGGCGCCTCGGGGCCGGCCAGCATCAGCAGGGTCAGCGACCCGGTCGCGTCCTCGAGCACGGCCTTCTCGGAGAAGAGATAGTGGTCGAGCGCTTCCAGCGTGGCCGGCGCCCGCCCCGGCGGCGTGACGAGCAGGATTCGATCGTCGAGCGCCCACACGAGCAGGACCACCTGGATCTTGCCGTGGATGTCGAGCAGGGTGGCGGCGCAGCCCTGGCCGGGTGCCAACCCCTTGACCTCGTTGCTCAGGAGCGCGTGCAGGAAGGTGCCGCGGTCGCGTCCGGTCACCTCCAGCAGGCCGTGATCGCTCCGGTCGACGAGGCCGCAGCCGGTGCGAACAGCGCGATACTCGGCGGCGGCGGTGTCGAGGTCGACGAGGGACATGGCGTGATTGTACACGTGCTAGACTCCCCGTCCGTGCGAGCGCCGTCACGGGCCGCCATCCAACGCTTCCAGCGCCGCCTCCTCGCCTGGTACCGCCTTCACGGGCGCGATCTGCCCTGGCGGCGCACGCGCGCGCCCTACCGCGTGCTCGTCTCGGAGATCATGCTGCAGCAGACGCAGGTCGAGCGCGTGATCCCCAAGTACCGCCAGTTCCTCCGCGCCTACCCGACGCTGCACGCGCTGGCGGCCGCCCCGGTCGAGCAGGTGCGGCGGCTCTGGTACCCCCTCGGCTACAATGTCCGCCCCCTGCGGCTGCACGCCATCGCGCGCGAGAGCGTCGCGCGCTATCGCGGGCGGTTGCCCGACAGTGCCGAGGCGCTCCGCGCGCTGCCCGGCGTCGGCCGCTACACGGCGGGCGCGGTCCTGTCCTTCGCGTACGGGCGCGACACCGCGGTCCTGGACACCAATGTCCGGCGCGTGCTCACGCGCGTGTTCCTGGGCCCGCGCCGCAGCGCCCGCCTGCGCGGCGACAAGACGTTGTGGGCCCTGGCCGAGGCCCTGGTACCGGCCGGGCGGGGCTATGACTTCAACCAGGCTCTCATGGACTTCGGCGCAACCTGGTGCACGCCGCGCCGGCCGCGCTGTGCCGACTGCCCGATGCGGACGTCCTGCGCCACCTATCCCCCGCCGGTCAACGGCACCCGGAGCTGAGCGGGGACCGCGCGGTGCCGCTGGTCATCGAGGTCGCCGCCGGTCTCGTCCGGGACGCTACTGGCCGCTACCTGATCACGCAGCGGCGGCGGGGGTCGCACCTGGCGGGACTGTGGGAGTTCCCCGGCGGCAAGGTCGAGGCCTCCGAGACGCCGGCGGAGTGCCTGCGCCGCGAGCTCAGCGAGGAGCTGGCGGCCACCTTCGCCGTGGGCGAGCCGGTGGAGACGGTGCGCTGGGAGTACCCGGACCGCACGGTGGTGCTGCACTTCTTCGACTGCCGGGTGGAGTCCGGTGAAATCGTGCCGCTCGAAGGTCAGGCGATGGCGTGGGTCGAGCCTCATGATCTCGCCGCCCACGACTTCCCGCCGGCCGACCGCGAGCTGATCCGGCGGCTGGGCCGGCGAGGCGAGGCGCGAGACCGGCTCCCGCCCTCCTCGTGACGCCCGGCCAACCGGCCGATCAGGCCGGCCGGGGCGGGCGCGCCGCGGCGAGCGCGTCGTGGGCCATGCGCACGAGCGTGATGATGTCGAAGACCGGCCGGCCCGTCTCCCGCTGGATGTCGGCCGTGTAGGGCGGCATGTTGGTGCACTCCAGCACGATGGCGCCGACGTCGGGGTGCTCGGCCACCAGCCGGCGCGCCACCCGCACGTGCTCCTCGCGGGCGAGGTCGACGTCCAGCTCCAGCTCGTCGCCGAGCAGCACGCGCGTGAACTCCTTCTCGCCCTCCATGCCCGCCACCGCCAGCGGCAGGTCGGGCGCGATGCCGGCGCCGGCCAGGTGCTCGGGGGCGAGCGAGGCCGCGTTCACGGTCATGAGCCCCACGCGGCGGCCGGGGCGCAGCATGCGGTGGACCAGCGGCACCAGCAGCAGGCTGGAGGTGAACATCGGCACGCTCACCGCGGCCGCCATCTCACGCTGGTACTTCACCAGGAAGCCGCAGTTGGTGGTGATCGCCCCCACGCCCTCGCGCTCCAGCGCCCGGGCCCCCTCCACGAAGTCCGGGAGCAGCCCGGCGGCGCCGCGGCGCACGACGAGGTCGGGACTGGCGCCGGCCACGCGGTGATAGCGCACCGGGAATGGAAAGGTCGCCGCGTTGCCCATGTCACCCGGGATGCGCGGGAACCGGGTGTCGAGCATGAGGATGCCGACCGTGAACCCGTACTGGTTGAAGCCGCCGCGGACGCGCCCGCCCGTCATCCGCCCTACTCTACCCCAGGCGCCGGGAGGCGTGTACACTCCGCGCGTGAAGATCGACGTCTTCCCCCACTGCCTGCCGCGGCGCTACTTCGCGCGCGCGGTCCAGGTGCAGCCGCGGGGGATGGCGATGCACAAGCGCATGGCCGGCATTCCCGTGCTCGTCGACGTCGAGCTGCGCCTGCGGATCATGGACCGCTACGAGGGCTACGTGCAGGTGCTGACGCTCGCCAACCCGCCGATCGAGACGGTGGCGGGGCCGGACGGCTCGCCCGAGCTGGCCCGGCTGGCCAACGACGGGATGGCCGAGATCGTGGCTCGACACCCCGATCGCTTCCCCGCCTTCGTGGCGTCGCTGCCGATGAACAACCCCGACGCGGCGGTGGCCGAGATCGACCGCGCCCTCGACCAGCTCGGCGCCACCGGCGTGCAGATCTACACGAACGTCGGCGGCCGCCCCCTCGACCTGCCGGAGTACCGGCCGATTTTCGCGCGCATGGCCGAGCGCGACCTGCCCATCTGGATGCACCCGGCCCGGCCCGCGTCGGTCGCCGACTATGCGGGCGAGTCGCGCTCGAAGTTCGACATCTGGTGGGCGTTCGGCTGGCCCTACGAGACGACCGCCGCGATGGCCCGGCTGGTTTTCTCGGGACTGTTCGACCGCCACCCCGACCTCAAGGTCATCACCCATCACATGGGGGCGATGATCCCGTTCTGCGCGGGGCGCGTCGGCGGCGGCCTCGACCAGCTCGGCAGCCGCACCGACGACCCCGAGGACGGCGCCGCGCTCGGGCGGCTGAAGCGGCGCCCCCTCGACTACTTCCGGATGTTCTACGGCGACACCGCCCTGTTCGGCGCCTGGCACGCGATGGAAAGCGGCCTGGAGTTCTTCGGTGCCGACCACATCCTCTTCGGGACCGACATGCCGTTCGACCCCGAGAAGGGCCCGGGGTTCATCCGCGACACGATCGGCGCCATGGAGCGCCTGCGCGCCAGCGGCGCGGACAAGACGAAGATCTACGAGGGCAACGCGCGGCGAATGCTGAGGCTGCACCTCACGTAGGAGCTCGACGTCATGCTGAAGAAAGTCACGGTGGAGAGCGCGGCCGAGGCGTACCTGGAGCTGCTGGCCTCGCGGGGCGTGGAGTACTTCTTCGGGAATGCCGGCACCGACTTCGCGCCGATCATCGAGGCCTACGCCAGGCGAGCGGCCCAGGGCCAGGTGCTGCCGCGGCCGCTCACCGTGCCGCACGAGATCACCGCGGTCGGCATGGCCCACGGCTACGCGATGGTGACCGGCCGGCCGCAAGTGGTGATGGTCCACGTGATCGTGGGCACCGCCAACGCGCTCGGCGGCATCATCAACGCCGCCCGCGCCTTCGCGCCGATCCTCGTCACCGCCGGGCGCACGCCGCTGACCGAGGACCGGCTGCCGGGCGCCCGCAACCGTCACATCCACTGGGCGCAGGAGTCGTTCGACCAGGGCGCGATGGTGCGCGAGTTCGTCAAGTGGGACTACGAGCTGCGCCTGGGCTCCCAGCTCGAGACCGTGGTCGACCGGGCCCTGGCCATCGCCCGCGCCGAGCCCCAGGGGCCGGTGTACCTCACGCTGCCTCGCGAGACGCTCTCGGAGCGGCTGGACAGCCTTGAGTACTTCGATCCGCCGCGCGTGGGGCCCCCGGCGGCCACGGTCGCCGACCCGGCCGCCGTGGAGCGGGCGGCCGAGATCCTGGCGACCGGCCGCAACCCGATCGCGATCGTGAAGGCGTCGGGCCGGGACCCCGGCTCGGTGGCGCCGCTGGTCGCCCTGGCCGAGGCGCTCGGCATGCCGATCTTCGAGCAGGCGGCCACGCATCTCAACTTCCCCCAGGACCACCTGCTCTACTGCGGCGGAGATCCGACTCCCCAGCTGGCCGAGGCCGATCCGATCGTGGTCGTCGAGGCCGACGCGCCCTGGTTCCCCGTGCTGCGCGCGCCGGGACCCGAGACCACCGTGATCCAGGTCGGCCACGATCCGCTGTTCTCCCGCTACCCGATCCGCGGCTTCGCGGTCGACCTCGGCCTGGCCGGCGCCCCACGGCTGACGCTGGCCGCGCTGGCGGCGGCCGTGCGGCGGCGGGGCGTCGACGCGGCCACCGTGGAGTCGAGGCGCCGGCGGTGGGAGGCCGAGCACCGGCGGCTCGTCGACGCGTGGGCGGCGAAGGCCGCCGCCGCGAAGAACGACGGGCCCATCGACATGGCGTGGCTGTCGCGCTGCATCGGCGACGCGATCGACGACGACACCATCGTCGTCAACGAGTACGACCTCGACACCACGCAGACCCGGCTGCGCAAGCCGGGCAGCTACTTCAGCCAGTCGCCGGCCTCGGGCCTCGGCTGGGGCCTGGGAGCGGCGCTGGGCGCCAAGCTGGCGGCGCCGGACAAGACCGTCGTATGCTGCGTCGGCGACGGCGCGTACATCTTCGGCACCCCGACCGCCGCCCACTGGACCGCGAGCGCCCACGGCCTGCCGGTGCTCAACGTCATCTTCAACAATCGCGCGTGGAACGCCGTCAAGCGGTCGGTCACCTCGCACGCGCCCCAGGGCTGGGCCGTGCGCACGGGCACGATGCCGCTGAGCGAGCTGGATCCTGCGCCCGACTACGAGCTGATCGCCCGCGCCTCCGGCCACTGGGCCGAGCGGGTCTCGGACGCGGCCGCGCTGCCGGAGATCGTGCGCCAGGCGCTCGGCGTCGTCCGCGAGGACAAGCGCCCGGCGCTGCTCAACGTGATCTGCAAGAAGCCGTGACGGCCCGGCGACTGACGATCATCGCCACCGGGCCCAGCGGGGGCCCGGAGGAGCTGGCCCCGTTGCGGGCGGCCGGCCACGAGGTGGTGATCGGCCGCCCGCTCGACGCGCCCGGGCGCACGGCCTACTCGGAGGCCGAGCTGATCGAGCAGTGCCGGGTGGCCGACGTGGTGCTGGCCTCCCACCTCGAGCGCGTGACTCCGGCCGTCATGGAGCACGCCGAGCACCTGGGGCTGGTCATCGTGCCCTTCATCGGCGTGGACAAGATCGACGTGCCGGCGGCCACGCGGCTGGGCGTGCTGGTGGCCAACAGCCCGACGCCGGAGAACTTCATCGCCGTCGCCGAGGCCACGATCGGGCTGATCCTCATGCTGCTCAAGCGCGTGAAGCGCGGCGAGGCCCGGCTCCGGCGAGGCGAGTGGGCCCGGCGGGAGGACCGCGGCGACTTCCTGTTCGGCAAGACGGTCGGCATCGTGGGCCTCGGCCGCATCGGCACCCACGTCGCGCGCCGACTGGCGCCGTGGGACGTGCGGCTGATGGCCGCCGACCCCTACGTCGCGCCGGCCACGGCCGCCGCGCTCGGCGTCACGCTGGTGGCTCTGCCCGCGCTGCTGGCGGAGGCGGACGTCGTCACGCTCCATGCAGTGCTCACCGGCGAGACGCGCCACCTCATCGACGAGAAGGCGCTGCGACGGATGAAGCCGGGCGCGCTGCTGCTCAACACCGCCCGCGGCGAGCTGGTCGACGAGCAGGCGCTGGCCCGCGCGGTGGACGAGCGTTGGATCGCCGGCGCGGCGGTGGACGCCTTCGCGGTCGAGCCGCTCCCCGCGCAGCATCCCTACCGCACCGCCGACCCCGAGCGGCTGATCCTCACGCCGCACAACATCGGGCATAGCGAGGCCGGACGGCAGGCCAACCTCCGCCTGGCCCTCGGGCAGATTCTCGCAGTCGGGCGCGGCGAGCCGCCCGCCCACGTCCTCAACCCCGAAGCCATCCCGCGCTGGAGGCTGAAGCCATGACCGTGATCGACGCCGACGGCCACGTCACCGAGAGCCAGGAGCAGGTGGCGCGCTACCTGGACGAGCCCTACCGCCGCCGCCCGAACGTCTCGATGTTCTACGCCTGGGACGGCTGGGACCGCCGGCTGCTCGGTACGCTCGGCGACGCGGCCGGCGACGCCGAGGCGTGGCTGCGGGCGCTGGACAAGGGCAGCATGGAGTCGGTCGTCCTCTACCCGACGCTCGGGCTCTTCATGAGCTTCATCAAGGACCGCAAGTGGGCGGTCGCCCTCTGCCGCGCCTACAACACGCTCATGCACGAGGAGTTCATCAAGAAGAGCCCGCGCCTCAAGGCCGTGGCCCTGATGCCGGTCCAGGACCCCGAGGCCTGCGGCCCCGAGCTGCGGCGGGCCGTGCGGGAGCTGGGCCATTCGGGCGCCATGCTGCCGGCCGACGGCACCCACCTGCTGGGCGACTCGCGCTACGCCGGCGTGTACGAGGAGGCCCAGCGGCTGGACTGCATGCTCGGCATCCACGCCTCCGGCTCCCACCTGGGCGGCGCGGGCGTCGATCTCTTCCCCGCCTTCATCCAGGCCCACACCTGCTCCCACGCCTTCGGCCAGATGCGCCAGATCACCTCGATCGTCCTCGAGGGCATCCCCGAGCGGTTCCCGGACGCCCGTATCGCGTTCCTGGAGGCCGGCTGCGGCTGGGCGCCGTACTGGATGGAGCGGATGGACGACGAGTACGCCAAGCGCGCGGCCGAGGCGCCCGCGCTCAAGAGGAAACCCAGCGAGTACGTCCGCTCGGGCCGGATTTACTTCTCGTGCGAGGCCGACGAGTGGCTGCTGCCGCAGGCGGTGAAGCTGATCGGCGAGAACCAGATCGTGTACGCCTCGGACTTTCCGCACTGGGACCATTCGTGGCCGGGGTCGATCGACGAGATTCGCCAGCGCGGCGATCTGAACGACACCCAGAAGCGCAAGATCCTCGCGGACAACGCGCGCAGGCTCTACAAGCTCACGTAGCCCCCGGGGCGCCTGTCAGGACCGCGTATCTGCGTGATCCCAGAGCGTTTCTTGCCTGTGGATTGTTGGGGATATGTGGATGACATTTCCGTTGACAGGGCGCGCGAGCCCGGTGCACATACGCGACGTCATGGCCGCTCCACCGAGACTGGTCGGCCTCACCGACGCCAGGGACCACCTGTGGCGGGCCCGTCACGAGTTGCTGGCGGCCGGCTATGGGCCGTGGGTCGATGGTCTGGTGGAGTTGATCGACGCCATCGCGCTGGAGATCGACTGGCTGTCGAGCGAGGAAGACGACCGGCATTCCCGGGCCTGATCGGCACCGGCCTTATCCACTTTTCCACCGCAATCCCCAAAACGAAATTCCACCGGACTGATGCGGCGCCACGGCGGCGACACCGCCGGGACTCGCCTCTTTCCTGCGCGCGCTCGACCCGGTACGCGCGAACCCGCATGACGGCACCGCACGGCACGGGCGAGCGCGACGGCACCCGCGTCTTTCGCGGTCGTCATAGAGGTTGCGCCGGCGCGCGCGGAGCCCTAACGTCTCCAACTCGATGGACACCTACGACCGCACTTCCACGCTGGCTTCTGCCCCGTTCGCCGACCGCCGGCGACCGAGAATTCTCGTCATCGAGGATGATCGTCACGTACGCACCTTGCTTCGCGACCTGCTGGAGGCCTGGGGCTACGCGGCGGACGCCGTTCCCGGCGGGCGGGAGGGTCTTGCCCTGTTCGACGCCGGCGCCTACGACGTCGTGCTGACCGATCTGGCGATGGCCGCGGTTTCCGGCCTGGACGTCGCCGCCGAGGTCCGCAACCGTGACCCCGCGGTGGCGGTCATCATGTTCACCGCCGCCATGCGGGATCTCGACGGCGAGGGCCGGCGGCTGGGCTTCAGCGTGCTGCGCAAGCCGCTGGACATCGAGGGCCTGCGCCGCGCGCTGCACGCGAGCCTCACGCAGCCCCGGCCGCGCTGATCGCTCACCGCCCGCGCGTCCGTTACAATAGCGAGCCATGGACCTCGGGTACCTGACCCAGATCGGAAAGATCGTCCTCCTCGATCTCGTCCTCGCCGGGGACAACGCGGTCGTCATCGCGCTCGCGGTGCGCACGCTGCCGCGCCGCCAGCAGTTCTGGGGGCGCATCTGGGGGACGTTCGGCGCCGTCGCCCTGCGGCTGGCGTTCATCGCGGTGGTGACCTGGCTCCTCGGCATCCCGCTGCTCCAGGTGGCGGGGGCGCTGATGCTCGTCTGGATCGCGCTGAAGCTCGTGCGCCAGTCGGAGGGCGAGGGGGGCGGCGGCCACAGCGTACGCCAGGGCGCCTCGCTGGCCGAGGCCGTCTGGATCATCATCGTGGCCGACGTCATCATGAGCCTCGACAACGTCTTGAGCGTGGCCGGCGCCGCCCACGGCGACATGCAGCTGGTCGTGTTCGGCATCGGGCTGTCGATCCCGATCGTCATCTGGCTCAGCGCGATCCTGTCCAGCCTGATGAACCGGTACCCGTGGATCGTGTGGCTGGCGGCCGGCGTGCTGGGCGAGGTCGCGGGCAAGATGATCCTCGACGACGTCTTCGTCGTCGAGCGGTTCGGTCACGCGCCGTGGCCGGTGCACGTGGCCCTGCGCGTGCCGCTGTTCGCGCTGCTGACAGCGGCCGGCTGGTGGTTTTCCCAGCCGCAGGTCCACGGCAAGAAGGTCGCCGAGAAGGCGTGAGATGGCGCAGGACCTGAGGTCCTTCCTCGACCTCGTCCGGCGCACGCGGCCGGCGGACTTCCAGATCGTGTCGCGGCCGGTGGATCCGGCCTACGAGATCACCGCCCTGGTCGCCAAGCTCGAGAAGGAAGGGCGTCGCCGCCCGGTCCTCCTGTTCGAGGACGTCAAGGGCACCTCGTTTCCCGTCCTCACCAACCTGCACGCCAGCCGCAGCCGGCTGGCCGCGGCCATCAACGCCGCTCCCGACCGCATGCTGGAGACCTACCTGAAAGCGATGGAGCGGCCGGTCCCGCCGCGCGTGGTGGCCACGGGGCCCGTGAAGGAGGTCGTGCGGCGCGGCAGCGAGGTGGACCTGGGCATCCTGCCGCAGATCATCCATCACGAGCGCGACGCCGGGCCCTACGTGACGGCGGCGATCTCGTTCGCCCGGGACCCCTCGAGCGAGACCTGGAACTGCGCCTACAACCGCCTGATGCTCCAGGGGCGCGACCGGACCTCGATCCACCTCACCCTCGGCAAGCATCTCTGGGAGTTCCACGAGATCGCCGAGGCCCGCGGCGAGCCGCTGCCGGTGGCGTTCGCCATCGGCGTGCACCCGGCCATCGCGCTGGGCGCGCTCGCCATCGGCTCGATCGACGAGGACGAGCGGGCCATCATGGGCGCCCTGCTCGGGGAGCCGCTGGAGCTGGTCAAGTGCGAGACCTCCGACGTGCTGGTTCCCGCCCACGCCGAGCTGGTGCTGGAGGGCGAGATCCTGCCGGCGGCGCGCGTCGCCGAGGGACCGTTCGGCGAGTTCACGGGCTACAGCCTGGGCGAGCGCCAGCGCGAGATCGTGCGTTACACGGCGATCACCCACCGGCGCGACGCGATGTTCCAGGACATCTCGGTCGCGCACCTCGACCACCTGCTGCTGTCCACGATCCCGATGGAGGCCAACCTCTACCGGGCGGTGCGGGCCATGGTGCCCTCCGTCAAGGCCGTCCGGGTGCCGGGCCCCTTCACCTGCTACGTGTCGATCGAGCAGCGGCTGCCGGGCCAGGCCAAGAACGCGATCATGGCCGTGCTGGGCGCCGACCTCTACATGAAGCGCGTGGTGATCGTGGACCACGACGTGGACGTCTTCGACGACCGCCAGGTCAACTGGGCGCTGGCCACCCGCTGCCAGCCCGACCGTGACATCACGATCGTCACCAACGCCCGCGGCTCCGATCTCGATCCCTCCACCCGCGAGGACGGCTACACCGCCAAGTGGGGCGTGGACGCGACCGCCAAGCCGTCGCTCGCCGCCTACACGCCCCGTCACCGCGTCCCCCCCGACGTCTGGCAGCGCCTGCGGCTCGAGGACTACCTGGGCTGATCCCCGTGGGCAGCGACAGCGTCGCCGCCCTCATCGCCGAGGTCGCTCGCCGCCGCCCCGACCACCCCGCGCTGCGCTGGAACAGGGGTGCCCTTACCTACCGCGAGCTGACCACAGCCGCCGGCGACTTCGCGCGAAACGTCACCGCACACAGGATGCGCCCGGGACAGCGTCTCGCGCTGTCGATCCCGAATCGGCCGGAGTTCGTGGTGAGCCTGCTCGGCGGACTCGCCGCCGGCGCCACCGTGGCGCCGCTGGACGTCCTGCTCAAGCCCGAGGAGCGCGCCGAGATCCTGGCGGATCTCCAGCCCGCGCTGCTGGTCGAGGCCGGCTCGGAAGGCAAGCTCGTCGAGCACGAGCTGTCAGGCGTCGCCGGCGACGCGGCCGCGCCGGCGCTCGTGCTCTACACCTCCGGCAGCACCGGCCGGCCCAAGGGCTCGCTGCTCTCTCACGCGGCGCTGGAATTCGCCAACCGTTCGTGGGCGGGGCCGGTGATGGGCCTGTGCGAGGACGACGTCGTTCTCGCCGCGCTGCCGCTGGCCCATTCGTTCGGCCTCAACGGCACCCTCCTGGCGCCGCTCCTCGCCGGCGCCACCGTGGTGCTGGTCGAGCGTTTCGCCGCCGACACGGTGGCCGAGACCCTCGAGCGCGACGGCGTGACCGTGCTGCCGGCGGTGGCGACGATGTTCCGCCGGCTCCTCGATCTGCCGGGCTTCACGGGCGCCCCGCGCCTGCGCCTGGGCGTATCGGGCGCCGCCCCCTGCCCCTGGGACGTGGCCGAGGCGTGGCGCGAGCGAACCGGCACGCGGATCGTGCGCGGCTATGGCACGACGGAGCTGTTCCGGCCACTGTCGTACTTGGCCGACCATCCCACCGACTATCCGGACTGCGTTGGGCGCCCGGTGCCGGGGGTGGAGGTCCGCGTGGTGGACGATGCCGGCGCCTCCGTGCGGGGCGGCGAGGTCGGCGAGCTGCTGATCCGCACGCCGGCGGTGATGGACGGCTACCTCGGCAGCCCCGACGAGACACGGGCCGTCCTCCGCGACGGCTGGTTCCACACGGGCGACCTCGCCCGCCTCACCCACGACGGCTACGTGGCGATCGCCGGGCGCAAGCGCGAGCGCATCCTGCGCGGCGGCTATTCGATCTTCCCCGCCGAGGTTGAGGCCGTGCTCGCCGCCCACCCCGCGATCGCCGAGGCCGCGGTCGTCGCCGTACCGCACGCCGAGCTGGGGGAGGAGATCGCGGCGTTCGTCGCCCTGCGGCCGGCAGCGATCGCCGGCACTGACGAGCTGATCGCTTGGTGCCGCGACCGCCTGGCTGCCTTCAAGTACCCGCGACAGGTCACGATCCTGCCATCGCTTCCCAAGAGCCCCACCGGCAAAGTCCTCAAGGGGCAACTACGCGGGCTGTAGGAACTGTATCGGGCGGCAGATGTCTTGCCGTTAGCGAGACCGCGACCGTAGAACCGAGGACGTGACCACGGTCCTTGTGCCGTATACTCATTGTATATCAACCAGGAGGTTGTCCTATGCAGACAAAGATTCAGAAGTGGGGCAACAGCCTTGGATTGCGGATTCCGCGGTCCCTCGCGGCCGAGGCCCAGGTGGAAGCGGGGGCCACCGTAGACCTGTCGGTGAAGAACGGGCGGCTTTTGGTCCGCCCGCTTCGACCTCGTAAGTATTCTTTGAATGGACTTCTCCGGAAAGTAAGCCGGAGGAACCTGCATGGCGAGATTTCGACAGGGAGAGCAGTCGGCCGCGAGGCCTGGTAGTGGCAGCCTATGTGCCCGCGCGAGGGGACCTGATCTGGCTGCAGTTCAATCCCCAAGCGGGCCACGAGCAGGCCGGCCATCGCCCCGCTGTGGTGATCTCTCCCGTTTCATACAACCGTCGCGTGGGGTTGGCCCTCTGCTGCCCCATCACCGCTCACGTGAAGGGATACCCTTTCGAAGTGTTGCTCCCGCAGGGGCTTGGCGTCGACGGGGCGATACTCTCGGATCAGATCAGGAGCCTTGACTGGCGCGTGCGAAAGGCAAGGCGCATTGGCAATCTGCCTGCTGATGTGTTGCAGGAGGCAGTCGGCAAGATCCTCGCCCTCGTCGACCCAGACGGGGCTCGCTACCAAGACTCGATTTAGGAGGACGGATCCTGCGATACGACAGGACGATGCTCGCTCGGCAGTATCCCGTGGTGGTCTTCTTCGTCCAGCACATCGCCTATTATCGAGGCCTACACTCTAAGTTCGCCGTGGTCGAGGCCCATCGTGATTTTTGGCGGTCGACGTGTGACGCACACCTCAAGCTTGCCACGGTAAGCTGGTGCAACGTTTTTGGCTCCTCTGGCGAGGATCTGCACTGGACAAAGATCCCAGCCGCCGAAGTCGCCGACCAGGCCGCTGAAGACTTTCGCCAGAGGATCTTGGCTCATACCGGCTTCACCTCCGACACATGGCAGGCCTACCACAAGAGCGTGCTCGACTTCCGCAACACGTATGCGGCGCACCTCGATGTCCTTACGCCCTTCTTCCAACCGGTTCCGGACTTCGATCCGGCAATCCAGACGGCGTTTGCGTATCAGGAATGGCTGAGGGAACTCACCAGCCCAGTGTTGCTGAATCAGCCGGCGTTCAGCGCACAGCACGCTGAGTGGGAGAGGGAGGCATGTTCAGTCATCGGGCTTTCATGACGGCCGCTTTCAGGCTGGCGCCGCCGAACAAGGCAGTGGAGCTGACCGCTGGCTCGCATCCGCTCGCCGCCAGCTGCGTTGCAAACGGTATTCGCGGCGATCTTGCGAGAGCGGCCCGACGGTCTTGTCGTCGTGGCGGACTCGCTCGCGGCGAAGCACAGCGCGCGCATCGGAGAGTTCACGGCCAGAAACCGGCTGCCTGCGATGTCCGCCTTGAGGGAGATCGTTGCCGACGGTGGTCTCATGTCTTACGGAGGCGACTACCGGGAAGGATGGCTGCCGAGCTGCCCGTCGAACAGCCGACCAAGTTTCACCTTGGGATCAATCTCAAAGCTGCAAAGGCGCTTGGCCTGACCGTCCCACCCGCGCTCTTGCTGCGGGCCGATCAAGTCATCGAGTAATGTCCCGCCGCTGGGCGCCTGCGATACCTGGGGTGGCCTTGCATGAAGGTGGGGTAATCGAGCGGCAAGGACCACGACGCTATTCTCCTCCGCGTCTGATGCAACCGTCTACGCCGGCTCCTCAGCGCGTCGTCGGCGCGAGCGCGCGCAGGGCGTCGAGCAGGATCTGACGGCGGCGGGCCGGGCCCGGCTCGAGCGTCGAGACCTGCAGGAACGCGGTGTCGACGCCGGCGTCGAGATAACGCTGCACGTGGGCGCGGATATCGGCCGGCGAGCCTCTCAGGATCAGATCGCCCATCACGCCCTCGGGCACCGCGGCCACGGCCGCCCTCCGGTCGCCGCGCTCCCAAGCCCGCCACATCGGCGCCAGCGCCGGTCCGCGGCCCAGCCACTCCTGGTAGGCGCGATAGACCGGCACGTTGAGATAGGCCGTGACGTGCCGTCGCACGCCGGTGTCGGACTCGGTGCCCGGCGGGTCGACGTTGATCAGCAGGCGGGCGGTGATCTCGACGGCGGCCGCGTCGCGTCCGGCCTGGGCCGCCGCCTCGCGCACGATCGCGACCACGCGCGGGACGTCGCTCGCCGCGAGCCAGTTGAGGATGACGCCGTCGGCCGCCTCGCCGGCCACGCGCAGCATGCCCGGGCGCAGCGCCGCCACGAAGATCGGCACCGGCTGGGCCGGCGGACGCGCCAGCCGGAAGCCGTCCACGCTCAGGGTCTTGCCGTGGAAGACCACTCGATCACCCGCCAGGGCCGCGCGCAGCACGTGGACCGTCTCGCGCACCCGCGTGGCCGGCGACGCGAAGCGCCCGCCGTTCCAGGCCTCCACGATCGGCTGCGAGCCGGCGCCGAGCCCGAGGCAGAACCGCCCGGGCGCCAGGTCGGCGAGGGCGGCGGCGGACATGGCCAGCGTGGCCGGGCCCCGCGTGAAGACATTGGCGATGGCGGTGCCCAGGCGCAGCGAGGTGGCCAGGGCCACCGGCGCCAGCGGCGTGAAGCAGTCGAGCCCGTCGGCCTCGTACGACCACGCGTCGGCGTAGCCCCGCTGCTCGGCCTCGCGGGCGAGGTCGGCGTGCTCGGCCAGCGCGAAGCCATCGACCGGCACCGAGAGCGCCAGCCGCTTGGCCGCCACCATCAGCGCCCCAGCTCCTGCACGTACTCCGCGACGCGCCGGGCGTCGGGAGCGCCGGGCGCGAGCGCCAGGTACTGCTCCAGCTCGGTGCGCGCGCGAGCGAGGTCTCCCCGCTCGTAGTGCAGCAGGCCCAGCTGCCGGTGCGGCTCCGCCAGGGCCGGGTCCAGCGCGATCGCGCGCGCGTAACGGGCCTCGGCCTGCCGCGCCGCCGACGCTCGCTCGCCCGGCGACTGCGCCTGCTGGGCTTGCAGCCGGTGCAGGTCGCCATAGCAGGAATGCGCCAGCGCGTCGGTGGGCGCGGCGGCGAGCACGCGCTCGAGCGTGCGCCGCGCCAGGGCGAAGCGCCCCTGGCGGATGTCCTCGGCGGCGTTGTCTCGCGTCACCGCGCGCCGGAGGGCCTCGAACTCCTCGGTGGTCCTCACCGCCCCGGGCGCCACCACGGTGCCGCTTCGATCCAGCACGCGACGCGTCGATTCACTGCGCTCGCGCAGCCAGGCTGGCCGCCCGAGCTGAAACGTCTCGAGCGGACCGCGGTCCTCCCCAACCAGCAGTCCCCAGACTCCCGTCGCGTCCGCGGGATCCCAGCCGGCCCGCACCAGCGCCGCCAGCGCGACCGCGTCGGCCTCACGCTCGCGACGGGCGCCATACCCGGTGATCGACGCGGCGGCGGCCAGTGGCAGACTTCGCCCGAGGATGGCCGCAGCCGTCGGGCTCAGCGGTGTCACGCCGGCGTGCTGGAGGGACCCGAGGCGCCCGTCGCGCGCGGCGGCCAGGGCGTGGCGATGAGTCACCTGGGCCACGGCCCGCCCCAGGACCAGCGCCAGCTGCGCCTCGCTCGCGACGGCCGCCAGCAGTCCCGAATGCACGAAGAGCCGCCCATCCGGCATCGCGAACGCGCTCAGCGTGGGATCCCGAAGAACCTCGATCCGCCAGGCCGGTCCCCCCAACGTCCTTGCCACCTCAGGCGTCAAACGTTCTGCCATGAGGGTCAGGTACTTACTCAGCGACGGGTCGTCATAGGCTCGAACCCGCTGGAGCAGGGCCTCCGACTCCTTCTGAGCCTGCGCCCAGAGCGCCCGCTCGCCCTCGGCCGGCACGAACGGCTGTCCGCCCGCTCCGATGGGCGGCAGGCGTGTTGCGCAGGCGGAGATCAGGACGGCGAGCATCAGCAGCCAGACGGCGGACGGCCTCACCGCGCTAGAGGACGAGGAGCGTCCCGGCTTTGCCGGGGCGTGGCGAGCGTTCGGGGGGTTGGGGGCCATGTCGGGGCCCCCATCTCACTAATTGCGCGAGCCCAGCTCCTGGCGGACCCGGCGGAGCTCCTGACGGAACGCTTCGGCGTCCTGGGCGTGGGGGTAGCGACTGAGGTAGGATTCCCACTCCGCCGCACCCTCCGTCAGACGGCCGGAGCGCACGAGCACGGTGCCGCGGTCGCGCAGGTGCATGGGCACGTCGGCGTCGATCAGCAGCAGCCGATCGATGACGCCGAGCGCGCGGGTCCAGTCGGATCGGCGCGCGTAGGTGGTCTTGAGGTTGCGCAGCATGCGCACGACGATCTGTCTCCGGGTGCAGGGCGCCCAGTGCGACTCCTCGAGCTTGACCGGCCGCCCGACCGCGCGGGCGGCCACGTCCGCCGCCGCCGCCGGGGTCAGCTCCGTCCCGCCGTGGAAGGGATCGAGGAGGATCGACCGGCCGCCCACCGTCGCGCTCACGATGAAGTGGCCGGGCAGCCCCACCCCGGCGATGTCGAGGCCGACCCGTCGCCCGACCTCCATCATGAGCACCGACAGGGTGATCGGGATGCCGAGCTTGCGGTCCAGGACGTCGTTCAGGCAGGAGTTGCGGGGGTCGTAGTACTCGTCGGCGTTGCCTCGGAAGCCTTCCTCCTGGAACAGGAGACGTTTGAGGCGATCGAGCGCGACCGCGGCCTCGGCCCGCCGGGCGGTGCCGACCCGCGTGGCGAGCGCGTCCAGGCGGGCCATCTCGTGGGACTCGTCGAGGTCGGGATGCTCGATGCGCGCGACGGCCAGCGCGGCGCGGGCGAGATCGAGCGCGGCGTCCGGGCCCCGGACCAGGTCGCGGAACGCGCGCAGCGCCGGGTCCATCGCCGCCTCAGCAGCCCGGCGCGTGGTGGATGCCGGCCGTGGCCAGGGCCTTTCGCTGCAGCTCGTCGGCCAGCTCGAGCGTGCGGCGTGCGGCGGTGGTGGCGGCGGCCTGCGCCTCCGGCGTCCCCGCCAGGCGCAGGAGCAGCCGCCGGCCCAGCTCGTGGTGATAGCGCTCGTCCGGCTCGATCGTGTCGCGGTAGAGGGCGGCGGTGTCCTTGTCGCCGACGCGCTCGCAGAACTCGATGAACTGCCGGTTCTTGACGACCGCGATGGCCTCCCGGGTGAACTGTCCTGCCGCGACCCGTTCCACGGTGGTCGCCAGGCCGTCCAGGTACTTGAAGAGCGGACCGAACCCGCCGGCCAGCGGATCGAGCGCGGAGGCGTCGATGCCCACGGCGTGCAGGCGCTCGGCGATGAGCCGGTAGTGCTTCGCCTCGTCGCCCACCTGCCGGGCCAGCGCCAGCTTCACCTGGACGTCGTCGGTCGTCACCAGCCAGCGGGCGGCGATCTCGGTGGCCTCGATCTCGTTCCTCAGGGCGACCTTCAGGAGGTTGGGGACGTTGAGCGGGCCGTCCACCTCCGGCTTGAGCGTGGCGTCGGGCTCCAGGCCGCGCAGCCGGAGCTGGTTGTCGGCATCGAGCCGGGCGACGAACTCCTCGGCGGTCATGCCGCCACGCCGTCGCGCAGCAGCGCCGGCAGCTCCTGCGTCAGCGTCTCCTTGGTGACCACGCGCCGGCAGTGCGCGTGCCAGGGCTGCGTCGCGTGGGCCAGGGCGTGCGTCGTGAAGCCCAGCACCGGGGTAGCCTCGCCCGCCTCCGCGGCCTCGAACAGCCGCGCGTAGTCGAAGCCGGCGGTGAGGTCGACGAGGACGAGCCGGGGCCGGTCGGCCAGCGCCGCGCTCAGCTCTTCGGGCGTGCGCACGACGGTGAGCGGCACTGCGGTCAGGCGGGCGGTCTCGCGGATGCGAGCGACGAAGAACAGGTCGCGGACGACCGCGACGACACCGGGCCCTGCGTCAGTCATCTTGCTCGCGGACGCCCAGCCAGTGCTTGTTCCACTCGGCGATGTGACTCAGGGTCTGGAGATTTCGCATGCGGTCGAGGTAGACGATGCCGTTGAGGTGGTCGGTCTCGTGCTGGATGACGCGCGCGAAGAAGTCCTTGGCGACGAGACTCACGCGGTTGGCCTCGCGGTCGTAGCACTCCAGCTGCACCGCCGTGTGCCGGGGGACCATCCCCCGCATGTCGGGAACCGAGAGGCAACCCTCCCAGCCCTCTTCCATCTCCTCCGCGAGCGGCGTCACCACCGGGTTGATCACCACGGTCAGCGGAATGCCCGCGGCGTCCGGATAGCGCGGATTGCCATCCACCTCGATCACCGCGATCTGAACCGGTCTGTGGACCTGGTTGGCCGCGAGCCCCGCCCCGCTGTACTCCCGCATCGTCTCGACCATGTCATCGATGAGCCGCTGCACCCCCGCCGACCGAATATCCCCGACCGGCACCGCCACTGCCTTCTCCCGCAGAACCGGATGCCCCAGCCGCGCGACTTTCAGAATCGCCATGACGCCAAAAATTGTAACACGCACGTCACCGCCCCCCTCCGCGCCGCCATGCGGCGTGCTGAGGCCCTCCCGGTCTCCCGCCGAGCCGCCGGCCCGCGCCATGAGGACCGGGTGTCGACGGACGAACGAGGACAACAGTCGGCGACAGGCCGCCCGAACAACCCGGGCCCGGGCTTGGTCCATGGTTCGCCGGCCAGCGCCCTCGCCGCCCCGATGCGCCGGCCGCGGACATTCGCTGGTCCCGCCCGATGGTGTGAAGTACGTCGCACCGTGCGACCGGCGTGGGTGGGCGGGGTGGTCGGGTGGGGTTCCTGGACCCGTTCCCCTCCACCCCAGACCGTGCGCCCCGCACCGAAGGAATCCAGCCGCCCACCACCCCACCCACCCCCGCCGCCGCCCGCGCGCGCCGCTACTTCTTCTCCTCGACGCGCCCGACCTTGCGCACGCCCGCCGCCAACCGCTTCGCGTCCGCGTCGAAGAAGCGCTGGAACTCGTCGCCCTGCTTGAACGCGATCGGCGTCTGCAGCTTGTCCATGGCCGCCTTGAACTCCGGCTCCCCCACCGCTGCCCGCGTGGCCTCGCGCAGCCTGGCCAGCACCGGCTCCGGTGTGCCCCGGGGCGCGAACAGGCCTGCCCAGATGTAGAACTCGGCGTCGGGATAGCCCAGCTCCTTGAACGTCGGCACGTCGGGCAGCGCGGCCACCCGCTTGTCGCCCCAGCCGGCCAGCGGCCGCAGCTTGCCGGACTTGATGTGCGGGAGCACCACGGCCGGGCCTGAGGCGAGCGCGTCGACGTGGCCGCCCAGGATGGCCGTCAGCGCCGGCCCGGCGCCGGGCGTGGGGATGTGGCGCAGCTTGATGCCGGCGCCGTCCGAGAGCAGCTCCATGGCCATGTGGAGCGTGCCGTAGATCCCCGAGGACGAGTAGGAGATCTGGCCGGGGCGCTTCCTGGCGTCCTCGATGAAGTCCTTCGCGGTCTTCCACGGCTTGTCGGCCGGCACCACGAGGATCGTCGGATCGGCCGAGATCAGCGCGATCGGCGCGAACTGATCCACCGTGAACGCCGGCTTGCGGTCGAAGATCTTGTCGGCCTCGGGAATGATCGAGATCGACGACAGCGCCAGCAGCAGCGTGTAGCCGTCCGGCTTGCTGGTCGCGACGAACTGCATGCCGACGGCGCCGGCGGCGCCGGTCTTGTTCACCACCCCCACCGGGTTCTTCAGCACCTTCTCCAGCGCCGCGGCCACCGGCCGCGCGGTGAGGTCGGCGACACCGCCGGGCGGGAACGGCGCGACGACGGTGATCGGCCGCGAGGGATAGGCCTCCTGGGCGACGGCGCCGAACGGCAGGGCGAGGACCAGGGCGGCGACGAGGGCGATCGGGCGGCGGTGGTTCATCGGGCTTCTTCTCCCTTCTCGGTCAGGGTCAGCCGGGCGCGCCAGTCCAGGCTGCGCCGGACGGACGAGTACACGTTGAGCAGCACGAGGCCGACCCCCAGGACCAGCAGCACCGCGGAGATCGGCCGCTGCACGAAGATGGCGTAGCGGCCGTCGGACATCGCCAGCGACTGGCGCAGGCTCAGCTCGATCATCGGCGCCAGCACGACGCCCAGCACGATCGGCGCCGTCTCGAAGTCGAGCTTGCGCAGCACCCAGCCGAGCAGCCCCATCACCAACATGATCCATACGTCGACCACGCTGCCGTTCACCGCGTAGACGCCGAGGATCGAGAAGACGAGGATGGCCGGGTAGAGGTAGGGATAGGGGACGCGCAGGATGTTCACGAACAGGCCGACCAGCGGCAGGTTCAGGATCAGCAGCACGAGGTTGCCCACGTACATGGAGGCGATGAACCCCCAGAACAGCTGGGGCTGCTGCTGGATCAGCAGCGGCCCCGGCGACACGCCGTGCACCATCATGGCCGCCAGCATCACGGCCGGGATCGGTCCCGACGGCACCCCGAGCGCCAGCATCGGCACGAAGGCGCCCGACGTGGCGGAGTTGTTCGCCGATTCCGGTCCCGCCAGCCCGGCCACCGCCCCCTGCCCGAAGCGCTCGGGGTGCCTGGACAGCCGCTTCTCGAGCGCGTAGGACACGAAGCTGGAGATGATGTGCGCCGAGCCGGGCAGGATGCCGATGAGGAAGCCGAGCACCGTGCCGCGCGCGATGGGCGCCGCCGACTCGCGCCACTCCGTTTGCGACGGCAGCAGCTGGCGCAGGCGCGGCTTGATGACGTTCGGCGGCGTGGCCTTGCCCGCCGTGGCCAGGATCTCGGCGACGCCGAAGAGCCCGACGGCGACCGGCACCACGCCGAGGCCGTCGCCCAGCTCGACAAATCCATAAGCGAAGCGGAAATACCCGCTCATCTGGTCGATGCCCACCATGCCGAGGAGCAGGCCAAGGGCGGCCATGGCCAGCGACTTCACCATCGAGCCCGAGCTCATGTACGCGAGCACGAGCAGGCCGAACAGCAGCAGCGCGAGGTACTCGGGGGGGCCGAACCGCAGCGCGAACTCGGCCAGCGGCGGCGCCAGGAGCATGAGCCCCACCACGCTGGCGGTGCCGGCGACGTAGGAGCCGACCGCCGCGAGGGCGAGCGCCGCCCCGCCCCGCCCATTGCGCGCCATCGCGTAGCCGTCGATGCACGTCATCACCGAGGCGGCCTCGCCGGGGATCCGCATGAGGATCGACGTGGTGGAGCCGCCGTACATGGCGCCGTAGTAGATCCCGGCCAGCATGACGATGGCCCGGGTGGCGTCCAGCCCGAACGTGGCCGGCAGCAGCAGGCTGATCCCGGCCAGCGGCCCCACCCCCGGCAGCACGCCGACGAGCGTGCCGACCAGGCAGCCCACGAACGCGTAGATCAGGATCGAGGGCGAGAGCGCCACCGAGAAGCCGAGCCCGAGGTTGCCGAGCGTCTCCAGCATCAGAAGCCGAAGGGGCCGCGCGGCAGCTGCACCCGCAACACGGTGTCGAACAGGTAGTAGGTCCCGCCGGCGAGACCCGCGGCGAAGAGCAGCGCCGGCAGCACCGGCTTGCGCTCGACGGCCGCGAGCAGGACCACGCAGGCGAGCGCGATTGTGAGGCGATAGCCGAGCCGCTCCAGCGCCAGCGCCACGAAGGCGCACGTGGCGAGGATGGCCGCGCTGTGCCGCCACTCGCTCCACCCCGCGCCGCCGAGGGTGGCGGTGGACCGGCTCAGCGCCGCCACCAGCACGCCGGCCGCGAGCAGGCCGGCGGCCAGCACGGCCGGCATGTAGGCCGGCCCCGGCGTGGCGAGCGTGCCGAGCGGCAGGCGCAGCCGCCAGCTCTCCTCCAGCACCGCCGCCGCGAGGAGCACGAGGGCGACGCCGCTGGCGCGGTCGATCCTCATCGTCGGGCGATCTTAGCCCAGATCCGCGCCGGGGTGAGCGGCATGTCCAGGTGCCGCACGCCGAGCGGCGCCAGCGCGTCGACGACCGCGTTGACGACCGCGGGCGGCAGCCCGATCGTGCCCGCCTCGCCGACGCCCTTGGCGCCGAGGGGATTGTTCGGTGACGGGGTGTGCAGGTGCAGGATCTCGACCGCCGGCACGTCGTCCGCGCGCGGCAGCGCGTAGTCCATCAGCGTGCCCGTCAGCAGGTGGCCGTCGGCGTCGAACTGCACGGCCTCCATCGTCACCTGGCCCCAGGCCTGGGCCAGCGAGCCCTCGAGCTGGCCGTCGGCGAGCAGCGGATTGACGATGGTCCCGGCGTCGTCGGCCCACACCAGGCGCTCGACGACGACCCCGCCGGTCTCGCGCCCGACCCGCACGGCCGCCACGATCGCCCCGGCGCTCCAGACCTCCCCCGGGCCCTGGAAGAAGCGCGTGGACTCCAGCCCCGGCTCGACGCCGGCCGGCAGCGCGCCCCAGCGGTACGCGAGCTCCGCCACCGCGCGCCACGCCACCGTGCGATCGGGCGCGCCGGCGACGTGAAAGCCGCCGGGAACGGCGACGACGTCCTCGGCGGCCGCCTCCAGCAGCGTGGCCGCGAGACGACGACCCTTGTCGCGCACGTCGCGGGAGGCCAGCGCGAGCGCGCCGCCGCCTAGCGCGGTGCTGCGGCTGCCGGAGGTGCCGGTGGCCTGGGGGGCGCCGCGCGTGTCGCCGTGGCGGACGGTGACCGCGTCGGGCTCGACGCCGAGGTGATCGGCGACGACCTGCGCGAAGGTCGTCTCGTGCCCCTGCCCGTGGGGGCTCGAGCCGGTGATGGCGGTCACGGCGCCCGTCTTCTCCATCCGCACGACGCCGCTCTCCCAGCCGAGCGCGGCCGGCTCGACGTAGAGCGCGAGCCCGACGCCCACGAGCTCGCCTCGGCGGCGCCGCTCGGCCTGGCTCCGGCGCAGCCCCTCGTAGTCGGCCGCGCCCAGGGCGCGCTCGAGCGCGGCGTGATAATCGCCCGAGTCGTAGGTCTGTCCGGTCGCCGTCGCGTAGGGAAACGCCTCGCGCGTGATCGCGTTGCGGCGCCGGATATCCGCCGGGTCGAGGTCGAGCGCGCGCGCGGCCTCGTCGACCAGGCGCTCGATGAGGAACGCGGCCTCGGGCCGCCCCGCGCCGCGGTACGCGCCGACGGGCGGGGTCGTGGTGAAGGCGCCGGTGACCTCGATGTCCACGTCGCGGATCGCGTAAGCGCCCGGCAGGCAGCGCGCGAAGTTGCGCGGGTTGGTCGCTGCCGAGAACGACAGGTAGGCGCCGAGCGGGGCGGTGATGCGCGCGCGCAGCCCCCGGATCCGGCCGTCGGCGTCCAGCGCGAGCGCGCCCGTCGCGAGCGCCCCGCGCGAGTGCTGGGTGGTGAGCAGGTCCTCCTGGCGCGTCGAGATCCACTTGACCGCCCGCCGCAGCCGGCGCGCCAGCCAGGCCACGAGGACCTCCTCGCGGTAGGGCCCGCCCTTGACGCCGAAACCGCCGCCGACGTCGGGCGCGATCACGCGCACGTGCGCCTCGTCCAGGTCGAGCATCCGGGCGATCTCCGTGCGCACCCGGAAGGGATTCTGGGTCGAGGTCCACAGCGTCAGCTCGCCGGCGACGGTGTCCCACGTGGCGAGCGCGCCGCGGGGCTCGAGGGGCACGCCCGCCAGCACATTCTGCTGCACGGTCAGCTCCACCACCCGCGCCGCCCCCGCGAAGGCGGCGCCGGGGTCGCCGGCGCGCCACGTCTGGCCGAGCGCGCGGTTGCCGGGGGCCTCGTCGAAGATCTTCGGCGCGCCCGCCGCCAGCGCCGCCGCTGCGGACGACACACCCGGCAGCGCCTCGTACGCCACGGCGACCAGCGCGGCCGCGTCCCACGCCGCGGCGGCGGAATCGGCGACGACGGCCGCGACCGGCGCCCCCTGGGCGTACACGCGGTCGCGGACCAGCAGCGGGTACGGGGGCACGATCATGTCGCGGAACATCCGGTTGACGGGCATCGGCGCGGTCGTGTCGAGGTCGGCGGCGGTCGCCACCGAGATCACGCCGGGCGCCTTGTGCGCGCGGGCGACGTCCAGGCGCGTGACCCGGGCGTGGGCGTGGGGGCTGCGCACAAGGACCAGGTGCGCGAGGTCCGTCACCTGGAGGTCGTCGACGAAGCGCCCGCGCCCGGTGAGCAGCGGCGCGTCCTCCCGCCGCCGGAGCGGCCGGCCGATCCAGCCCACCGGCTCAGAGCCCGAGGAAGCGGACGGCCGTCCCGCCCTCGATCTGCTCCCGCGCAGCCGCCGGCAGGCCGGCCGCCGCGACAGCGCCGACCGGGTCGGCGCTGCCCATGTCGAACGGATAGTCGCTGCCGAGCACCACGCGCCCGGCGCCGAACTGCGCGACGAGGAATTTCAGATTGTCGGCGCTCAGCGTCAAGGAGTCGAAGTAGAGCAGCCGGGCGTACTCGCGTGGCGGCCGCGGGATCGCCGCGGGCCCCTCCGGCCTCACCTTCCAGCCGTGATCGAGGCGGGCCAGGGTGAACGGGAACGCGCCGCCGCCGTGGGCGAAGCACACGCGTAGCCGGGGCAGCCGCTCGAGCACGCCGCCGTAGATCAGCTTGGAGGCGGCCAGCGCGGTCTCCAGCGGATTGCCCACGATGAGCGGGAAGTAGTACTTGGCCAGCCGCTCCTGCCCGACCAGCGGAGTGGCCGGGTGGACGAAGACCGCCATGTCCAGTCCCGCGCACGCCTCGAAGAACGGCAGGAGCGCCGGGTCGTCGAAGTCGCGCCCGGCCGGGCAGGAGCCGATCTCCACGGCCCGGAGCCCCAGCCGCTCGCGGCAGTAGCGTAGCTCCTTGACCGCCAGGTCGCAATCCTGGAGCGGCACGGTCGCCATGCCGGTGAAGCGTGCGGGATGGCGCGCCGCCACGGCCGCGACGTTCTCGTTCTGCATGCGGGCGAAGGCCTCGTTGGCGCGGGCGTCGGCCCAGTAGCAGAACATCACCGGCGGCGGCGACAGCGCCTGCCGGTCGATCCCGAGCCGATCCATGTCCTCGATGCGCCGCTCGGGGCTCCATGCGCGGTCGTCCACGTCGCGGAAGAACTGGGCGCCGGTCATGATCGTGGCCCGGCAGGCGTCATGGCGCACCAGCCGGGGCCAGCGCTCGCCCCCGAACCGCGACGCCCAGTCCTCCCAGCCCTCCGGAACGATGTGCGTGTGGACGTCGATGCGTGCCAGCCCGCGGGGCGCCGTCACCTGGCCTCCACGCGCCCGATCCTCTTGACCACCTCGGCGAACTGCCGGGGGTCGCGGTCGGCCGGGAGGATCGTCATGCGGCTCTGAGTACGCTGAAGGAGGCCGTCGTGTCAACCTCAGCGATAGCCGATCAGCTCCAGCAGGTTGCCGTCGGGGTCGAGGAAGTACAGGCACTCGTGGTCGCCCCAGTCGATCGGGGCGTGATGGGGGATACCGCGCTCGGCGAACAGCAACTGCGCGGCCTGGTAGTCCTGCCAGGAGACCTCGAACGCGTGATGGCTCTTGCCGAGGGGATTGGCGATCAGGTCGCGCGAGCCGGGCGCGCGGTCGGGTTTCAGGAAGAGCGCGCAGCTCCCCTCGCCATAGGAGAGCAGCACCTGATCGGGGAGCCGCATCCGGACCGTCATGCCGAGCACGTCGGTGTAGAAGTGCTCGGCGCGCGCCAGGTCGGCGACGTCCACGCCGAAGTGATCGAGCCGCCGGACCCGCATGCGGCCAGGATAGCGCGCCGCGGGCCCGGCGGCTCGAAATCGCCCTCACGGCGAAGGACTAGCGGTTCTGACCGTGCGGCTGGCCCGCCTTCCGGCCGCCGTGCTCCACGCCCTGCCGGCCGTGCTGCTCGTTCGGGTCCGGCTGGTCCATCTCGTCGGCCTCGTCCTCACGATCGAGCTGGACGGGCCGCCCGCTCTCCTCGGCGTCCTTGTTGTCCGGGTCCTTGACGTCATCCGCCATTGCCGACTCCTTTCGAGACATCCGCGCATCAGCGCGCGGTGCGCGTAGACAGGAGTGCAACGGCGGTACCAGCGACAGCCTCGCCGAAACGCTCACGGTGCAGGACGCCGGAGAAGCGGCTACGTCGATCGGAGACGCACCAGCGCCCAGGCCGCCGCGCGCCGCACGCCGTCGTCAGGGTCCGTGAGCGCGCGGCGCAGTGCCGGCGCCGCCGCCCGATCGCCACGGTTGCCGAGCAGCAGCGCCGCGTTACGGGCCAGCCCGGCCCGACGGGCCCGGCGCAGCGCGCTGCCGTGGAAGCGCGCGCGGAACGCCTCGTCGTCCATCTCGAGCAGGCGCCCGAGCGACGGCAGCGGGGATGCCGGCGCCAGCGCGGGCTCCCGGGCCGGCGGGGCCTTGCGGTTCCACGGGCACACTTCCTGGCACACGTCGCAGCCGAAGAGCCAGTCGCGCATCGCGGGCTTCCACTCGCCGGGGACATCGCCGCGGTGCTCGATGGTCAGATAGGCCAGGCATCGGCGCGCGTCGAGGACCCAGGGAGCGACGAACGCGCCGGTCGGACAGGCGTCCAGGCAGGCCGTGCAGGTGCCGCAGTGATCGCCAATCGGCCCGTCGGGGACCAGCGCCGCCGTCGTCAGCACGCACCCGATGAAGAAGTACGAGCCGCCGCCGGGCGCGAGGAGGTTCGTGTTCTTGCCGATCCAGCCCAGGCCGGCACGCGCGGCCAGGTCGCGCTCCAGCACGGCGCTCGTGTCCACCGCCGCCCGGCTGGCCACCCCGGGCCCGCCCGCCTCGCGCAGGTGCTCGGCGAGGGCCGCCAGCCGCGGGCGCATGAAGTCGTGGTAGTCGGCGCCGCGCGCGTAGCGGGATACGGACTGCCAGCCGGCCTCGTCCTCGCGCGGCCCGTATGCCAGCGCGACCGTCACGACGGCCCGGCAGCCCGGCAGCAGCGCCGCCGGGTCGCCGCGCTCGCGCCGCGTGCGGGCCAGGTAGTCCATGCCGGCCGCGTAACCGGCGTCGAGCCAGGCCTCGAAGCGGTCCGCGTGCTCGGCAGGCCCCCCCGGGCCGACCGCCACCCGGTCGAAGCCGACCTCCAGCGCCCGGGCCTTCACCGACTGCGTCAGCGCCAGCGCCGCCAACGTCACGTCTTTCGCGCCTTCACGACCAGGTGGCTCCGCGTCAGCGTTCGCCCCCCCTGCTCGAGGAACCGCACGTAGTGGAACCAGCGCCCGTCCGCCTTCCAGCGCTCCTGGAGCCCGACCGCCGCCGCCAGCGCCGCCTCGACCGAGTCGAACTCCTGCACCTCCCGCTCCACCTCGAGGTGCTCGACGGCGAAGCCCCGCGCGCCGAGCACCCGGCGCATCTGGTCCTCATCGTACGCGAAGCGTGAGCGGCGCCCGGTCTCTCGCCACTGATCGGCGTGGAAGCCCACCAACGCCAGGACACGGTCACGATCGAGCGAGCGCGCGCTGTTGTCGATGATGCGGTCGGACACGCAGAGATGAGCGACGATCAGGTCGGGCGGCGTGCCGTCCTCGGCGAGCGCGCGGTAGTGATCCACCGCCTCGGCGTCCAGCACCAGGAGCTCCACGTTCCCCAGGCCCGCCGCCACGGCCCGCCGCCTGGCCTCCTCGATCGCCGCCGCATCCCGGTCGATCCCAACGACCCGCCGGCAATATGCCGCCAACCCCAGCGCCAGCCGCCCCGTCCCCGTGCCCACATCGACGACCGTCAGCGTGCTGAGCGGCTCGGAGAGAACGAGACGCCAGAAGGTAGGGCTGACGCCCGCAGGTGCGATCACGCCTTCGAGCAGCGGCTTTGAGGGGGCCGTCGAGGCCCCCTCCGAGTTCAAGTTATCGCTCCATCGCCATCGCGTCTATGCCTCCAGGTTGATCGCGCTGTGCACGCAGTTGCTGACGACGTCCAGCCGGGCGCTGTGCCAGGGGTCCGGCAGCCGCCCGTTCGTCAGGTAGGCGAACGACACGCCGGAGTCCGGGTCGGCCCAGCAGTACGAGGAGCCCACGCCGCCGTGGCCGAACGTGCGGGGCGAAGCCAGCGAGCCGAGCCCCCGGATGGTCGGCGTGGTACCGCGCGAGTGGGGTCCGAGGCCGCGGTGCATCGGCATGCCCATGTGGGCGTCCACCATGTCGCCGGTGTGGTTGCGGGTGACGTACTGCACCATCCGCGGCGAGAGCAATCGCACGCCGTTGAGGGTGCCGCCCGCGGCCAGCATCTGGTAGAAGGCGGCCATCGCCCGCGCGGTCGCGTAGCCCCCGCCGCCCGGCGTGCCGGCCCGGCGGAAGGGCGCGTTGTTCTCCTCGGCGCGCCGCACGAGCTTCGTGCCGTCGGCCGACGGCTCGTGCATGTCCGCCGCCCGCTTGCCCTCGACCTCCGGCAGCCCGACGAACAGCTCGCCGCCGAGCCCGAGCGGATCGACGACGTTGTCGCGGATGAACGCGCGGTAGTCCTGCCTGGTCAGCGCCTCGATGAGGACCGCCGCCGTCCAGTGGGCGGCCCGGCCGTGGTAGTGCATCCGGGTGCCCGGCGTGAACTCCAGCGTGAAGTTGCAGACCACGCGCCGCAGCAGCTCGTGGTCCTCCCAGGCTTCCCGCGGTACGTCCGCGCTCGGGAAGCCGCCCTGGTGCGTGAGCAGCTGGATGAGCGTGATGCCGCCCTTGCCGTTGGCCTCGAAGCCCGGCACGTGCTCGGCCACCGTGTCCGTGAAGCGCAGCGCGCCACGCTCGACCAGCAGCCACACCGCGCACGCGGTGATCACCTTGGTGTTCGAGTAGAGCAGCCACAGCGTGTCGTCCGCGGCCGGCTGCTGCGAGGGCTCCAGCGCCGCGTCACCGAACGTCCGCGCCAGGGCCAGCTTGCCGTGACGGGCCAGCGCGATCTGGGCGCCCGGGTAGCGCCCCGCCCCGATGTGGTCTTCGATGGTGCGGCCGAGCCGTTCGAGATGCTCCGTGGCGAATCCCAGGGCAGGTGGCGTGGACGAGGCGAGCGGGAAGTTCATGGGCGTCCTCCGATGGAGTGCGAGTCTAGCACGCCGCTCGCAGCTCGGGGACGGGTCGGCGCTAGCCCTTTACCGCGCCGGCGGTGAGGCCGGAGACGTAGTAGTCGAGGAACCAGACGTAGATGACCACGATCGGCAGGCTGGCCACCACCGCGCCCGCCATCAGCGAGCCCCAGTAGTAGATGTCCCCGCGGATGAGGTCGGCAGTGACCCCGACCACCGCGGTCTTGTTGGCTGTCTGGGAGACGAACGTGAGGGCGTAGATGAACTCGTTCCACGTCAGGGTGAACGAGAAGAGCGCGGCGCACACGATGCCCGGCACGGCCATCGGCAGCACGATGCGCACCAGCGTCTGGAACCGGCTGGCCCCGTCCACCAGCGCGCACTCCTCGACCTCCCGCGGCACCGTGCGGAAGTAGCCCATGAGCAGCCACGTGGAGAACGGCACCAGGAACGTCGGATAGGTCACGATCAGCGCCCAGATGGAGTCGGCGATGCCCAGCCACACCACCACCTGCGACAGGGGCAGGAACAGCAGCGTTGGCGGGACCAGGTAGGTGATGAACACGGCGGTGCCAAAGGACCCGACCCCCGGGAAGCGCAGCCGCGCCAGGCTGTAGCCGGCCAGGATCGAGATGACCAGCGAGGCGGAGGTGGCCACCACGCTGATGATCAGGCTGTTCTTGATCCACACCAGGAAGTCGGTGCGGAAGAACAGGTACCGGTAGTGATCGGTGATGACGCCGCTCTGCACCCAGAACGGGATCGACTTGAGGTTGTAGAGCTCGGCGTTGGACTTCAGCGAGGTGACGATCATGAAGTAGAACGGGAAGAGCGCGAAGAAGATGAACGGCAGCAGACCCGCGTAGCCAAACAGGCTCGAGCGAAGCCGCCCGCCGCGTCCCCGGACCCCGACCGCGCTCATTCGCGCCGGATGTACCAGAGCTGCAGGAACACCACCCCCGCCAGCATCGGGAACAGGAAGAGCGAGATGGCCGCCCCTTGTCCCAGGTTGCCCCCGTTGAGCCCGACCTGGTAGGCCAGGGTGGCGAACAGGTGCGTGCTGTTGACGGGCCCGCCCCGCGTCAGGACGTACACGATGTTGAAGTCGCTGAAGGTGAAGATCGTCGAGAAGAGGATGACGACGGCGATGACCGGCTTGATGAGGGGCAGCGTCACGTGCCAGAACCGGCTCCACGACCCGGCGCCGTCGACCTCGGCGGCCTCGTAGTACTCGCGGGGAATGGCGACGAGCCCGGCCAGCACCGTGATGGCGAAGAACGGCAGGCCGCGCCAGACGTTCACCGCGATCACCGCCGTCATCGCGTAGCCGGCCTGCCCGAGCCAGTTGGGACCGGGCGCGGTCATGAGGCCCAGCCGGATGGCCGTCCAGTTCACCACGCTGTAGAGCGAGTCGAACATCCACCACCAGGCCAGCACGGATAACGCGGTCGGAATGACCCACGGCAGCAGCACCGCCCCCCGCAGCAGCCGCTTGAAGCGGAGGTTGCGCGCCAGGAGCAGGGCCAGCCAGACACCGAGGACGGTCTTGAGAACGACCGCGATGGTGGTGAAGACGAACGAGTTCCACAGCGTCTGGCGGAACGTCTCGTTGTCGAGCAGGGCGCGGAAGTTGTCGAGCCCGACGAAGGCGCCCGGCGAGCCCACCCAGTAGTCGGACAGGCTGAAGTAGATCGCCATCCCGAACGGGTACGCGACCAGGCACACCAACAGAACAAGCGCGGGCAGGATGAGACCGTAGCCGAACACGTGCTCCTGCTCCCACCACACGCGCAGCCGCTCGAGGGCGCCGGACCGCGGCGCCGCGGCGCCCTCGAGGATCCGATCCCCGACCGCCATTTAACCGGCCTTGAGCTGGCCCTTCACCGCGAGCACGATCTGGTCCTGCGCCCACGCCATCGCGCGCGCAGTCGGCATGCCGTTGATGGCCTTGGCCAGCATGTCGGCCAGGACGTAGTTGGACTCGATCCGCCCGACGGCGTCGTTGGGCTTCCCGGGCCAGCCGCGCGGATGAGCGAACTGGGCCTCGCCCGGCAGCATGGCGAACTTGGGGTTGCGCGCCCAGATCGGGTGGTCGGCGAGATTCTTGAGAGGCGGGTGGTTGAACGCGTTCGAGGCCACGATCCAGGCGTCGAAGTTCTCCTTGCGGTACAGGAACTGGATGAACTCCTTCGCCAGCTCGACGTTCTTGGAGAACTTCCAGATCCCGAGCCCGAGGATCGGCGGTGCCGAGTGGGTGCCGGCCGGCCCGGCGGGGCTGACGTGGTGGTTGATGTCGTCGGCGATCGGCATCTTCTCCTTGAGGGCGGCGTTGTAGGGGCTGATCGGGTTGTGGATCCATGAGCCCTTGCCGGAGAGCATGAACCGGTTGTTGCCGGCGTCGTCCCAGGACAGGACCTCCGGCTCCATCGCGTCCTTGTAGAGCTCCTTGTACCACTCGATCACCTGGGCGGTCTTGTCGGAGTTGATCGCCGGGGTCTTGCTGTCGGCCTCCAGCACCTTGGCGCCGTAGGACCACGCCACCGACCAGTACGTCGTCTGGGTGTCCGAGCAGTGACTGATGGGGATGCCGACCGGGTTGCCTTGCTTCTTGAGCACCTTGCCCTGCTTGACCAGCTCAGCCCACGTCTTGGGATACTCGAAGCCCGCCTTCTTGAAGTGCGCCATGTTGTAAGTCGCCGGGAACGAGATCCAGAACCACGGGATCGCGCGCCAGCCGGAGGCTGTCTGGCCGATCTCCGCCGCGAACGGATACCAGCCACCGTACGCCTTGCCGAGCTTGTCGACGACGTCGCCGACGTCCGCCAGCTTGCTCTCGTAGACGAAAGGCACCGCGCCGTGGGTGCGGATCATGTCGTGGCCCGACTGCGACTGGGCCTCGGCGGCGAACTTGGCGTCCAGCTGCAGGTGGGCGATCGTGTCCACGCGCACCGTGCAGTTGGCCTGCTTGCCGAACGCCTCGGCCTGCTTGCGCAGCTCGTCGTCGGCGGCCGGTACGAAGTGGTTCCAGGACAGGAACGTCAGCTCGCGTTTCTGCGCGTGGGCCGGGGCCCGGTCCAGGGCGAGGGCGGCGGCGGCGCCGGCCGAGGTCGTGAGGAAGTGACGGCGACTGAGCGACAGGCTCATGGGACCCTCCGTTGGGTTTCTCGGTGCATGCCGGTTCTGGGAAGTGGAGCCTTTGTACCGGGGCGGACGACCGCTTGTCAAGGCACCCGACCTGTCAGGTGGGGCGCTTGGCGACCAGGAAGGTGAACCTTCCCTGGTGGACGACCTCCCCCCGCTGGTTGATCACCTCGCGGTCCTCGACGATCACCCCGCCCTCGCGCATCGAGCGCTTGGCGGCCATGCGGGCGCGGCTGTGGATGGTGTCGCCCACGCGCAGCGGCGCGACCATCCGCCACTCGAAGCCCATGAAGGCCAGGACCGCCAGCGGGGGCTTCTCGATACGCCAGCCGAGCCCTGTGGTGAGGCAAAGCGGGAGCAGGTCGGGCACCGCGCCGGGCTCGGCGGCGTCCTGGGTGAGGCCCGAGTAGAGCGTGATGTGGGCCTGGGTGACCGTCATGGCGGGAGTCTCGACGACCGTGCCCACCTCGACGTCCTCGAAGTAGGAACGATGGGGCGCGGCCACACCCACCCTCAGCGTCCCCCGACCGGCCGGCGCTCGACCAGCAGGTCGGTCTCGCCCTCCTGCACGACCTCGTCGCGCTGGTTGAGCACCCGGCGTTCCAGGGTGACGAGCCCGCGGTCGGCCTCGGCGATCTCCTTCTTGGCGGCCACTCGGGCCCGCACGCGGATCGTGTCGCCGATCTTGATCGGCCCCTTGAACTTCCAGCGCAACCCCGCGGAGCCGAGCGTCGCGTAGGCCGGGGTCGCCCGGGAGAAGAGCCCCGCCTGGATGGCGAGGCCCAGCAGACCGTGCGCGATCCGCTCGCCGAAGATCGAGGCCTTCATGAACTCGGCATCGGTGTGCAGGACGTTGTAGTCGCCGGACAGGCCCGCGAACAGCACGATGTCGCTCTCGGTGACGGTGCGTCCCGGGGACTCGTACTCCTCGCCGACCACGATGTCCTCGAACCACCGCCGCGCCGGGCCAGCCATGAAGGGCGCTAGGATAGCACGCACGCGGGAAACCTCTTGTAATCCCGCGGAAATATCCTTATCCTCCCGTGCCAGAACAGCTCGAATCTTGCCCTTCACCACGCGTCGACACCCTAGCAGCCAAGCGAGGTGTGGCCATGAAACGCCGAGTGCTCACGCAGATGCTCCTTCCGGTCGTGCTCGTCCTCACCGTCGTCGCGCTGGGCTCCGGGCCCAGGGGCGTCGCCACGGCGCAGGCCCCGGTCGTGCTCAAGATCCAGGCGAGCTGGCCGGCCTCGCTGACGATCTTCGAGCACCTCAAGCTCGTCGCCGAGCGGGTGGACAAGCTCTCCGGCGGCACGCTGAAGATCGAGGCGCTGCCCGCGGGCACGATCGTGCCGGCCTTCGAGGTGCTCGACGCCACGAGCAAGAAGGTGATCGACGGCGCCCACACCGTCTCGTACTACTGGGTCGGCAAGAACAAGACCGCCGTGCTCTTCACCGGTGGTCCCGGTGGCGGCTTCGGGATGGATTGGGTCGACGTCCTGGGCTGGATGTACGAGGGCGGCGGGCTCGAGTTGTACCAGCAGATGTACAAGGACCACATGAAGCTGAACGTGGTCCCCATCCCGGCGTTCCCGAGCGGCCCCCAGGCCCTGGGCTGGTTCAAGCGCCCCATCAAGAACCTGGCCGACTTCAAGGGCATGAAATGCCGCCAGACCGGCATCAACACCGAGGTCTACACCGAGATGGGCATGCGCACGGTGAACCTGCCCGGCGGTGAGATCCTGCCGGCCGCCGAGCGTGGCGTCATCGA
Organism: Candidatus Methylomirabilota bacterium; assembly: GCA_035762565.1. Lineage (GTDB taxonomy): Bacteria > Methylomirabilota > Methylomirabilia > Rokubacteriales > CSP1-6 > AR5. Next base: position 6,674 of record DASTOJ010000168.1, on the reverse strand, counting down.
CTGCGCGGAGTGGGTGGGCGGCGTCGAGGACCTCCGGCTGGGCTTCCACAACGTGTGGAAGTACCACTACACGCCGGGCATGCACGAGACCGTCACGATGGGCGAGCTGCTGATCAACACCGAGGTGTGGGAGAAGCTGTCGCCGCTGCACAAGGAAATCATCAAGTCGGCGACGATGGAGGCCTTCATCCGCTGGTACGCGAAGTGGCAGCGGCAGAACGCCGACGCCCTCAAGGAGTTCCTGGAAAAGCACAAGGTCAACGTCCTGAGGACGCCGCCCGACATCCTGATCGAGTTCCTCAAGACCTGGGACAAGATCGCGGCGCGCGAGGCCGAGAAAGACCCGTTCTTCAAGAAGGTGCTGGAGTCACAGCGGCAGTACGCCAGCGTCGTCGTGCCCGCCAAGCGATTCATGTTCCCGCCCTACGACTTCGCGGCCAACTACTACTGGCCGGAGAAGAAGGCGGCGGCGCCCGCCAAGAAGTAGCGCCGGGCGTCCTGATCGCTCCCGGGAGGGGGGCCGGCCGGTGGCGCCGACCCTTCTCCGGGGTCACCCGGCGACGTCCGTGAGCCCACGAGCTCGCGATTGAGGAGGATTCGCGCCGCATGGTCGCACCGTCCCCGGCACTGATGAGGACGATCCACGTCGTCGACACCTTCAGCGAGTGGTCGGGCAAGACGGTTGCCTGGCTGATCATTCCCCTGTTCCTGAGCCTCACCTACGAGGGCATCGCCCGCTATGCCTTCGACGCGCCCACGCTCTGGGCGTACGACCTCTCCTACATGCTGTACGGGGCCCTCTTCATGCTGGGCGCGCACTACACCCTGCTCCGGGGCGCCCACATCCGGACCGACATGCTGTGGGAGAAATTCACCCCGCGCACCAAGGGCATGATCGACGCGGGGGCTTACATCTTCTTCTTCTTCCCGGCCATGGCCCTGCTCTTCTACGCGAGCGTGGACGAGGCGTGGGCCTCGTGGCGCATGGGCGAGCTGTCGGAGCAGACGGCGTGGCGGCCGATCCTGTGGCCCTTCAAGGCGGTGGTCCCGCTCACCGCGCTGCTCCTGATGCTCCAGGGCGTCTCCGAGCTGCTCAAGTCCCTGTACGCCGCCCGCACCGGGCGGTTCCTCGGCACCGCCGAGACGATCCAGATATGAGCGGCAACGAGATCCTCGGTCTGGTGATGCTGGCGCTGATGATCGGCGTCATCTTCGTCGGCTTCCCGATCAGCTTCACGCTGCTGTTCCTGGGCCTGGCGTTCGGCTGGAGCGGCCTGGGCACCATCGTGTTCGACCTGGCGTTCTTCCAGACCATCGGGATGATGAAGGAGCAGACGCTGGCCGCGGTGCCCCTGTTCATCTTCATGGGGTACGTGGTCGAGCAGGCCGGGCTCATGGAGCGCCTGTTCCGGGCCTTCCAGGTCATGCTGGCCCCGGTGCGCGGCTCGCTGTACCTGGGTGTCATCCTCACCGCCACCGTCTTCGCCATGGCCACCGGGATCGTCGGCGCGGCCGTCACCGTGCTGGGGATCATGGCGGCCCCGGTGATGATGAAGAGCGGCTACAGCCCGCGCCTGTCGGCGGGCGCGATCACGGCCGGCGGCACCCTCGGGGTGCTCGTGCCGCCCAGCGTCATGCTGGTGGTCATGGGTCCCGTCATCAACGTGTCGGTGGCCAAGCTCTACGCGGCGGCGTTCGGCCCCGGCTTCATGCTGGCCGGGCTCTACATCGTCTACACCCTCACCCGCAGCTTCCTGGACCCCGCCCTCGGACCACCGGTGCCCAAGGAAGAGCGCGCGGCGTCGATGGGCCAGGTCATCCGCGAGGTCGTCGTCGGCATGGTGCCGCTGGCGGTCCTCATCTCGACGACACTCGGTACCATCCTGGCCGGCGTCGTGACGCCCACGGAGGCCGCGGCCATGGGCGCCTCGGGCGCGCTCCTGCTGGCCATCGCCTACGGCCGGCTCACGCTCGCCGGCCTCAAGTCCGCCGTCTTCAGCACGATGACGACGTCCAGCATGGTGCTGTTCCTGGCCGTGGCCTCCAACGTCTTCGGGGCGATCTTCGCGCGCCTCGGCAGCGCCGGCGTCATCACCGCGACCCTGACGAGTCTGCCGGTGCCGCCGTTCATGACGCTGCTGCTGGTGATGTTCCTGATCTTCCTGCTTGGCTGGCCCTTCGAGTGGCCGGCCATCATCTTCGTGTTCATCCCGATCTTCTACCCGGTCGTCGCCGCGCTGAAGTACGACATGCTCTGGTTCGGCGTCCTGGTCGCGGTGAACCTCCAGACCGCATATCTCTCGCCGCCTGTCGCCATGTCGGCCTACTACCTCAAGCAGGTCGTGCCCCAGTGGAGCCTGGCCACGATCTATCGGGGGATGGCCGAGTTCATGGTCATCCAGGTCGTCGCCCTGGCCCTGGTGATGATCTTCCCCGAGATCGCGCTCTGGTTCCCGCGCTGGCTCTTCGATTAGATGGGGGGCCTCGAAGGGCCCCCCAAGCCCCCCGGGTGGCTCGCGGCGCCCCGGCGGAGCCGTGGCACCGCGAGGGGGTGCGCGAGATTGGGAGGTGGGCCCGTACCAGTGGGCCCATACCGTCGCCGCGCCGCTCGAACCCCCTTCGGATTACCCCGAATGCGTCGTTCGGTGTTTACGCGACTCCGTGGCGGCGAATTTGACAGGTTGTTCGGGGGGTGGGTAGAGTCCTGGGCGTGCGGTTTGCCGACGAGCGGCTGGGGCCGGTATGGGAAAGGGTTCGAGCCGGCGAGAGGCTGAGCCGCGACGACGGCCTCCTGCTCCTCGAGACCGAGGATCTGCTCGCCGTGGGGCGGATGGCGGATCACGTCAAGTCAGGGCGCGAGGGCGACCGGGTCTACTTCGTCATCAACCGGCACATCACGCCGACCAACCTGTGCGTGCTGTCCTGCTCGTTCTGTGGCTTCGCCCGCAAGCCCGGCCAGGCCGGCGCCTACGAGCACACGATCGAGGACATGGTCGCAATGGTGCGCGGCGAGACGCGGGAGGTGCACATCGTCGGCGGCCACCACCCCGACTGGCCGTTCGAGTACTACGAGCGGATGATCCAGGCCATCCACGCCGCCCACCCCGACGTCCAGATCAAGGCATTCACCGCGGCGGAGATCGACTACTTCTGGCGCCGGTGGAAGATCGAGCCGGGCGAGTCGCTGGCGCGCTTGAAGGCGGCCGGCCTGCAGTCGATGCCCGGCGGCGGGGCGGAGATCTTCTCGCCGCGCCTGGCCCGGCTGCTCAAGTACACCGGCAAGGCGGATCCCGATCGCTGGTGCGAGATCCACGGCCTCGCCCACGGGCTCGGGATCCGGACCAACGCCACCATGCTCTACGGCCACGTGGAGACCGCGGCCGAGCGGGTCGACCACATGCTGCGGCTGCGGGCGCAGCAGGACGCCTCCGGCGGCTTCGTCACCTTCGTGCCGCTCGCCTACCAGGTGGCGGCCACGAAGCTGCGCGAGCGGCAGACGCCGCCCACCGACAGCCTGCGCACCATCGCCGCCGGCCGGCTACTGCTCGACAACTTTCCCCACGTCGAGGCGTACTGGGTGACCCTGGGCGAGGAGACGGCCTCCATCGCGCTGCACTTCGGCGCCGACGACGTCAACGGCACGCTGGAGGACGAGCGTATCCAGCACCTCTCGGGCGCCCAGACCCCGGCCGGCCTGGCCCGCGAGCACCTCTTCCGCATGATCCGCGATGCTGGCAAGATCCCGGTGGAGCGCGACGCCCTCTACAACGTGATCCAGGTCTACAACCAGTGACTCCCGTGAAATCCGGTGACGGCCGGGGCCGGGCTCGGGGGCCGCGGGCGCGCCAGCATGGCTCGCCTGTCGCCGTAACTCGCTCCGGGCACGGCTCGCTCGGCCCCCCATCCCCCCGCTGACATACGGCCACACTTGACACCGTGGGTGGCCGTATGCGATGTAAGAAGGCGTGTGGCTCGGCGGTCAGTGGTTTGGATCTGACATCGTGCAGCGGGTCGCGGCCACGGTGAGCGAGGAGCCAGCAATTTCGCGCCGGGCGTTGTCCCGGCGGGTCTGCGATTGGCTGGGCTGGCGCAGTCCCACAGGCCGCCGGCGCGAGCTGAGCTGTCGCAAAGCGTTGGCCGAGTTGGAGCGGCGCGGACTGGTGCACCTGCCGGCCGCCGCGAAGGCGCTGAGTCTGAGTCGACGCCGGCCGCCGGCCACGCCGCCGGCGGTGCCCACGATTCGTGGGGCGTTGGCCGAGCTGGGCGAGATCACCGTCCTGCCTGTGACGAGCCGCTACAGCGAGCTCTCCCGCGTATGGAACGGCTTGCTGGAGAGCTACCACTACCTCGGGCGCGGGCCCCTGTGCGGCGCCCAGATCCGGTACGTGATCCGCAGCGCGCGGCATGGCTGGCTGGGGGCGCTGAGCTTCAGTGCGGCCACCTTCCAGTTGGCGCCGCGCGATCGCTGGATCGGATGGAGCGCGCCCGCGCGGCGGGCGAAGCTCGCCCAGGTGGTGAACAACAGCCGGTTTCTCATCGTGCCGAGCGTCACGGTGCCCAACTTGGCCTCGCACGTGTTGGCGCGGAGCCTGGCCCGCGTGGCCAGCGACTGGCAGGCCCGGTACGGCTACGCGCCGGTCTTGGTGGAGACGTTCGTGGACGCCCAGCGCTACGCCGGGACCTGCTATCGTGCCGCCAACTGGCAGTATCTTGGCGAGACGGCGGGGCGCCGCGCCGGGTTCCGGAACGGCACCGTGTCGACGGGGACGAAAGCGATCTTCGTGCGGCCCCTGCGGGCCGACTGGCGGACCATCCTCTGCCAAGCGCCGCCCGACCGGCTGGCCTTGCGCGCGTGGACCGGGGGACCGGGGGACTGGGTGGAAGAGGAGTTCAGCAGTGCGCGGATCTTCGATGAGCGCGTGCGGCGGCGGCTGTATGTGGTGGCGGCCGATCTGTGCACGCGGCCCGGCGTGCCCATCCCCCAAGCGTGCGGCGGGTCGACGGTGAAGAGCAAAGCCGCGTATCGCCTCTTTCAAAACGAGCGCCTCGACTTGACGACGTTGCTCGCGGGCCACCGGGAGGCGACGGCCCGGCGCGTGAGCCAGCACGCCGTCGTCTTGGCCGTGCAGGACACGACGACGCTGAACTATACCGCGCATCCAGCGACGGAGGACTTGGGGCCCATTGGGACGCACCCGGACAAGACCCTGGGCTTGCTCGTGCATGACACGCTGGCGTTCACCGCGGCGGGGACCCCGCTGGGGGTCGTGGATGTGCAGTGCTGGGCGCGGGACCCGGCGGCGGCCGGGAAGAAGGCGACGCGGAAGCAGCGGCCCATCGAGGAGAAGGAAAGCTGTAAGTGGCTGAAGAGCTACCGGGCCGTCGCCGAACTGCAGGCGCTGTGCCCCGCGACCCTGCTGGTGAGCGTGGCCGATCGCGAAGGCGACCTCCACGCGCTGTTCCATGAAGCGCTCCAGACCCCCGGCGGGCCGAAGCTGCTGGTGCGGTCCGAACGCAGTCGTCTGCGCCGGGTCGAGGACGATTTGCTGTGGAGCACGCTGCGGGGGGGCCCCGTGGCGGGCCACTTCGAGGTGCTCGTCCCCCGGCGGAGCACCCGGCCGGCGCGGACCGCGCGGCTCGCGGTGCGCCACGCCGCGGTCACCGTGCGGCCGCCCAAGAAGTCTCCGCACCCACCCGTCCCGGTCTGGGCCGTCTATGCGCGGGAGGTCGACGCCGACGAGTCGGGCCTCGAGCCCCTGGAGTGGCTGCTCCTCACGACCGTGCCGGTCGCGAGCGTCGCGGACGCGCTCGAACGGCTCCGGTGGTACACCCTGCGCTGGGGGATCGAGGTCTACCACCGCACGCTGAAGAGTGCGTGTCACGTCGAAGATCGCAAATTGGCCGCGGCGGGCCGCTTGGAGACCTGTCTGGCGATCGATGTGGTCGCGGCCTGGCGGATCTTCGCCTTGGCCAAGCAGGGCCGCGAGACGCCCAGCGTGCCGTGTGACCTCTTCCTTGAAGAAGAAGAGTGGAGGGTCTTGCACGCCGCGGTGCATCACACCCCGCCCCCGGCCACTCCGCCCTCGCTCCGCGACGCGGTCCGCATGATCGGCATGCTGGGAGGGCATCTCGGCAGCAAGAGGTACCCCGATCCGGGCACAATCACCTTGTGGCGTGGCTTGCTCCGTCTCGAGGCAATGGTGGAGGGCTACAGGCTCGCTCAGATTCTCCCCCGGCAGCGCGATGGCCCCTGACCCACGGTGTCGTTTGTGGGGAGTTGTCAGATCCCCCCGAGGGGGCTGGGCCGAGGTGAGTCGAGTCGCCGATCGCGCGCTCGCCCCGTCCTGCGCTCGCGCACGCGACGACGGCTCGCCCTGACGGCGCGGCCGGGACCCACGCGCCCGCGCCACCAGGGCCAGCGCGCGGCGCACCATCCCGTCCACGAACAGCCCGGCCTAGAACAGCGCTAGGGCCAGTAGACGAAGCCGCAGCCGGTCTGCGTGCAGTGGGCCGGCACGTACTCCACCACCTTCGCCGGGCGTCGCATCGCCGCGGCCACGCTGATCCAGGCCCGTACCTCGCCCGTGCCGGAGCGCATGGTGTCGGAGTCGAAGGTGAACAGGTGTTCGAGGGCCGCGAGATCGCTCCGCTCGAGCCGCTCGAGGATCCAGTGG
>DASTOJ010000167.1:0-15614 GCA_035762565.1 Candidatus Methylomirabilota bacterium | reverse complement strand
GTTCGGCCCGGCCCGGCTGCGCGCCCTTCTGGACGGCCTGCAGGCCGCCGGACGCGTCGTCGCGATCGACCGGGACTGGTACGTGCACCCGGAGAGCCTGGCCCGGCTGCGCGACCTCACAGTGGCGGCGCTCGGGCAGTTCCACCGGGCGTTCCCGTTGCGCCCTGGCATGTCGCGCGAGGAGCTGCGCGGCCGGGCCGGGGCGCCCGACGAGCGCGTCTTCGCCCATCTCCTGGCCGGCCTCGACGCCGAGGGCGTGGTGCGGACCGACCGCGACAAAGTGCGCTTGGCGTCCCACGACGTCCGGCTGAGTCCCGCGCAACGGGAGACCGTGGATCGCCTCGAGCAGGACTTCCTGGGCGCTGCCGCCGCCCCGCCGAGCCCCGAGGAGGCCCTGGCCCGGGCCGGCCTCTCCGGCGACGAGGATCACGAGCTGTTCCAGCTGCTGGTCGAGGCGCGCAAGCTCGTGCGGGTCAAGGAATCGCTCTACTTCCACGCCGAGGCGCTGGCGGCCATCCAGGACAAGCTCGTGGCGATGCTGCGGGAGCGCAAGGAGATCGGTCCGGGGGACATCAAGGACCTGCTCGGCATCTCCCGGAAGTACGCCATCCCGCTGCTGGAGTTCTTCGACGCCCGGCGCGTGACCGCCCGGGTGGGGGAGCGCAGGGTCTTGCGCGGGGGCTGAGCCCGGGGGTAAGGTGAGGGACGGTTCGAGAAAAGGAGCCCCACATGTTTGGCCTGGGCTATCAAGAGCTGTTGATCATCCTCGTGATCGTGCTGATCCTCTTCGGCGCGAACCGGCTGCCCGAGCTGGCCCGCTCGCTCGGCTCCAGCGTCAAGGAGTTCAAGAAGGGGGTCAACGAGATCAAGGCCGAAGACCCGACGGCCCCGCGCAAGGAAGAAGAAAAGAAGGTCTGACCCCGTCCAGTTCCGCCGGCGGCTGAGGCGTATACTCCTCAGTCGCCATGCCGCCGCGTGCCGACCGCCTCGACTATCTGATGGCGGTGGTGCTTTCCGTGCTGACGGTTCTGTCGCGGCTGCCGTACCGGGCCCGGATGCTGTACAACTGGGACGCGGTCCAGTTCGCGCTGGCGCTCGGCGAGTACGATGTCGTCAAGCACCAGCCGCACCCACCGGGCTACATCCTGTACGTCGCGCTGGGGCGCCTTGCGCACGGCTGGGTCGGCGACGCGGCGGCGGCCTACGTCCTGCTGGCCGTCGCCTTCAGCGGGGCCGGGACCTTCGTCGTCTACCTGCTCGCCCGCGTCATCTACGACCGTCCCACCGCGCTGACGGCTGCCGCGTTGCTGGCGGTCAGCCCGCTGTTCTGGTTCTACGGCACGGTGGGCCTCAGCTATACCGGTGAGGCGCTCATGGCCTCCGTCGTCGCCTACTTCGCGTTCCGGGCGTTGCGCGGCAGCGAGACCGACGCCTGGCTGGCTGCGGGCTACCTGGGATTGGCCGGCGGCCTCCGCCAGTCGCTGCTCGTGCTCCTGCTTCCGCTGTGGCTGGTCTCGGTCGTCGCGGGCGTGCGGCGGCTGCGGGTGGTGGTCGCGGGCGTGGCGATCATGAGCCTGGCCGTCCTCGCCTGGTTCGTCCCGATGGTCTGGCTCACCGGCGGCCTCGAGCGCTACCTCGAGGCCTCGCGCCAGCTCGCCGACACGATGGTGCGGCCGACGTCGATCCTGGGCGGTCCGCTCGACGTGACGCTCCGGATGTCCCGCTACCTGCTGGAATCGGTGCTGGTGGCCCTGGGCCCCCTGGCCGTCGTGGCTCTGCTGGTGCCGTGGTACGTACGGCACCACGGCTGGGGACGTCGTGAATGGTTCCTGCTCGTGTGGACGGTGCCGCCAGTGCTGGTCTACACGCTGGTACACTTCGGCCAGGCCGGCTACGTCCTGACCTTCCTGCCGGCGCTGGTGATCCTGCTGGCCCGTGTGCTCCTGGCCGCCCTGGCCCGCGTCGCGGAGCGGGTGCCCCGTGCGACCGCCCGCGTCGCACTCGCGGCTGCCGCCGTCACGGTGATCGTCGTCGCCAACGGCGCGTTCTTCGTGAGCGCGCGCCCGCTGCCGCGCGACTTCGACACGCCCAAGGCGGCCTGGCGCAAGGCGGCCGAGCACGAGGCGTTCGACTGGATCTTCAGTCGCACCGCCGCCGCCCTGCGCCAGCACGAGGAGGTGATGACCACGTTCGTGACGGCCATCCGAGGGCTGTACCCGCCCGCCGATACGGCGATCCTCACCGAGCTGGGGAACACTCGCTCGTACCCTTGGCTGCGCCACGCCATGTTCTACCTGCCGGAGTACGCGATCTACGAGCTGCGCGTGGGCGACCTCACGCCCGGCTACTACACGCCGCAGCGCGCGGCGGCGATGGCGCCGCTGCGCGACACTGCCGTGGAGTTGCCGGCCGGGGCCAGACGCCTGGTCTGGTTCGTGGACCACTGGAGTCCGGCGACCGAGCAGCCCCCGGGGCTCACCGAGATCGAACTCCCGCACGGGCGCTATCTCTACGTGCTGCAGCTGGGCAGCAAGCCGGTCAGCTACGCGGGGTACACGCTGAGCCGAGCCCGCGAGTGACCGCGGCTTGGAGGAGCGCGACGGCTTTGCCGGGGCGCTCCGACCGCGCAAAGGTATGGAGCGCGATGGCGGGGCCGCCCACGTCGATCGTCCTGGCGGCGCTGGTGCCCCTGGTGCTGTTCATCGCGGTCGAGCGCCAGGTGGCCGGGACCTCGGGCTTTCCGCTCGACGATTCCTGGATCCACCTGCACTTCGCCCGCAACCTGGCCGAGGGGGCCGGCTTCGCATACAACCCGGGCCGTCCCGTGGCCGGCTCCACGGCGCCACTGTGGACGCTGCTGCTCGGCAGCGGCGTTTTTTTGGCTGGCGCCTCGGTCTTCGTCGCCAAAATCCTGGGGGTGGCGGCCGCCCTGGGCGCCGCAATCCTCACGCGGCAGGCCGCGCTCGCGTGGGGAGCGCCCCCCGCGGTGGCGCTCGTCGCCGGCGTGGCCCTGCTGTGGGCGGGGCCCGTCGCCTGGGGGGCGCTCTCGGGCATGGAGGTCACGCTCGCGGCCCTGCTGGTGGCCGGCGCGCTGGTGGCCCACGCGGCCGACCGTGGCACCCTCACCGCGGCGCTCGCGTCCCTGGCCATGGCGGCGCGGCCGGAGGCGGGCCTGCTCTTGCCCTTCCTGGCACTGGCACGCCCACTGACGCTGCGTCGACTCGCCGCGTTCGTCGTCGTGCCGCTGACCGTCGCCGCCCCGCTGGTCACGTTCGCCTACGCGACGGTCGGCGCGCCGTACCCGGCGCCGGCGGCTGCGAAGATCGAGGGTGGCCTCATCGGCTGGCTGGGCGGCGTGCACGAGCCCCTGACCACCACGCTCGCCGTCCGGCCGTGGGCGTTCTTGCGCGAGTGGGCGGAATGGCTCTGGCGCACCCATGCGCTGTTGCCGCTGGCCCTGAGCCCGGCCCTCCTGCTGGCGTGGCGGCGCTGCGGACGGCCGGTGGGCGTGGTCGCGCTGGCTCTGATCGCGCACCCGCTCGGCATGGCGCTGCTGGCGCCGTACCGCGGGCCCGGATTCCAGGAAGGCCGGTACTCGATCCATCTGCTGCCGCTGGCGGTCGTCGTCGTCGCGGTGGGACTCGGGACCGGCTGGCGGCAACAGCGGCGCGCCTTGCTGGCGGCGTGGCTGGCTCTGGCGCTCTGGGGGCTGGTGCCGGCCGCCCAACGCTACGCCTGGGGGGTGCAGAACATCGAGGCGATGCAGGTCAGTATCGGCCGCTGGGTCGACGCCAACACGCCCCGCGGCGCCCGGCTCGCGGTCAACGACATCGGTGCCATCGCCTACGTCTCCCGCCGCGAGGTCGTGGACCTGATGGGCCTGGTCACGCCGGAGATCCTGCCGTACCGGCGCCAGGGAGAGGACGGCGTGATCCGCTTCGTGGGCGAAACCTGTCCCGACTACGTGATCATCTTCCCGACCTGGTTCCCCCATCTGGCCGCGCGCGCCGATCTGCTGCAGCCGGTCCACCGGGTGCGGCTCGACCGGGTGGAAGTGGCCGGCGGCCCGGAAATGGTCGTGTACCGCGTTCTACGGTGTGCGGTATGATCGCGTCATGCGCCGGGCCGCTGTCCTCGGCCTCTGTGTCGGCCTGCTGCTCGCAGTCCTGCCGTCGCGCGCCGGGGCCGAGATCTATCGCTACACCGACGAGCGCGGACAGAACCACTACGTCGACGGCCTCGAGAACGTTCCCCGGGCCTATCGGGCCACCGCCACTCCGCTCGGTCTCCGCAACACTCCGGCGGCACCCGCGTCGAGCGCGCCAGCGGCTGCCAAGCCGTCGGGCGTGGCGGTCATCAAGTACACGCCGGGGCAGCGCATCATCGTGGACGCGAAGATCAACGGCAGCTTCACCACCAAGCTGCTGCTCGACACCGGCGCCGACCGCACGCTGGTGAGCCCCCGCGCGCTGGCGGCGGCCGGGGTGACCATCACCAAGCCGGTGGCGAGCGGCAACATCACAGGCGCCACCGGTACCGACCGGATCGACTACGTCGTCGTCGAGTCGCTGGAGGTCGGCGAAGCGCGGGTGGACAAGCTCTCCGTCGGCTCCTACGAGCTGGCCGGCAGTGGCAGCGGCGACGGGCTGCTGGGCCGGGATTTCCTCGACCGGTTCAACATGACGATCGACGCCACCAAGGGCGAGGTGCACCTGTCCCCGAAGTAGCCCCCGAATGCCGTGTGGTACCATGACGGCTCCTGGTCATGGACTACAAAGCCACGCTGAACCTGCCGAAAACCGATTTTCCCATGAAGGCCAACCTGGCGCAGGCCGAGCCGAGGATGCTCGCCTGGTGGGACGAGATCGGAATCTACAAGCGGCTGCGCGCGGTCGCGGCCAACCGGCCGCCGTGGGTCCTGCACGACGGGCCACCCTACGCGAACGGCCACATCCACCTGGGGACCGTGCTGAACAAGGTGCTCAAGGACGTGGTGGTGAAGTCGCGCAGCATGGCCGGCTACAACGCCGTGTACGTCCCCGGCTGGGACTGTCACGGGCTGCCCATCGAGCACAAGGTCGACCTCGAGCTGGGCCTCGACAGGCCCGGCGTGGACGTTCGGCGGGTGATGGATCCGGTCGAGAAGATCCGTCGCTGTCGGGAGTACGCGCTGAAGTTCGTGGACGTCCAGCGCGAGGAGTTCAAGCGCCTCGGCGTCTTCGGCGACTGGGACAACCCCTACCTGACGATGGCGCCCGCCTACGAGGCGGTGATCGCACGCGAGTTCGGGCGCCTGGTCGGTCGCGGGCTCGTCTACAAGGGGCTCAAGCCCGTGCACTGGTGCATGTACTGCAAGACAGCGCTGGCCCAGGCCGAGGTCGAGTACGAGGAGCAGCGTACGCCGTCCGTGTACGTCCGCTTCCCGCTGGTGCAGGCGCACCCGGATCTGCCCGACCGCCCACGGCAGTCGCTGGTCATCTGGACCACGACGCCGTGGACACTGCCGGCCAATCTCGCGGTCGCCGTCCATCCCGAGGAAACGTACGTCACGCTGGCGGCCGGCGACGAGACGCTGTTCGTGGCGGAGGGACTCGTCGACGACTTCATCGCCAAGACGGGGCTGGCCGACGTCCAACCGGTCCACCGGCTGGAGGGCCGGACGCTGGAGGGGCTCGCCTATCGCCATCCGTGGATTGACCGGGTGGGAATCATCGCCGCGGGAGACTTCGTCACCACGGACACCGGCACCGGCCTGGTGCACGTCGCTCCTGGCCACGGCGAGGAGGACTACGAGTTCGGCCGCAAGCACGGGCTCCGGATCTACAACCCGGTGGACGACGACGGCCGCTTCGTGCCGGAGGTCGAGCACTTCGCGGGCCTGACGGTGTGGGAGGCCAATCCTCGGATCGTCGAGCTGCTGCGCACACGGGGCATGCTCATCGCCCAGGTGCCGCTCGACCACACGTATCCGCACTGCTGGCGCTGCAAGAACCCCACGCTGTTCCGCGCCACCGAGCAGTGGTTCGCCGCGCTCGACAAGCAGGACCTGCGCGGGCGCACGCTCGAGGCCATCCGGGGCCAGGTGCAGTGGGTGCCCCCGTGGGGCGAGGAGCGCATCTACAACATGGTGGCCCACCGCCCGGACTGGACGCTGTCGCGCCAGCGCGTGTGGGGCGTGCCGATCGTGGCCTTCTACTGCGCCGTCTGCGGGACGCTGCTGCTGGACGAGGCCGTGATCGAGCACGTGGCTCGCATCTTCGGCGAGGGCCGGGGCATCGACGAGTGGCATCTCCGGAGCGAGGCCGAGCTGCTGCCGCCCGGCACGCGCTGCCGGGCCTGTGGCGGCGAGCGGTTCCGCAAGGAGACGGACACCCTCGACGTCTGGTTCGACTCGGGCTGCAGCCACGCCGCCGTGCTGGAGGCGCGGCCCGAGCTGCACTGGCCGGCCGAGATCTACCTGGAGGGCTCCGACCAGCACCGCGGCTGGTTTCACTCCTCGCTGCTGGAGTCGATGGCGACGCGGGGCCGGCCTCCGTATCGGACCGTGCTCACCCACGGCTTCTTCGTCGACGCCGAGGGGCGCAAGATGTCGAAGTCCCTCGGCAACGCGATCGAGCTCGGCGACGTGCTGCCCAAATATGGCGCGGAAATCTTGAGGTTGTGGGTGACGTCGGAGAACTACACCGAGGACATCCGGGTGTCCCTGGAGATCCTCGATCGGCTGGCCGACGCGTACCGCCGGCTCCGGAACACCTTCCGGTTCCTGCTCGGCAACCTCTACGACTTCGAGTCGCGGCGCGACCGCCAGCCCTACGCGCTTCTGGACGAGGTGGACCGGTTCGTCCTCGACCGCCTGGCCCGGCTGGTCGATCGGGTCCGCCGCGCCTACGAGGAGTACGAGTTCCACACCGTCTTCCACTCGGTGCACAACTTCTGCGCCGTCGATCTCTCGGCGCTCTATCTCGACGTGATCAAGGACCGCCTGTACACGTCGGCGGCCGCCGATCCGCGGCGGCGGGCGGCCCAGACGGTGTGCTACGACGTCTTCGTGGCGCTGGCCCGGCTCATGGCGCCGATCCTGACCTTCACCGCCGAGGAGGCGTGGCGCCACCTTGCGGGCACCCACGCGGAGAGCGTGCACCTCGAGCGGTTCCCCGAGGTACCCCTCGAGTGGCTGGACGACACCCTCAAGCGGGAGTGGGATCGGCTGCTCGAGGTGCGGCGCGAGGTCGCGCGGGGGCTCGAGCTGGCGCGGGCCCGCAAGCTGATCGGCAGCGGGCTGGAGGCGTCGGTGCGGATCGCCAGCGCGCCCGAGGACCTGCCGGCGCTGCTGGGGGCCAAGCGGGACCTGCTCCCGACGCTGTTCATCGTCTCGCGCGTGGAGCTGGGCGGCGGCGGGACCGCCAGCGTGCAGTACGAGAGCCAGGAGATCCCGGGCCTGGTGATCGAGGTCGACCGGGCCCCGGGCGACAAGTGCGAGCGCTGCTGGATGCGCAGCCCGGCGGTCGGCCGGAACGCCGGGCATCCCAGCCTCTGCGATCGCTGCACGGCCGTCGTCACCGCGTGATCCGGCTGCTCCTCCTGGCCGGCGCCGTCGTGGCGCTCGACCAGATCACCAAGGCCGTCGTCCTGCAGTATCTCGTCCTCGGGGTTCCCGTCCCCGTCGTCGACGGCCTGCTGTCGCTGACGCTCGTGCTCAATCCCGGCCTCGCCTTCGGCCTGCTGGGCGGCCTGCCCGAGGCATGGCGCTGGACCGTCGCGGCGCTCTCCCTGGTGGCGCTGGCGGTGCTGGCTCGGGTCGCGCTCCGCGTGCTGCCGGCGGGCGGCCCGACCGGGCGCCTGGCGATCGGGCTGATCTTCGGCGGGGCGGTCGGTAACCTCATCGACCGCGCCCGCTTCGGCGCCGTCGTCGATTTCGTCGACGTGTACTGGCGGGGCTGGCACTGGCCGGCCTTCAACGTCGCCGATTCGGCGATCACCATCGGCGTCGCCCTGCTGGCGCTGCGGATGCTCGCCGAGCCGCGCGGCGCGCGGGCGGAGGGGCGCGAGGTCGTGTGAATCGGGTGCTCACACGACGGCGAGGTGGAGGACCTGGTCGCGGACGGTGAGCGCGGCGCCGCGGAGGCCGTCGACCCGGAACTCGAAGATCGCCCCCTCGCCGACGTTGCGGCGGGATCCGCCGTGCGCCCGCTGGGTTGCCCCCAGCGCCGCGTGCAGGCGCCTCTCGTGCTCGCTCGGACCGACGCCCGCCTGGACGTGGCGGCGATGGGTCTCCACGGCGTGGGCGCGGAGGAGCTTGGGCCAGAGCCGCCCGAAGAGTGACGCGTTCTGGAAAACGTCGAGGCCGGCCAGGCGGGCGCCCGTGAACGCCGCGGCACCGACCGAACCGGCGGGGGGCCGACCCAGGTCGTCCTCCACGTGCCGGAGGTGTTCCCTGACCTCGGGCTGCTCCACGACCGCCTCGTAGCTCTGCGTGGGCGACGCCGCCGCCGCGCGCGCGGCGTACTGGCTCACGGCGCTCCAGACGCGCTGCTGGTCGGCCCGGTCGAGAACCTCGGAGCGCAGGCGCGGGGGGGCGAACGTCCCCTTCGACTCCAGGCGCTCGCTCGTTCCCGACCAGCGGCCGGCCTCGACGCAGTAGACACCGATGCTGCGCGGTCCGCTCCGCGGCGGCAGGAGCACGTCCTCCGCGAGCACCCGGTGCTGCTTGCCGCCCAGCAGGATCTCGCCGGCGAGCAGCAGCACGGCCCGCTTGCCGCGGTTGTCGACGATCAGGTCCGGCACCGCCGCGCGCTCGCGCTCGGTGACGACGAGCGAGCCGGCCGCGTGGGCCTCGTCCAGCGTGGCCACGTCGAGGGCCGGCGCCGCGGCGAGGGCGTGGAGCCAGACGATCGACAGTGCCCCCCGCTGGCGCGTGTCGCCGAGGGTGAGCATCCCCACCAGGCGCTCCAGCTCTGGACTTCGGTCGGCGCCCAGGCCGGCTGCGGCCGGGCCGTCGAGGATGCGGAGACGATCCGCTCCGGCCTGCCCCGGCACGAGCATGCCCCCGACCGCCGCCAACCCCACCACCCAGAGCACCTCACGTCGGCTCGTCGTCATCGTGTCCTCCAGGCCGGGCTCGTCGCCGGCGGACGCGGTGGACGCGCCCTGCCGGCCCGTACCCCGTTGGACCTGGTGGCACGCCGAAAGTTCCCGGCGGCGGGGGATGGTCCGCCGTGAGCCGTCGACGCCGTGAGAGTCGACATCGAGTACGCTGCCAGCCGTGGAGTCGAGGCAGCTGACCGTCGCGCGCGAGCGAGCCGGCCTTCGGCTGGATCGCTGGCTGGCCGAGACCGTTCCCACCATGTCCCGCGCCAAGATCCAGGCACTCATCGATGCCGGGCACGTGCGCGTGGATGGGATCCGGCGCAAGTCGTCACACCGGGTCGTCTCGGGCGAGCGCGTCGAGGTCGACATCCCGCCGCTGGCGCCCGAGACGCTCGAGCCGGAGCGGATCGCCCTCAGCGTGATCCACGAGGACGAGCACGTGCTGGTTCTCGACAAGCCGGCCGGCATGGTCGTGCATCCCGGCGCCGGCCACGCTCGGGGAACGCTGGCCGCCGGGGTGCTCGCGCACGCGCCGGGCACCGCGGGTGTCGGCGGCCCGCGCCGGCCCGGGGTCGTCCATCGCCTCGACAAGGACACCTCCGGGCTGCTCGTCGTCGCCAAGACCCAGGGCGCCTACGAGTCGCTCACCTCCCAGCTTGCCGCCCGCACCGTTCACCGCGTCTACCTGGCGGTCGCGCACGGACGCGTCGCCGCCGCCCAGGGCGTCGTCGACAGGCCGATCGGCCGCGATCCCCGGGACCGCACGCGCATGGCGGTGCGTCCGGCGGGCCAGGGGCGACCCGCGGTGACCCACTTCCATGTTCTCGAGCGCTTCGCCCGGTTCACCTATCTCGAGGCGCGACTGGAAACGGGGCGGACACACCAGATCCGCGTCCACCTGGCGTCACTGGGCCATCCCATCGCCGGCGACGCCGTTTACGGCCGCCGGCGGCCTCCACTTCCGGTCCCGTTCGACGGGCTCGCCCTGCATGCCACGGCCCTGGCGTTCGTGCATCCCGCCACGGGCCAGCGCCTGGAGTTCAGGGCGGCCTTGCCTGCCCGCATCAGTGGGCTGCTGTCTCACTTGCGGGACGTGCGCTGACCAGAAGTGACGCGCCGCTTCCACGCCGACGCTCGCAAGCCCTCGCCGGCACGGGCATTCATATGTGGCATGAGCCTTGCCGCCGCCCGGTGCTAGAATGAACGTCCCCGCGATGAATGGCGTGACCACGCTCATCCTGGCCGCTGGCGAAGGCAAGCGCATGCGGTCGCGCATGCCCAAGGTGCTGCATATGCTCTGCGGGCGCCCGCTGATCTCCTATCCCCTGCGCCTGGCCAGGACGCTCGGTGACCGGGTCGTGATGGTCGTCGGGCCCAACGCCGAGGGTGTGCAGTCGATCGCCGGCGGCGACGTGGCCGTCGTGGAGCAGCGCGAGCGACTCGGCACCGGCCATGCCGTGCTCCAGGCCCGGACCGCCTGCCCCGACAGCGGTACCCTGCTCGTGGTGGCCGCCGACATGCCGCTCCTGCTGCTGGATACGCTCGAGCGGCTGGTCGAGCACCACCGGGCGAGCCGGGCCGCCGCCACCGTGCTCACCGCCGTCGTCGAGCGCCCCCAGGGCTACGGTCGCGTGCTGCGCCAGGGCGGGCGGGTGAAATGCATCGTCGAGGACCGCGATGCCACCGACGACGAGAGGAAGATCGGGGAGATCAACACGAGCGTGTATTGCTTCGAGGCGGCGCGGTTGTGGTCGGCACTGGGCGAGCTCCGGCCCGACAACGACCAGGGTGAGCTCTACCTCACCGACGTCATCGGCGTCCTCGTCCGGGCCGGCGCGAGGGTCGAAGCCGTGGGCGTGGCCGATCCGGTCGAGGCCATGGGCGTGAACGACCGCAAGCAGCTCGCCACCCTGGCCGCCATCCAGCGCGGGCGGATCCTCGACCGCCTGATGGCCGAGGGCGTGACGGTGCTGGATCCCGCCTCCACCTACGTCGACGACACGGTGGCGATCGGGCCCGACACGACGCTTTACCCGAACGTGCAGATCGAGGGCGCGACGACCATCGGCTCGGACTGCGTGATCGGGAGCGGCTGCCACATCGTCGCCAGCCGTCTGGCCGACGGCGTCCGCCTGCGGCCGTACTGCGTGCTGACCGACGCCGAGGTGGAGGAGGCCGCCGAGCTGGGGCCGTTCGCTCACCTGCGGCCCAGGGCGGTGATCGGGGCCAGGGCCAAGGTGGGCAACTTCGTCGAGATCAAGAAGTCACGCCTGGGCCGCGGCAGCAAGGCCCCCCACCTGAGCTACATCGGCGACGCCACGGTCGGCGACGGCGTGAACATCGGGGCCGGCGCCATCACGTGCAACTACGACGGCTTCGTCAAGCACGAGACCACCATCCGCGACGGCGCCTTCGTCGGCACCAACGTGAGCCTGGTGGCGCCCGTCACGATCGGCGAGGGCGCCTACATCGGCTCGGGCTCGGTGATCACCAAGGACGTGCCAGCCGACGCGCTGGCCGTCGAGCGGAGCCAGCAGATCGCCAAGGAAGGCTGGGCCGCCCGCAAGCGAGCCCAGCACGGCGCGAAGAAGGAACACTGATCATGTGCGGAATCGTCGGCTATGTCGGGGAGAAGAACGCGGTCGGCATCATCGTCGATGGCCTCAAGCGGCTCGAGTATCGCGGCTACGACTCGGCGGGCGTGGCCGTGCTCGGCGACAGCGGCGTGCTGGAAGTGCGGCGGGCGGCGGGGCGCATGAAGGTGCTGGAGGGCATCCTGCGCGAGCGTCCGGTGGCGGGCACGCTCGGCATCGGCCACACGCGCTGGGCCACCCACGGCCGTCCCTCCGACGACAACGCCCACCCCCACACCGACTGCGGCGGCACGCTGGTCGTCGTCCACAACGGCATCCTCGAGAACTACCTCGAGATCAAGGAACGGCTGCTGGCCGAGGGGCACACCTTCCGCTCGGAGACGGACACCGAGGTGCTGGCCCACCTGATCGAGCACCACCTCAGGGGTGCCGGACGCCTCGACCGCGCGGTCAAGCGCGCGCTCAACGAGTTCCGAGGGTCCTACGCCATCGGTGTCGTCTCGACGACCGCCCCCGATCGCCTGGTGGCGGCCAAGCACGGCGCCGGGAGCGTCGTCGTCGGGCTGGGCCGCGGCGAGATGTTCGTGGCCTCCGACATCCCCGCCATCCTCGGCCACACGCGGGACGTCCTCATCCTGGAGGACGGCGAGGTCGTGGTGGTGACCGCCGAGGGTGTCGAGCTGAGCACGCTCGACGACCAGCCGGTGCAGCGCGAGCCGGTGCGCATCCTGTGGGACCCGATCATGGCCGAGAAGGGTGGCTACCGGCACTTCATGCTCAAGGAGATGTACGAGCAGCCGCGGGCCATCACCGACACCTTCCGCGGCCGCATCGCGCCGGAGACGGGCAACATCCTGCTGCCCGACGTGAACCTCGACCCCTCGACGGCCCGCGCCATCCAGCGCGTGGTGTTCGTCGCGTGCGGCACCGCTTCCTACGCGTCACTGCTCGGGCGCTCGATGATCGAGCGGCTGGCCGGCCTGCCGGCCGAGGTCGACCTGGGATCGGAGTTCCGGTACCGTGACGCCATCGTGGGACCCGAGACGCTGGTGGTCGCGGTCTCCCAGTCCGGCGAGACGGCGGACACGCTGGGCGCCGTCAAGGCGGCCCGGCTCAAGGGCGCGCCGATTCTGGCCATCACCAACGTCGTCGGCTCCGCGCTCGCCCGCGAGGCCACCGGCACGCTCTACATGCACGCCGGGCCCGAGATCGGCGTGGCCTCCACCAAGGCGTTCTCGACGATGATCGTGGCCAGTTACCTGCTGAGCCTGTGGCTGGGCCGGTTGCGCGGTGTCCTCACCGCCGAGGACGTCCGCAAACGCATCCAGGACCTGGTCGAGATCCCCCGGCTGGTCGAAAAGACCCTCGAGCTCGACGGCCCGGTGGCGACGCTGGCGCGCCACCTGTCGAGCGCCCGTGACTTCCTCTATCTCGGGCGCGGCCTGCAGTTTCCCATTGCGCTGGAGGGCGCTCTCAAGCTCAAGGAGCTGTCCTACATCCACGCCGAGGGCTACGCCGGCGGGGAGATGAAGCACGGGCCCATCGCGCTCATCGACGACGGATTTCCGGTGGTGGCGCTGGCTCCGCGCGACGGCTCCTACGAGCGCATGCTCGGCAACATCGAGGAGGTGCGCGCCCGCGAGGGGCAGGTGATCGCGGTCGTGCAGACCGGCGACAAGGTGGTCGCCTCGAAGGCCCAGCACGTGATCGAGGTGCCCCCGGCCGCCGACCTTCTGGCCCCGTTGATCACCGTGATCCCCCTGCAGCTCCTCGCCTATCACATCGCGGTGCGCCGTGGCTGCGACGTGGACAAGCCCCGCAACCTGGCCAAGTCCGTCACCGTCGAATAGCGGCTTCGGTCGCGCGGGCGTCCCCGGCTCCGTCGGGGGCATGCGGAGCGTCGGGGGGCGATAGGGGCATGGGGCCACCACGAGGCCCGCGCGGGTGATCGAGGCGCGACCCGGCTCCGCCGGGGCGTGCCGAGCGTCGGGGGGCTTGGGGGGCCCGTCCGAGGCCCCCCATGTAATCAATCAAACCTGCAGGGCTTCGGTGCCGCAGGCGTCGGCGACGAGGCGGTCGAGGTGCAGCAGGTCGAAGGGCTTGGGCAGGTAGCCGTTGGCCCCCGCGTTGAGGGCGTCCTGCGCGACCTGCAGCGAATCGTAGCCGGTCATCACGAAGATCGGCACGCCGACGCCCATCTCCCGCAGGGACTTCAGGAAGGTGAGCCCGTCGAGGCCCGGCATCTTGATGTCGAGCAGGACGAGATCGGGGGCGCCGCGGACGATGATGCCGAGCGCCTGCGAGGCGTTGCCGGCGATCTGCACGCGGTAGCGGGCCTCGAAGAACTGGCGGAGGATGTCCTGGACGACCTCGTTGTCCTCGACGATGAGGATTCGCTTCATGGCGCCGGGGAAAGGGCAAGCGATGTGCCACGCCGGGCGCTCCCCAAGCTCCCGATAAGTGAAAGCGAGACCGGGTCCGACGATCGCCCTCTCGTGACGATTTGGCCTGTCGACGCGCAAAAATTGTCGGTCGGGTACAATCGCGTCGTGTCCGCGCGGTTGGAGCACCTCCTCGACGACCTGAACCCTGCCCAGCGTGAAGCCGTCACCGCCGGCGACGGGCCGCTGCTCGTCCTCGCCGGGGCCGGCAGCGGCAAGACGCGGGTCATCGCCTACCGGATCGCCTGGCTGCTGGGACCGCGCGGCCTGTCGCCGCGCTCCCTGCTGGCGGTGACATTCACCAACAAGGCGGCCGGTGAGATGGCGCGCCGGGTGGAGGCGCTGCTGGCGCCCGTCGGCCTCAAGCCGCCCCTGCTCGCCACTTTCCACTCGGTGTGCGTCCGCGTCCTGCGCCAGCACGGCTCGCACGTCGGCCTGCCTGCGCACTTCACGATCTACGACGAGGACGACCGGCTGGCGCTCGTCAAGGAGTGCATGAAGGAAGGCGAGCTGGCCGACCGGACCTTCACGCCCAGCGCCGCCGTCCACCGCATCTCGTTCCTCAAGAACCAGATGACGGCGGTGAGCGAGGCCCTGCGCGACGCCCGGGGGCCGTGGGAAAAGAAAGCGGCGCTGGTCTACTCGCGCTACGAGAAGCGCCTGCGCGAAACCGGCGCCGTCGACTTCGACGACCTCCTGCTCCTCGTGGTCCGTCTGCTCTCGGAGCACCCGGACGTGCTCGCCTACTATCAGCGCCTCTGGCGCTCGGTCCTCGTGGACGAGTACCAGGACACCAACCGCGCCCAGTACCGGATCATCCGGCTGCTGACGGCCGAGCATCGCAACGTGTGTGTGGTTGGGGACTCTGACCAGTCGATCTACAAGTGGCGGGGTGCCGACATCCACAACATCCTCGACTTCGAGGAGGACTTCCCCGGCACCAAGGTCGTTCGCCTCGAGCAGAACTATCGCTCGACGCAGAGCATCCTGTCGCTGGCGGCCGGGGTCATCGCCCACAACGTGCAGCGCAAGGACAAGACACTGTGGACCGAGAACCCGGCCGGCGAGCCGGCCAAGCTCTACCGGGCCTGGGACGAGCACGAGGAGGCCTCGTTCGTCGCCCAGGCGATCCTCGAGCTGCGCCGTCAGGGCGTGCCATGGGACGGGGTCGCGGTCTTCTATCGCACCAACGCCCAGTCGCGAGTGCTGGAGGATGCCCTGCGGCGCGGACGCATCCCCTACGTGATCGTCGGGGGCGTGCGGTTCTACGAGCGCAAGGAGATCAAGGACACGCTCGCCTACCTGCGGCTGACGGTCAACCCGGCCGACGACGTGGCGTTCCGGCGCGCGATCGGCGCGCCCCCCCGCGGCATCGGCCCGGGCACGCTGGGCCGCCTCGACGAGGAGGCCGCGCGCCGGGGTCGGCCGTTGCTGGCGGTGGCGGCCGAGCCGCCCGCCGACCTGCGCGGCAAGCCGGCCCGGACCCTCCAGG